>DATFOC010000027.1:0-15997 GCA_035265935.1 Gaiellaceae bacterium
CGGCGGCAGAGGTGGCGGCGGCAGAGGTGGCGGCGGCAGCGGCGGCAGCGGAGGAGGCGGCGGGAGCTTCGGCAGCTCGACCGGCGGCGGAGGCGGGGCGGGTGGCAGCTCGGGGACCTCGACGGGTGGCGGCGGCAGGGGCACGGGGATCGTCGGCGTCGTCGGCGCGACGACCGGCGGTTGGGGAATCGGCGAGGCCGGAGGAGTGATCGTCCGCGACACCGGCTCCTTGGCCGCAGTGGCAGCCGCGACGGGCTCGTCCGAAGGCTCCACGTCGGAGCGGCGCAGCGAACGGCGATGGGCGGCGCCCCTTCCCGCCGGCTCGAGCGCGATCATTCGAGCCTGTGCCTTGCGCGCCTTCGCCGAACGGCCGGCGGCGGGTCGCGCCCGCTGGACGCGCGCGACGGACGAGAACCTCGCGGTCGCGTGGTGGGAGTCTTCGAGAGCGTGCTCGGCTTTTCGCGTGCCCGGCTTCGTGGTGACGGCCTCGACCACCTGGCCCGCGCCGACGGCGACGGCTCCGACGGCCACGACGGCGGCGACCTTCGCAGCCACACCGGTGCCGGCGAGCGCGACCCCGCCGCCGACGGTCGCGGCGCCGCCGCCGAAGAAGCTCTGGAGCGAGGCGGGCAGCGGGACGGTGCCGAGCGTCGTCTTGAGAGCGGCGCGGTGCGCGCGCCGGCGGCGTTCGAGCGCAGCGCACTCTTTGCACTCGCGCAGGTGCGCGCGAAGTGCTCCGCGCTCGCTCGGCGCGATCGTCCCGTCCAGCCGGCGCGCGACCGTGAGCTCGGCCTGACCGCACGTGAGGCTGCCCTCCAGCTGCTCACGAAGGGCGCGCCGCGCTCGGAAGAGCAGCGTCTCGACGGCGCTCACCGAGGTCTCGAGGATCGTGGCGATCTCGGCGTAGCTGCGGCCCTCGAGCTCGCGCATGACGAGGGCGGCACGCTGGTTGAAGTTGAGCTGGGCGAGCGCGTGGCGAAGCTCTTCGGCGGTCGGAACGTCCTCGTCGGGGTTGCCGGCCGCGTGGCCGTCCGTCTCCTGCAGCGCGACCTCTTGCGGACGCCGCGCCGAAGCGCGGAAGCGCTGGCGGCACTCGTTGTGCGCGATCTTGATCAGCCAGTTGTGCGGCTTCACGGGCCGCTGGCCGTTGCGGAAGGCGCGGTAGGCGCTGAGGAACGCGGCCTGGGTGACGTCCTCGGCGTCGGCCTCGTTGTGGAGAACCGCGAGCGTGTAGCGGTAGACGTCGTGGACGTGGCGCTTGTAGAGGCGCTCGAACGCGCGGTCTACCGACTTCGGGCGGTGGACGAGGACGGGGGTCACGGCCCGTAGATACCCAGAATCGCGATTTCTTGCGCTCTTCTCCGCGGAGCGGGCACGTCATGACAACGGGGAAGCGCAGCTCGGGGACACTTGCGGATCCGAATTGGCACGGATTCGGCGCGAAGGCGTGGGTGATCCGTGCGCAGTTCGGCGGTAGGCTGGACGCCGGGTGGCGGGTGGAAGGGTCGCCAATCCCCTCCCCTTAAGGGGTGGGGAACGAGTTCAGGGCGGCCGCTACGCCTGCGCCGGAGCGCGCTTGCGGTTCGGGAGGTGGATCGCGCGGCCGAGCGCGACGAGGCCTGCTTCCTTGATCGCCTCGGACAGCGTCGGGTGCGCGGCCATGCCGTCGGCGACCGTCTCGACCGTCGATTCTGCATCCAAAGCGACCACTCCGGCCTCGATCAAGTCGGTGACGTGCGGGCCGACCATGACGATTCCGAGGAGCTCGCCGTACCGCGTCTCGTGGATCGACTTCACCCAGCCGACCGTCTCGTTCTGCATCACGGCGCGAGCGTTGGCGACCCACGGGAACATCCCGGTCGCGACGTCGTCGCCGTACTGCTCGCGCGCCTCCGCCTCGGTGAGTCCGACACCCGCGATCTCGGGATCGGTGTAGATCGGGCGCGGCACGCCGCGGTTGTCCACGATGGCCTCGTGCCCCATCGCGTTTTCCGCCGCCACCTCGGCCTCGCGGAACGCGGTGTGCGCGAGCTGCCAGTAGCCGGCGCAGTCGCCGACCGCGTAGATGTGGTCGACGGTGGTGCGGCGGTGCTCGTCGGCCGCAATCCCCTTACGGCGGTCGAGCTCGACGCCGAGCTCCTCGAGGCCGAGGTTCTCGACTTGCGGCGCACGCCCGACGGAGACGAGCATCAGGTCGGCCTCTATGGTCTCCCCCTCGCCGAAGTGGACGATGAGCGCCGAGCCCGAGTCCTCGACCTTGGTGCACTGCTTCTCGAGATGGAGTGCGATGTTGCGCTTGCCGAACTGCTTCGCGAGCTCCTTGGCGGCGTCCGCGTCCTCCTGTGGGATCAGGCTCGGGAGCATCTCGATGATCGTGACCTCGGAGCCGAAACGGGCGAAGATCGACGCGAACTCGCAGCCGATGATCCCGCCGCCCAGGACGACGAGGCGCTTCGGAAGCTCTTGCTGGGCGAGGAGACCCGTCGAGTCGACGCAGCGGGGCGAGTCGAGCCCCTCGATCGGCGGACGCATCGGGAAGCTGCCGGTCGCGACGATGGTGGTGCGGAAGGTGACGTCTTCCCCACCCTCGACCGCGATCGTGTTCGCGTCAGTGAAGCGGCCCGAGCCCTTGACCCACTCGACGCCGTTCGCCTTGAAGAGCTGCGCGACGCCGCCGGTCATCTGCTTGACGACGCCGTCCTTCCACTGGTTCGCGGTCGCGAAGTCGAGCTGAGGCTCACCGACGTGGACGCCGAGCTTGGCAAAGGTCTCGTCGGCCTCCTTGATGGCGAAGGCGGTCTGGACCCAGGCCTTCGTGGGGATGCAGCCGACCCGAAGGCAGGTGCCGCCGAGCTCGGGCTCCTTCTCGATGCAGACGGTCTTCGCGCCGAGCTGCGCGGCGCGGATCGCGGCCGTATAACCGCCCGGGCCGCCTCCCAGGACGGCAACGTCACATTCCATCGGTTTCTGCTCCTCGGTCGATTTCCGCGGTCGATCCTACTGGCGCGGGCCTAGGCGCCGCCCTCGCCGCTTGAGTGTCCATCCCGGCCGATTTGGCTTTCGCGCCGCCGGGCCAGTCTTGTCCATGTCGGTCGGGTGGCGTGCCATGAGTCCATGATCCGGCACGCATCCGTCACACAGTCGTTGCGATCTCCGTGTCGCCGCGAGCCAGGTCCGAGGGACAGTCCCTCGCGCTACGAGCTCCGAGTCCGAGGCCCACCGATCCCACCTAGCTGGTCGGCAAATTGAGCCGCATCGTCCAGGAGCCGTCGGTCTGCTCAACCGTCTCGAAGCCGTGCTTCTCGAAGACGTGCATCGCGGGGCTGTCATCGGCCACCGACAGGCTCAGACTGCCCCGGCCCTGCTCCTTCGCAAGCTCGACCAGCGCACCGAGCAGCTCTGACCCGATGCCTCTCCCCCGCCGGCTCGGGACGACCGCGATGGCGACTTCCGGTGTCTGATCGTCCACGAAGCCGAACCCAGGCTCGTCGCGTGAGAAGAGCCGGAACCAGGCGGCCCCGATCGGAAAGCCGTCCTCCAGCGCGATCACCGACGTGTCGCCACGACGGCCCCATCCGGACACGTACTGCCAGAGCGAGGCGTCCTCGACGGTGCCGCCCGAGCGCCAGTAAAAGGCGTGTCGGAGCATGTCCTTCAGGAACCGGACGTCCTGCCGGTTTCCCCGCCTGATCAGGGGCGGAGCTCCTGCACGAGTTGCAGGCGGTTCCCGTCGGGGTCGTACACGTCGAGGAGCCGCACCTCCTCGTGCAGCTCGAGGACGGTGCCGACCTCGATGTCGTCCTCTCGGAGGCGGTCGGCCTCGGCCTTGACGTCATCGACGTCGATTGTCGCGACGCCTCCGTCCTCGGGCTCTCCCTCGGCGAGGGCGATCTGCATCGCGCCGCGCTGGAGCTTCGCCCAGCGGCCGGTCTCGTCGAAATACGTCTCCTCGAACCCAAGCTTGCCCGTGTACCACTGGCGCGCGGCGTCGAGGTCGCGGACGCGGTACCAAACCCGCATGGCTGAACTTTAGAGCGCCAGCCCCGGCTCTTCGAGCATCGAGCGAACGGTGCGGAGGAAATCGGCCGCGTCCGCGCCGTCGACCGCACGGTGGTCGCAGGTCAACGTCAGGCTCATCAGCGGGCGGGCGGTGATCTCGCCCTCCCGAACGACCGGCTTTTCCTCCACGGCGCCGACGGCGAGGATCGCGACTTGCGGCGGGTTGAGAACGGCGACGAATTGCTCGACGCCGAACATCCCTAGGTTGGAGATCGTGAACGTGCCGCCCTCGAGATCGGCCTGCTGCACCTTTCCGCCGCGCGCGCGGTCGACGAGCTCCACACGGGCCGCGGCGATCTCCTGGATCGACAGCCTCTCGGCTCCGCGGATCACCGGGACGACGAGCCCGCGGTCGGTCGCCACCGCCATGCCGACGTTTGCCGACGGGTGGATCCGCACCTCCTCGCCGGCGAACTCGGCGTTCAGCCGCCGGTGGCGCATGAGCGCCGATGCGGCGATCTTCGTGAGGACGTCCGAGATTGTCGGCTTCGGGCCGTCCTTCGCGAGCTCGACGAGCTGCTGGCGAAGTGTGAGCGCCCGGCTCATGTCCGCCGACATGGAGATCTGGAAGACCGGCGCCTGCCATGCCTCGGTCAGGCGGCGCGCGATCGTCTTTCGGATCGACGTGAGCGGGACCACCTCGACCTCGCCGGGCGGAGCTGCAGTCGGCGCCGCCGCGGGGGCTTCGGCCGGCGGGATCTCGGCGCGCTCCACGTCCTCGGCGACGATTCGGCCCTCCGGCCCGGTGCCCCGGAGCCGCGCGAGGTCGATCCCGCGCTCGCGCGCGATCCGGCGGGCGAGCGGCGAGGCCTTGACGCGACCGTTCCGCTCCGGCTCGCGGACCTCCGTCACCTGCTCGGAGGTCTCGCGCGCGGCGGAAGCTTCGGCGCCCTCCTCGCGCTCGGCGTCGCGCTCCGGCGCGCGGGAGCCTTCCTCTTGTGGCGCCTCATCGACCTCGGTCTCGTCGGCCTCGCTCTCCTCGGCCTGTGGGACGTCCTCGCCTTCCTCGCCGATGACCGCGACTGTCTGCCCCACCGGAACCTCGCCCCCCTGGACGGCAATCTTCAGCAGGACGCCGGAGGCCTCAGCCTCGACCTCCTGCGTGACCTTCTCCGTGTCCAGCTCGTAGAGCGGCTCGCCTTTCTCGACGCGTTCGCCCTCCTGCTTGAGCCAGCGGACGACGGTCCCCGACTCCATGCCCTGCCCCAGGCGCGGGAGCTTGACCTCAGTCGCCATGTGAGGCTTCCGGTGACATTGCCGCGTCATTGGTGTGCGAGCACCAAGCCAGGCAAGGACGCAGGGAGCGCCCATATCGAAAAGATATGGGTGCGGCTGAGGACACAGCCTGGCGCCGGTGATCGCGCGCCAGCGGCCCGGATGATGTTGCCGGGAGCCTCACGTTCGCTGAACGGTCCTCTGGATCGCCTCCACGACCTCCTTGGCGTGGGGCACGATGAACTCCTCCATCACAGGCGCGAACGGCATCGGGGCGAACTTCGCGCCGACCCGTTCGATCGGCGCGTCGAGCCAGTCGAACGCCTGATGCTGGACGACGGCCGCGACCTCGGCGCCGAAGCCCATCCGCGTGACGGCCTCGTGCGCGACGACGCAGCGGTTCGTCTTCTTGACCGACTCGACGATCGCCTCCTCGTCGAGCGGCTGGAGCGTCCGTGGGTCGACGACCTCGACCGAGACACCCTGCTCCTCGAGCTGGTTGGCTGCGTCGAGCGCCTCGTGGACCAGGCGGCCGGTCGCGACGACAGTGACGTCCTCGCCCTCCCGCATCACCCGCGCCTGGCCGAGCGGGATCGGCTCGAGCTCGTCCGGCACCTCTTCCTTCAGGCCGTACAGCGTCCGGTGCTCGAAGAAGACCACGGGGTTGTCCTCGTAGATCGCGCTGTAGAGGAGCCCTCGGACGTCCGTTGGCGTGGACGCGAAGACCACTTTCAGACCAGGGATGTGGACGAACCACGCCTCGAGCTGCTGCGCGTGCTGGGCACCGGGCGACCAGCCTGCGCCGCCCTGCGTTCTGATAGTCAGCGGCACCTTCAGCTGACCCCCCGACATGTAGCGGTGCTTGGCCGCCTGGTTCACGATCTGCTCGGCCGACAGCGTCAGGAAGTCCTCGTACATGATCTCGACGACGGGGCGCATCCCTTGCATCGCCGCGCCGATCCCTGTGCCCACGATGCCGATCTCGGAGATCGGCGTGTTACGGATGCGCTCGGGGCCGAACTCGTCCAGCAGCCCCTGGGTGACGCCCATCGAGCCGCCCATCTCGGCAATGTCCTCGCCCATGATGAAGACGTCGTCGTCCTTGCGCATCGCGGTTGCGAGCGCATCGCGGACTGCTTCCCTATAAGACAGCTCGGCCACTACGCGTAGATGTTCTTGAGGGCGTCTTCGGGCTTCGGGTCGGTGCCGCTCTTCGCGAACTCGACGCTCGCCTCGACCAGCTCGGTGACCTCCTTGTCGAGCTCCTCGAACTCGTCGTCCGAGAGGTCGAGCTCGGCGCGGAGCTTGTCGACCGGATCCTCGGTCTCGCGAAGGCGCTGCTGATCCTCCTTCGGCCGGTAGACCTGCGGGTCGCCGATGTAGTGGCCGACGAGGCGGTACGTCTGGGCGACGAGAAACACCGGGCCGCGCCCTGAGCGCGCGTGCTCGACGGCCTTCACGGCCGCCTCGTAGACCTTGCCGACGCTCTGGCCGTCGACCTCCATCGACTCCATGCCGAAGGCTTCCGCCCGCTTGGTCATGTCCTCGATCGGCATGTGCTGCTTGGACGGCGTCGACTCGGCCCAGTGGTTGTGCTCGCAGACGAAGACTGCCGGGACGTTCCAGAGCTGTGCGAGGTTGAGCGCCTCGTGGAAGGTGCCGATGTTCGTGGCGCCGTCGCCGAAGAACGCGACGGCAACGCGCGGTTCGTCGCGGAACTTGAACGCGAGCGCAGCCCCGACGATCGCAGGCAGCCCCCCGCCGACGACGGCGTTCGCGCCCAGGTTCCCGCGCTCGACGTCGTAGAGGTGCATCGAGCCGCCGTAACCGTGCGAGCAGCCCTCGAGCTTCCCGTACAGCTCCGCCATCAGCTCATTCGGGTGGGTTCCCTTCGCCAGCGTGTGTCCGTGTGCTCGGTGCGTGGAGGCGATGACATCGCCCTCCTCCAGCGCGCGGCAGACCCCCACGGCCACCGCCTCCTGACCGATCGCCACGTGGAGGAACCCCGGCAGCTCGCCCGCACGGAAGCGTTCCTCGACCTTCTCCTCGAAGCGCCGGATGAGCAGCATCTCGCGGAAGAACTCGCGTAGCAGCTCGGGCGAGAGCGCCCCCTTCCTCTCCACCTTGGCCACGGGCGCCAGTGTAGTGGCCACTAAGATCGGCGCGTGTCGGTCGCCGAGCAGTACCGGGAGCTCGAATCGCGCCTGCCCGCGGACTGGGCGGACGCCCGCTTCGTCCTGAACGTGGACGACGCGAGCGGGGCGGAACGCGCGGCATCGATGCTCACGGCTTTCCAGCCCGGACGGGTCGGCGGCCAGGTCCGCTTCTCCGTTCCTCGGCGCGGCGGCAGGCGGGAGCAGGCGCGACGCATGATGGAGCGGATCGACCGGGAGGGGATCAAGGGCGATCTCGAGCTCGTCACCACGTCGGAGGCGCCGTCGGAGCCTGCTGAGTTTCGCGCCGAATGGGCTCCGGCCGCGGAGCAGTGGGACGGCGCGTTCGCAGCGCTCCCGGTCGACTGGACCGACGTCTACGCGCAGGTCGAGCTCGAGTCGAGTGACTTCCTCGACCGTGGGGCCCTGCTGATGGCTCCGCTCAATCCCGCCCGGTACAGCGACGCCGTGGGCTTCCGCTTCCGCGTCGGTCGCTACGGCTACGGCGCGGCGCCCGAAATGACCAGGCGCTGCTTCGAGCGCCTCGACACGGAAGGGATCGGCGCACGTGTGACGATCCTCCACGCCCTGGCCGACACGAAGCCGGTCATGACCCAGGGCCCGGTCTGGTACCTGGACGGCGGGCCCGTCTGATGGCCCGCGATCCTGTCTCCTGGCTGCTGATCGAGCCCGGCTGGGACGTCGTGGCGCGGGACGGGACGGAGGTCGGCAAGGTCGAGGAGATCGTCGGCGACACGGGCAAGGACATCTTCAACGGCCTTTCGATCGCGACCGGCTTGCTCGCCAAGCCAAAGTACGTTCCTTCGGAGCGCGTGCGGGCGATCACGGAGGGCCGGGCGGAGCTCGACCTGTCGGCCGACGAAGTCGAGGCGCTGGACGAGCACGACCCGCAGCCACCGTCCGAGCAGTTCCGCGCGGACTAGTCGAAGTCACACATTCGGCACGAATCCGCGCGCCTTTCGCGCGTTCACCGCCACTTACGATTGCGGTGGGGAGGAGGCAGGGTGCGCCTTGTCTAAGGGACCCCGAGCCCAAGCCGTCGCAAGCGCATCATCGCGAGGATCCCGAGCACCGGGCCTGGCACCAGGAACACGAAGGCCCAGCGCCAGCCGACCTCGTCCTCGAGGAACGGCAGCAACCAGATCGTCGGCACCGTGAGCGCGAACCCGACCGCCATCTGGAACCCGAGGGCGGTCCCGACGTACGCCTGCTCGGCCAGCTCCGTCACGAGCGTCGAGAATTGCGCGGAGTCGGCGACGACGGCGAAGCCCCAGACGAGACCCAGCGCGAGCGCGAGCGCGGCCGAAACCTCCGCGACCAGCCCGATCCCCAGCGCACAGGCGGCCGACACCGCCATCATCAACGCCGTCGTCTCCGGCCTCCCCCACCGGTCTCCGAGCACGCCGCCGACCCAGCACCCCACTGCGCCGGCGCCGATGACGGCGAAGGTCGCGTAGGCCGCCGCCTTGCCGTCCGTTGCGACGGCCGCGAAGAAGACGAGGAACCACGCCCACATCGCATACAGCTCCCACATGTGCCCGAAGTAGCCGAGCGACGCTAGGCGGAGCCCACGGTTGCGCAGCACGAGCCCGGCCTGTCGCGGGTCGAACCGGGCGGACGGAAACGAGTACGGCCCCTCGGGCACGCCGAGGAAGACGAGCACGCCGCCGGCGGCGGTCAGCGCCGAGGTGACCCAGACGACCAGCTGCCAGTCGAGGCCTCCGAGGCCATTGACGAGATGGGGGACCGCCGAACCGAGCGTGAGCGCCCCGACGACGATCCCCAGCGCCGTCCCGCGCCCCCGGCGAAACCACGTCGACGCGAGCTTGAGCGCGGGCGGATAGACACCTGCGAGGAAGAACCCCGTCGCGACCCGGGCGGCGATCCCGACCTCCGGCCCGTCCGCCGCGACGAGCACGAGGTTCGCCGCCGCGGCTCCGAGCGCGCCCGCGAGAATGACGAACCGGGGCGGGAAGACGTCCGCCACGCTGAGCGCGCTCCCGGCAAGTGCGCCTCCGACGAACCCGACCTGAACGGCAATCGTCAGCCACGCCGCGGCCGTGTTGCCGAGATCCCACTCAGTGCGCAACTGCGGGACAACCGCTGTCGCCGAGAACCACGTCGTCATCGAGAGCACGAGCGCCGCCGCCAGCAGCGCGAGCGCCCTCAGAGATTCTCGGTCCACACGAGCGCCGTTCCGTCCAGGACGACGGTCCCCTCCTGGTTCACGATGGTCGTCCGGAGTCGGGTCAGGGGCTTGTCCTCCCGCACCTCGGTCACCTCGACCTCGGCGGTGATCTCGTCACCCGGCCGCACCGGCGCCTTGAAGCTCCAGTCGACGTGCAGGAACACGCTTCCGGGGCCTGGCAGATCTTCCGCCACGACCGCGTTCAGCAGACCCGACGTCACGCCGCCCTGGACGATCAGCCCCCCGAAGCGCGAGCGGGCCGCCGCTTCCTCGTCGTAGTGGAGCGGGTTCCGGTCACCGGTCAGCTCGGTGAAGAGCTCGATGTCCCGTTCAGTCACTCCGCGGCTACGGCGGGCGACATCGCCCACCTCAGCCAATGACGTCCTCGAGCTCACGGGCGAGCGCCGAGGCGCCGTTCCGATCCGCGGCGATCACGAGGCACGTGTCGTCGCCGGCAAGCGTCCCGACGATCAGCGGATGCTCGATCCGGTCGAGCGCCCGCGCGATCGCGGGCGCCGAGCCGAGCTCCGACTGGACGACCACCAGATTCTGCGCCGGTACGGCCCGAAGCCCGAACGCCGAAAGCACTGCCGCGAGGGACTCACGCGGGTCGGTGCGCCGCCCATCCTGCGGCACGACGTAGCGCGGCCGGCCCAGCTGATCGCGCGTCTTTTCGAGGCTGAGCTCCCGAATGTCCCGGGAGACCGTTGCCTGCGTCGCCCGGCAGCCCTCGGCCGCCAGGGCGGCGAGAAGGTCGTGCTGCGTCCCGATCCGGCGGCGCGAGACGAGGCTCGCGATCAGCCGCTGGCGCTCCGCCTTCCCGAACGAACGCGCGTCCGGCTGCATAGAACGAGCATAGTTATCGAACCGAGCCAGAGGTTTCCCGCTCGCCCGGCGCGGTAAGTTTCTCCCGACGATGCTACGCAAGCTGACCTGGACCCTCCTCTACAGCCTCTTCGGGGCGCTCGCCGCGATCGCTGCACGGTTCGCGGCGTCGCGCGTTTACCGGATCGTCACCGGCGAGGAGCCCCCGGCCAAGAAATGACGAAGAAGGCAGACCAGGTCATCGACCGGGCAGCGGACAGCCTGCGGCGTTTCGCCGACCGCGCTGCCACGGAGGGCGGCGTCGTCGCAAAGTTCGCGGAGCCGCTGGCCGAGGACGCCGCGTTCATTCGCAAGCTCAAGCCGAGCCTGATCATCGCGCGGGCAAAGGGGGAGGCACCGACCAACCAGCCGGCAGGCAGCGGCGCGCCCGCAGCTCCGACGGCACCACAGCTCGGCGTCAGGCCGAAGCCGAAGGGCGACGGCCCCAATCCGCTTCTCATCGTCGGCGCGGCGTTGGTCGCCGGAATCGTCATCGCCAAGATCATCGATTGGAGAGGCCATGCCCACCCACGCGACTGACACCGAGAACCAGACGCTCGGCGGGGCTGTGAAGGAGGTCGCCGAGCACGCAAGCGCGCTCGCGCGACTCGAGATCGAGCTCGCGTCGCTCGAGCTGAAGAAAAAAGTCACCGCGATCGGCGTCGGCCTCGGCCTCCTCGCGGGCGCCCTGGCGATCGGCCTCTACGGGATCGGCTTCCTCTTCGCGACCATTACGGCCGGCCTTGCGACGTTCCTGCCGGTCTGGCTGTCGCTCCTCATCGTCACCCTCGTCCTGCTCGCGACCGCGGCCCTGCTTGGCTTCTTCGGAGCGAGGAGCGTCAGCCGTGGAACGCCGCCCTTGCCCCAGCAGGCGATCGACGAGGCCAAGCTCACGACTCAGGCGCTGAAGAGCAATGGCAGCGGGTAACTCGCGCACTCCCCAACAGGTTCGAAACGAGGTCGTCGCCGAGCGCGAGCGGCTCGCCGACGCCGTGGACTCACTCCGCGCCGAGGTCAAGGAGGCAACCGACATCCGATCGAAGGTGCAGAGGAACCTTCCCGTGGCCGCTGCGGGCGCCGTCGGAGCCGGCTTCATGCTGGCCGGGGGAATCGGCGCGACGATGAGGCTGTTTGCGCGACGGGGTCGCGAGGGGAAGGAAAAGGCCCGCCTGGGGCGGTTCTCCTTCGTCGACCGCGACTGAGCGCCAGTCGAAGTCGGCCCTGTCCCATCCGGCGGAGCTACTTCGAACTCGATCGCCAGGCCGGCGTTCACGCCGCTGGTGGGGAGAATGCAGGCTTCGTGAGCCGGCCAGGCGATCGGTCTAGTCAGCTACGTGGCCCTGAAGCTTCCCTTCATGCGCTTGGCGTGAGGGTCGCAGACGAAACGGTACGTCCGCCCCTTCTGGAAGGTCACGGTCCAGGTCGTCGAGCCGCGAAAGCGGACCGTCGTGCGTTTGTTGACACCCGCCCCGAAGAGATGGAAGTTATGCATTCTCGAACGGTCGCGGACGACGATGCGGTAGCGGGCGGCCTTCAGCCGCGTCACGCGTGCGCCACGACTAGTGCGAAGCGAGATCGTGGCTCCCGGACCGACGGTCGCAGTCAGAGTCGGCGGCCTGGTCGTGGGAGGCGGAGGCGGCGTCGGCGGCCCTCCGCCCGTGGTGAACGAGCCACGCATGACCAGGTTGTGTGGGTCGCAGACGAACGTGTAGCGGGCCCGATCCTGGAGCGTGACCGTCCAGGTCTGGGTCTCGATCGTCTCCACGTCTGTGCGCTGGTCGACCCCGGGGCCGCTCAGGTGGAAGTTGTGGTTGATCGACTGGTCGCGCACCTCGATCGTGTACGTGCCAGCAGGAACGTCCGTGACTGCTGCGCCGGCCTCGGTCCTGAGCGTGATCGTCCCCGGGTCGGAAACCGTCCCGATCAGCTTGGTCTGGGCCAGGGCAATGCTGGGCGAAGCGAGCGCCGCCAAAGCCGTGCCGGCGGCGAGAAGAATGATTCGAATGCGATGCGTCATGTCCCCTCTTACGTCCTCGCGCGCCTGACGGTTTTAGACTCGCACAATGCGCTTACGGAAGAACGCCAAGGTTGAGCTCATCAAGCGTGTGCCGCTTTTCTCCGAGCTCGGTAACAAGGAGCTCGACGAGGTTGCGTCGATCGCGGACGAGATCGACCTTCCCGACGGGAGAAATCTCACGGTCGAGGGCAACCCCGGCCGTGAGTTCATGGTCATCATCGAAGGCGAGGCGACGGTGCGGAGAGGCGATCAGGAGATCAACCGCCTCGGCGCCGGCGACTTTTTCGGCGAGATTGCGCTGCTCGAGGATCGGCCCCGTACGGCGACGGTTACGGCGGAGACACCGATCCGTGCACTGGTGATCACGGATCGGAGCTTCCGGACCCTGCTCGAGCATTCGCCCGGGATCGAGGACAAGGTCCAGAGCGCCCGCGCAGCCCGGCTATCACCAGACTCGCTCTAAGCTCGAAGCTCGGCGCCGAAACGCTCGCGGAGGGCCCCGACGATCTTCTCGCGCAGTCCCGCGGCCTCTTCGTCCGTGAGAGTGCGTTCGGGCGAGCGGAACTCGACGCGGAACGCGATCGACTTGCGCCCCTCGCCAACCTGCTCGCCGCGGTAGACGTCGAAGGGCTCCATCGACCGAAGCTCCGGCACGGCCGCACGCGCAGCTTCCACCAGATCCGTCGCGAGCACATCCTCGGCCACGGCAAACGCAAGGTCCTGGTTGAGCGGCGGATAGGTGATGACGTCCTCGTACGTCCAGCCCGCGCCGGGCTCAAGGGCGCCAAGGTCGAGCTCGAACGCGCTCCACTCGCCCTCCAGCTGTCCCGGGCGAAGCCCGCCAAGGATCCCACCGCTCGTCGTCGCCGTCTGGCCGGGATGCAGCAGCGGGTGCTCGCCCCGCACGAACGCCCCCGTGGTCCGGCCGGCAGCGAGGATCTCCTCGACTGCGCCCTTCGCACGCGCGAACGGGGCTTGCGCGAGACCGGCGACGTGCACACGCTCGTCGGGCAACTCCTCGTCGCTCGGACGGTAGACGTGTGCGATCTCGAAGACGGCGATGCCGTCGTTTCCGACGTCGAGGTTGTGGCGCGCGACCTGGATGAGGCTCGGAAGCAGCGTCGTGCGGAGAACCGCCATGTCCTGCGACTGCGGCTGAGGGATCCGGTAGGCGTGCGGGTCCGGGTCCTCGGCCACGAGGCTCGGTGTGTAGACCTCGAAGTAGCCGAGCCCGACGAGCACGTCCTCGACGGCGCGGCGGTGCTGCTGCCAGGGAGAGAGCCGCCCGTACATCTCCCGGCGGGCCGGAAGCGTGAACGGCACCTCGTCGAGCCTCATCCGGCCGACCTCCTCGACCAGGTCCACCTCGCGGGTGACGTCGCGCGCGCGCCAGGTCGGCACGGTGACGTTCCAGTCGCCGGAGACTTCGAACCCGAGCGCCTCGAGTCTCCCCCGCTGCTCGTCGGGCTCGACCTCGAGGCCGAGGAGCTCCGAGGTGCGCTCGGGGCGCAGGTGGATGATGGCCCGCTCGGGCAGCTGGGCGGAGACGTCGCTCTCGCCGGTCCAGCCGGCGCCGGCCAGCTCCGCGAAGAGCTGGCTGCAAAGACGGGCGGCATCCTCGGCGAGATGAGGGTCGACGCCCTTCTCCCACCGGCCGGAGGCCTCCGAGCGCAAGCCGAGCCGCTCCGAGGTCCGCTGAATCCCGCTCGGCTCGAAGTTCGCGGCCTCGAGGAGGACGACGGTCGTTTCGTCGGTCACCTCGCTGTCTTCGCCGCCCATGACCCCGGCGATCGCAACCGGTCGCGCGGCATCGGCGATCACGAGATCCTCCGGCGTCAGGGTGCGGAGGGTGCCGTCGAGCGTGCGGATCTCCTCGTCGGCATGCGCTCGGCGGACGACGATCCGTCCCTCGGCGAGCTTCGACTGATCGAACGCGTGGAGCGGGCTCCCGAGCGCGAGCATCACGTAGTTCGTGGCGTCGACGACGTTCGAGATCGGCCGCATCCCCGCCGCGGTCAGCCGCGCCTTGACCCACGTCGGCGATGCGCCGATCCTGACGTCTCGAAAGGTGCGCCCGACGTAACGCGGGCAGCGCTCGAGATCGTCGATGCGGATGTCCACGGGCTCGTCGGCCATGCGCTCGGGATCGGTGCCCGGCATCGGCCGGAGCTCGGCTCCGAAGATCGCTGCCACCTCGCGGGCGAGGCCGTAGAGCGAGAGGAGGTCTGGCCGGTTCGGCGTCGTCTCGATCTCCAGCACCTGCTCGCTCAGCGGGAGGACGTCCGCGAGCGGCGTGCCCGGCTCGGGGCCGTCCTCGAGCACGAGGATCCCCGAGTGGTCGCTGCCGAGATCGAGCTCGCGCTCGGAGAGGATCATCCCCGAGGAGCTCTTCCCCCGGAGCTTCACTTCGGCGAGCTCCGTGCCGTCGGGGAGCACCGCGCCGGGCAGGGCCACCGCCACGGTCGCGCCATCGCCGAAGTTCCAGGCGCCGCAGACGATCTGGCGCGGCTCGCCCTCACCGACATCGACGCGGCAGAGCTGGAGGCGGTCGGCGTTCGGATGCTTCCCGGCCTCCACGACACGGCCGACCCGGAACAGGCCGAGGTTTCCGTCCTCGTCCGCGACGCCCTGGACGATGATCCGCTCGACCTCGCACGTCGAGATCGCGAGGCGCGCGGCGATCTCCTCCGTCGAGGCAGTCACGTCGACGTACTCCCGAAGCCAGGAGACGGGGACTCTCAAAACTGCTCCAGTAGCCGCAGGTCGTTCTCCCAAAGCGCGCGGATGTCGGGCAGCCCGTGCCGGAGCAGGGCCATCCGCTCGAGCCCCCACCCGAACGCGAATCCCGTCACCTTCTCGGGGTCGTAGCCGACGAACTCGAAGACGTTCGGGTCGACCATTCCCGCGCCGCCGATCTCGATCCAGCCGGACTGCCGGCAAACGCGGCAACCAGCGCCGTCGCAGAGGAAGCACGAGACGTATGCCTCGATGGACGGCTCCGTGAACGGGAAGAAATGGGTCCCTACGCGCGTCTCGCGCTCGGGGCCGAAGAGCGAGCGGAGCAGGTGCTGCAGCGTGCCTTTGAGGTCGGCGAGGGTCAGGCCCTCGTCGACGGCGAGGCCCTCCACCTGGTGGAAGATCGGGTAGTGCGTGGCGTCGACCGTGTCGCGCCGGTAGCAGCGTCCGAGCGAGACCATGTAGATCGGCGGCGTGCGCTCTTCCATCGTGTGGATCTGGGACGGCGAGGTCTCCGCCCGCAGGACGACGTCTCCGTCGAGGTAGAACGTGTTCAGCGGCGAGCGCGTCGGATGCGTCGGCGCCATGTTCAACGCGTCGAAGAGGTAGCGCGTCGTCTCGACTTCCCGGCCTTCGACCACCTCGTAGCCCATGCCGAGGAAGATGTCCTCGACCTCCCGCCGCACCTGTGTGATCACGTGCAGGCGGCCGCGCCGCTGAGCTTCACCTGGCAACGTGATGTCG
>DATFOC010000028.1:0-12521 GCA_035265935.1 Gaiellaceae bacterium
GACCTCGGGCCGCTGGACCTCTACCCGGAGAACGAGTGGCGCGAGTCGACGTTCCTGCTCGACCCGGGCTCGGGCGAGGTGTCGAGGCGGACCGCATTCGTCCGGTCCAACGGCGACGTGGACGGCATGCCGAACATGACGATCCTTTCCAACCGCTGCGTCCACCTCGGCTGCCCGGTTCAAGCCGGCGGGCCCCGCGAGGACGAACGGGCCGAGACGGTCGAGACCGAGACCGAGGGGGGAGAATTGACGGTGACCCCGGTCCAGCCTGCGAACTTCAGCTGCCCTTGCCACGGCGGCGCGTACGACCTCGAGGGCAACCGGATCGCGGGGCCGCCTGTTCGCGCCCTCGACCGCTACACGTTCGAGATCTCCGGCGGCAATCTCAAGCTGCTCCTGCCGTACAGCGTCGGCGAGGTCGAGGGCGAGGGGGCGGACGCCACGATCATCGCGTATCAGCAGCAGGGGCCGGGGGAGCACGTCGACGGCCTCTCCGCGTTCCTGTACCCCATCCAGCCCAAAGACCTGGAGTACTAGAGACTCGTGGCCGTCGTCCCGCCCCCCAGCCGGCAGCGCAACCAGGGGATCATGGCCAAGGTCGGCCACATCGTGATGGTCCCGCTCGACTGGCTGGAGGAGCGGTCGGGGATCGTCGGCGGCACCAAGTATTTCCTCTTCCGGAAGGTCCCGTCGGACGTCAACTGGTTCCAGACCCTTGGCTCGGCGACGCTGACCGCCTTCCTCGTCCAGCTCGGCACGGGCGTGGTCCTCGCGATGTACTACAAGCCGACGCCCGACCACGCGTACGAGTCGATCCGGAACATCACGCACGATGTCACGCTGGGCTGGCTCGTCCGCGGTATGCACCGGTGGGGCGCGAGCGTCTTCATCATCCTGCTCTTCCTCCACATGGGCCGGGTCTTCCTCTTCGGCGCGTACAAGTATCCGAGGGAGCTGAACTGGATCGTCGGAGTGCTCATCCTTCCGCTGGCGCTGCTCATGGGGTTCACGGGGTACCTGCTCCCATGGGATCAGACTGCGTACTGGGCGACCGTCGTCGGCATCAACCTGAACGGAACCGGTCCTTTCGTCGGCCCGTTCCTGTCGCAGTTCTTACGCGGGGGCGACGAGATCGGCGCGAACACGCTGACGATCTTCTACGCGCTGCACATGCTCCTCCTCCCCGGGGCGCTCATCGCCCTGATCACGCTTCACCTCTACCTCGTCGTCCGGCTCGGCGTCGTCTCGCCGCCGTGGTCGGAAGAGGAGGCCGGCAGGGAGCGGCCCGAGCCGGCGCCCACCGGCGACGGAGGCCTGCTCAGGCCACGAGCGCGTGGAGGGAGGCCGCGAAGTGAGTAGCGCGACCGACGAGCGCCGCGAGCAGTTCAAGCGCTACAAGGAGGACGTCGAGACCCGCGGGAAGGCGTTCCACCCGTACGCGATGTTCCACGACACGGTCATGAGCCTCGTCGTGGTCACCGTCATCGTCGGGCTCGCGTGCGTCTGGTACTTCACGGCGGACGAGGCCTCGGAGCCGGACGGCGCCTCGACCTCGGGCTCGCTCGGAGTGCTCTACGAGGAGAAGGCGGACCCGGGGACGACGAGCTTCATCCCGCGGCCCGACTGGTACTTCTACTTCCTCTTCTATCTCCTCCGGATCTTCAAGTGGCCGGACTCGGTCGTGCTCGGAACCGTTGGGATCCCGACGATCGCGCTGATCCTGCTCCTGGCACTTCCGTTTCTCGACCGGCGGCAGGAGCGGCGGCTTTCCCGCCGTCCTGTGGCTGTGATCGCGGCGATCCTCACCGTGGTCACGATGGGCGTCCTGACCTACAAGGGCGCGGTCGCCGAGGAGGGGACCGGCGCGACGGGCGACGTGGCCCGCTGGATCGAGGAGAACAACATTCCGGAGGGTGAGGCGCAGGAGGGCGCCCAGCTCTTCGCGGAGTCCGGCTGCACGAACTGCCACACCTACCTCGGCTCCGGCGTGGCGAATCTCGGCGCGCCGGACCTTTCGGGTGTCGGAAACGAGATGGACGCCGCGCGGCTCCAGGCGTACATCTCCAACCCTCGGGAGTTCGGTAACCAGGTGATGCCGGTCTACGGCGAGACGCTGAGCGAGGAGCAGCTGGGGCAGATCGCGGCCTTCCTCGAGGCCTCCAAGGGCTCGTCCGGCGGCTAGATCAGTGACGGCGCGGACCGGCCACCTCCCGGCCGACGCCGTCCGGACGATGTTCGACCGGATCGCGCCGGTCTACGACGGCATGAACCATGCGCTGTCGGCCGGCCTCGACCGGCGGTGGCGCCGGCTCGCAGCCGACGCCGTGGTCGCCAAGGGGGACAGGGTCCTCGACGCGTGCTGCGGGACGGGCGACCTCGCGCTGGCGGCCAGGTCGGCGGGCGGGATCGTCACAGGCCTCGATTTCTCCGACGCAATGCTCGAGCGGGCCCGTCGCAAGTCATCCGAGATCGAGTGGGTCGAGGGAAACCTGCTGCACCTGCCTTTCGCGGACGGGTCCTTCGACACGGCGACGGTCGGCTTCGGCGTGCGAAACGTCGATGATCTCGATTCGGCGCTTCGGGAGCTCCGGCGGGTCGTCAAGCCTGGGGGCAGGCTGGCGATCCTGGAGCTCGTGCGGCCGAAAGGCCCGCTTGCTCTCTTCTACAACGCGTGGTTCGGCGGGCTCGTCCCCGTCGCCGGCAGGGTGATTTCCGGCGGCGCGGCGTACAGCTACCTTCCTGCGAGCGTGCGTCGATTCCCGGGCCCGGCCGAGCTCACCGAACGTGTTCGCGCGGCGGGCTTCCACCCGGCGGCGCACCGGCTGCTGGGAGGCGGCATCGTCGTCCTGGTCGTCGGGGAAGCCAGGTGACCCGCCCGTGACTGCCCTCGCCGCCGTCGAGGAGGCTCCGGGCCTCGACGCCTACATGGCCGCGCTTGAGGACCGTCTCCGCGAGTCCGTCGCGAGCCATCCAGGCACGGTCGCCGACGCCGGCGCTCAGGCGCTCGCCGCCGGCGGGAAGCGGTTGCGGCCGCTGCTCGTCTTCCTCACCACCCGGGACGGCCGGGACCCCGTGCCGGCCGGAGCCGCGGTCGAGCTCGTCCACATGGCGAGCCTCGTCCACGACGACATGATCGACCGGGCTGCGCTGCGCCGCGGTCATGAAACCGCGTGGCGCACGCACGGCTCGGTTGGCGCGCGCACGACGGGCGACTACCTATATGCGCGGGCGTTCTCGGAGCTTTCCGCGACCGGAGACGAGGAGGGTGTGCAGCTGCTCGCCGCCGCTGCGCTCGCCCTCGTCCGCGGCGAGGCGATTCAGCACGGGCAGGCGCACAAGCCCGAAACGACCCAGGAGGAGTATCTCCGTCGCTGCACGCTCAAGACAGCCGAGCTCTTCCGCGCCGCGTGCCTGCTCGGGAGCCGCGACGAGGCGATCGGCCGCTTCGGGCTCGCGCTGGGGATCGCATTCCAGATCGCCGACGACATCCTCGACTGCACCGGCACGACGATCGAGACCGGGAAGCTCGCCGGAAACGACCTCCGAGAAGGCACGCCGACCCTGCCGCTGATCTTCGCCGCCCGTGAGGACCAGGTCGTGCGCGAGGCGCTCGCCGGCGGGCCGCTCGAGGGCGCGCTCATCCGCGTTGCACAGACGGGCGCGCTGGAACGGGCCCGCGAGATCGCACTGCGCTACGCCGCCGAGGCGCGCTCGCATCTCGGACGGACGGCGCACCGCCCGGAGCTCGAGGCGCTGACGCACATCGTGGTCGAGAGGCGAAGCTAGGGATATCGTCCCGAGGCGGATGGGGATCCTTCCCGAACCGGTCGAAGCAGTGCTCGAGACGGCGCTCGTGAGCGAGCTCACGGTCGTCGACCCGTCGGGCCGGCCGGTGACGCATCCGTTGATCCCGCTCTACGACGGGGAGTTGATCTACCTCACCTCGAGCATCCTCTTCTCCAAGAAGCTCGAGCACATCAAGGCCAACCCGAAGGTGTCGCTCTCGATCACCGATCCCGCCGCGCTCGAGCCCGGCCAGGTCGCCCGGGCGACGATCCAGGGCGACGCCGAGGTCGACGATTCGGACCTCCACGCCGGCTGGGAGCGCGTGCTTCCACTTTGGCGGAAGAAGGAGCCCGCCATCGACTTTTTCCTCGGCAAGCGCGTCGCGCTTCCGCTCTTCTTTGAGCGCTCGGTCATCGAGATCCGCCCCCGGAAGGCGTTCCTCTGGGAGGACGGACGGACCGACCGGCCGCCTCAGGTCTTCCACGTCGACCCGGTGCTCGCATGAAAGCGACGCCGGAGCTGATCGCCAGGCTCGAAGAGCGCTTCGGCCACGCGGTGATCGCCTATGTCGACGCCGACGGCTATCCGATGTCGGTCGCGACCGACTTCGAGGTCGACGAAACGCGCGGGATCGTTTCGTTGCGGGCCGTCGCCGGCGACGCACAGCCGCCGCAGGGCGATCGGGTCAACGTGGTCTTCAGCCACATCCGCCCCCAGCCGGGCGTTGGCTACGACGAGCGCCGCTACGTCTCGCTCTGGGGGCCGCTGAGGCGGACGGAGGGCGGGCTCGAGTTCTCGCCGGAGGACGTCCAGCACTGGGACGAGGAGGAGATGTCCTTCTTCGAGTACTCGGAGCGCGGCCTGCCCCAGGCCCACCGCTACCTCGAACAGGTCTCGGCGGAGACCGGGCGCGAGGTGAAGCCGAAGCTCTCGTTCGGATGGCTCTTCCTGCGGGCGACGCGGCTCCCGTTCCTCACGGCGACCTTCGTGCCGGTGCTGCTCGGAATCGCTGTCGCCGCCTGGACGAACGGCTTCAACTGGTGGCTCGCGCTCCTGACCGTGGTCGGCGGCGCCTGCATCCACCTGGGCCTCAACGTCGCGAACGACGTCTTCGACACGACGAGCGGCGCCGACAAGGCCAACGTGAACCCCACGCAGTTCTCCGGCGGCTCCCGAGTCGTCCTCTATGGACTGCTCTCGCTCCGGACGATCGCGCTGATGTCGCTGGGGTTCTATGCCGCCGGGATCGCGATCGGCATCGGCCTGGCCGCTGCGCGCGGGTGGGACCTGCTCTGGCTCGGGGTCGCGGGCGCGCTCCTCAGCTTCTTTTACACGGCGCCGCCGCTCAAGCTCGTCCATCGCGGTCTCGGAGAGATCGTCGTGGCGCTCGGCTTCGGGCCGATCATGACCCTTGGCGCGTACTTCGTACAGGCGCAGGAGTACGACCTCGAGCCGCTCCTGGCCTCGATTCCGGTCGGGATCCTGATCGCGCTCGTCCTCTACGTGAACGAGGTGCCCGACAGGTCGGCCGACGCCGCAGCAGACAAGCGGACCCTTCCCGTACGGCTCTCGAAGGACCAGGTCGTGAACGGCTACGCCGCAGCGGTCGCCGTTGCGTTCGGGCTCGTCGTCGTGTTCGCCCTCGGAGGGTGGATCGTCCGCCCGGCGATCATCGCCCTCGCCGCAGCGCCGCTTGCCCTCCCCGTCTACCGGGCGCTCAAGTCGTCGTACGACCAGCCGTACGCCCTGATGCCGGCGATGGGAAAGAACATCCAGCTCCATCTCGCGACGGGCGTCCTGCTGATCCTCGGCTACGTGATCGCGCTGATTGCGGACGGGGTGCTGGACGACCCGCCGGCGTTTCTGACTTGAGGTGAGCTCCGCCACCACTCCGTGGGCCTGGTACCGAGATCCAGCGGTGCTGGAGCGGGAGGAGAAGGCGATCTTCGCGCGGACGTGGCAGTACGTCGGCGTTCTTGGCGAGCACAACGTCGTCCCCGGGTGGGCCGGCCGGGCCCCGGTCGTAGTGGTGAGAGACGAGGAGGGGGCCGAGCGCGCGTTCGTCAACGTCTGCCGGCACCGCGGCTCGGTCGTCGTCGAGGAGGCCGGGAGCCGGAAGGCACTCCAGTGCGCCTACCACGCCTGGACGTACGGGCTGGACGGATCGCTGCGATCGGCGCCGCGGTCGGAGGAGCTCTCAGGCGCCCGCGACCTCGGGCTCGTCGAGATCCGGCTCGGTGCCTGGGGGCCGTTCCGGTTCGTGAACCTGGACGGCGGGGCGCCGCCGCTCGAGGACGTGCTCGGCGAGGTGCCGGCGATGCTGGGCGAGGGCGGGATCGACGTCGAGGGGCTCGCGTTTCACCACCGGGTGGACTGGGAGGTCGCGGCGAACTGGAAGATCGCGACGGAGAACTTCCTCGAGTGCTATCACTGCGCCGTCGCGCATCCCGGCTTCTCGGCAATGGTCGAGACCTCGCCGGGCGAGTACCGGCTCGAGCGCAGGCCGTGGCACCTGAGCCAGTTCGGGCGGCTGAAGGACCCGAGTGGGGCACCGCTGCCCGAGGGACAGTTCCACCTCGTCTGGCCCAACACGGGGATCAACGTCTTCCCGGGCAGGCCGAACCTCTCGATCGGCCCGATCCTGGCGATTGCTCCCGACCGGACCCGCCGGATCCTCGACTACTTCTTCGCTCCGAACGAGGACGGTGCCTGGATCGCCGAGTTCCTCGAGTTCGACGATCAGGTCGGGCGGGAGGACGCTCGCCTCGTCGAGTCGGTGCAGCGCGGCGCCGGATCGGGCGCGATCCCCCAAGGCCGGCTCCTGCCCGAGAGCGAGCAGCTGGTCGCGGCGTTTCAGGAACGCCTCCGGGAAACGCTCGCCTAGCCGCCGCCGGCGGCCTCGGCCCGGCGCAGCCCACGCGTCGCCCAGACCGAGAAGAGCGCGATCAATCCAAAGGCCGCGCCGAACGCGCCGACGATGTGCGCCGGCTGGCCGGCGATCAGGCTCCGGCCGGCCGCGAGCATCAGCGTCACCGGGTTCAGGTGCGCGATCGTCTGCAGCCAGCCCGCCAGGAGCTCGACCGGCACGAAGACCGGCGCGAAGAACAGCGAGAGGAAGACCGGCAGCTGCATGAGTGGGGCCGCCTGCAGCGTCCGGAAGCGCATCGCCACGCCGGCCGACCACAACAGCCCGATCATGTTGACGAGGACGGCGAGCGTGTAGAGCGCGAAGACGTCGACGCCGTTGCCGCCCACCTCCATTCCCGCGAGCATTGCGACGGAGGTCAGGACGAGCGCGGTCACCGCCCAGCGTCCGATCGCGCCGATCCCGTAGCCGAGCAGGATCCCACGCCGGTCGGGCGCAGCCACCATCAGGCGCCGTGCGAAGCCGGTCTCGAAGTCGCGGACGATGCCGAAGCCGGTGAAAACTCCTGCGAATGCAGCAGATTGCAAGAGGACGAAGACGAACTGGAACGCCGTATATCCGACGGGGAACTGAAAGCCCGGGACGTCGTTCACGCGTGAGAGCCCTCCCGCGAAGGCGACGAAGAAGAACATCGGGAAGGCAATGCCCGGGATCAGCAGCGAGGGGGTCGTGAAGTTGTTGTGCAGCATCCTCCACCCGACCGCGAGCGCCACGCTGACGACGCTCCTCATGTCCGCGCCAGCCTCGTCCGCAGTGAGAGCGAGGAGAGCGTGAGGCCGACGATCGAAAGGCCGATCGCGATGGCGAAGCCAAGCGCCAGTGCCTCCTCGTTCCAGCCCTGAATCACGAGGCTCCGGATCGCCTCGATCAGGTAGGAGACGGGGTTCGCCGACGCCGCGACCTGGAACCAGTCCGTCTCGATCAGGTTCCGCGGCAGGTTCATCGACGAGATGAACAGGAACACGAAGAAGACGGGGAAGAGGCTGTGCACGGCCTCGGTCGAGCCGGTGCGCAGTGCGGCGAGCGCGCCGAACGACCCGAACGCAGTGACGATCAGGACGGCGAGCACGAGGAGCACGACCGTACCGAGGACGCCTGCCTCGATGCGCACGCCGATCGCCAGACCGACGGCGAGGTACCAGATTGCTTGCACGAAACCCATCACGATCACCCCGCCCAGGTGGCCGACGAGCAGGGCGGTGCTCTGCATCGGCGTCAAAGCGAGCCTGTTCAGGAACCCGGTTTGGATGTCGCGCGCCAGGTCGACTCCGGCGTTCACGGTCGAGAAGAGCGCGCCCTGGATGAACGGGAAGGCGAGGAAGAACGCGACGAACGAGTCGGTTGGGAAGCCCGGCAGGCTCGTCGCCGCCTGGAGGCCGCCGGAGTTCACCGCCATGAGCGCGAGCGGGAAGATGAGCGGCGTGATCCAGTTGGCAGGCTGGCGCAGCGTCCGGATCACCGACCGGCGCGCCAGATGGAGGATCTGAGAGCCGAGGCTCAAGCGGGAGCCGGCTCAGGCTCGGAGGGTTCCTCCTCGCCTTCGAGCGAGCGGCCGGTCTTCGCAAGGAACACGTCGTCGAGCGTCGGTGCGTGCAGGTGCAGCGCTGCGACGGTCACGTCCGCCGAGTCGAGCGCGCGCACGACGTCGGCGAGCCCGCCCTTGCCGTCCAGGCGAACGGCCACGCCGGCAGTGGACGGCTGTAGCTCGCCGAAGCGCCCGAAGATCGCCTCCAGCTTGGCCGGCTCGGTTTCCTCGGTCGGGACCGCCTCGACGGTCGGCCGCCCGATCTCCGCCTTCAGCGCGGCCGGGGTCCCCTCCGCGACGATCCGCCCGTGGTCGATGATCCCGACCCGGTCGGCGAGCACGTCGGCCTCCTCGAGGTACTGCGTCGTCAGGAAGACCGTGACGCCCTCGTCCCGCTTCAGCCGCACGACCTCGTCCCAGAGGGCGCTTCGGCTCTGGGGGTCGAGCCCGGTGGTCGGCTCGTCCAGGAACAGGATCCGCGGGCGGTGCGCCAGCGCGAGCGCGAGGTCGAGGCGTCGCTTCATCCCGCCCGAGTAGCCGCCGATCTTTCGATCCGCGGCCAGTCGCAGGCCGACACGCTCGAGGAGCTCGTCAGTGCGCCGATCGCGCTCGGCCCGCGGGATTCCGTGGAGCGCAAGTTGGAGCTTGAGGTGCTCGCGACCCGTGAGGAGCGGGTCGAGCGCTGCCTCCTGGAGCGCGGCGCCGATCGTCCTCCGCACGGCCGGCCCCTCCGCCACGATGTCGTGCCCGCCGACCTTTGCTGTTCCCGCCGTCGGAGGAAGAAGCGTCGTGAGCATGTGCACGGTGGTCGACTTGCCGGCGCCGTTGGGGCCGAGGAAGCCGTAGATCTCGCCCGGCGCGACGTCGAGGTCGATTCCTGCAACCGCATGAATTCCGCCCTTGAACTCGCGAACCAGGCCGCGAACTTCGATCGCCTGTTCCACCCCCGCACACTACCGGTGTACGAATGCTGTAAAGGCGGCCTTGACGTTTCCCGGTCTTCGATAGCCTCAGCCGGGGTCAATGCTGAGGAAGGCGATTCTTTTCGGCCTGCTCGCAGGCATTTTTGCTTCTCCGGCGGCGGGGGCGCAGCAGCTGCTGATGCCCGGCGTCACGTACGAGAAGCGGCTCCAGTTCACCCGGTTCGGCCCACAGACGATGCACATCCTCACGGCGCCGAAGCCCGTGGGTGGCCTGTACGGGCTCAAGCCCGTGCTCTCGAACGGCGCGGCGATCGGCCGCGAGCGAGTGACCTCGATGCAGCGGCGCGCCGAGGCGAGCGCCACGGTCGCAGGCGTGAACGGGGACCTCTTCACCTGGGCCGACGGCATCCCCTCGAGCGGGCTGATCCAGGACGGCGTTCTGCGCACGACGCCGCACCCGAAGCGCTCCATGCTCGGCGTGGACGTCGCAGGCAATCTCCGCGTCGATCGGATCTCGATGCTCGGCACGTGGCAGGGCTCCGGCCCGCGACGGCCGATCCAGCTCGTCAACCGTCCGCCCGGGCCGAACGGAACGGCTCTCTACACGCCCTCCTACGGCGGGACGACGCCGACCGGCAACGGCGTGTTCGAGGCCGTGCTCTCGCCGTTCCCGTCCGCCACGCCGAACGCCGACCTGGTCGGCTTCGTCTCGGAGAACAGGCGCGGCGGGACGCCCATCCCGCCCGGCGGCGCCGTGCTGGCGGCGCGAGGAACGCAGGCTCAGCGCATGGCCGTCGAGGCGGTGACCGCGGACACCGTCAGCGTCCGCCTCGTCCTGCGGCCGGAGTGGCGCGACGTGCCCGAAGCGCTCGGCGGCGGCCCCGAGCTCATCCGCCAGGGACGTCCGATCTTCCGGCCCGCCGAGGACTTCGGCACCTACCACCTCAACCGGCGCCACCCGAGGACGGCCGTGGGGCAGCGCTCGGACGGGCGGATCCTGATGCTCGTGGTCGACGGACGCCGGCCTGGCTACTCCTCCGGAATGACGAACTTCGAGCTGGCGCAGACGATGGCACGGCTCGGCGTCGTCACGGCCTCCGCGCTCGACGCCGGCGGCTCGTCGACGATGGCGTTCGGCGGACAGCTACTCAGTCGTCCCTCCGACACAGGCGGTGAGCGGCTCGTCTCGGAGGCGCTCCTCGTCATGTACTACGGCGTGTACGCGCCCGCGACGGAGCCGTCGTTTTCGCCGAACGGCGACGGCGCCGGTGAACGGCAGCGGCTCGAGTACAAGATCGTGAAGCCGTCGACGGTCACGGCGACCCTCGCCGGGCCCGACGGTGTCGCCCGCACGATCGACTCGGGTGAGCGCAAGCCCGGCCTCTACAAGTTCGCGTTCGCTGGCGGCACCCGGTCGAACCGGGCCGGCGCCGCCGAGCGCGAAGGGCGCTACCGCTGGTCGATCACTGCCGTGGACGCCGAGGGGCGCCGCTCGACCGCCGAGCGCTCCTTCAGCCTCAACAACACGCTCGGGTTCATCTCCGTCCAGCCGTCCCGCATGACCGTTGGCCGGAAGCGCGGCGGCCGGCTCCTGATCGGCTTCACGCTCACCCGTCCCGCGCGGGTCAGCGTCACCATCACGTCGAAGACGGGTCAGCTGCTCCGGGTCGTACGGAACTTCAACGCTCGGGCCGGCAAGACCGCCCTCCTCTGGAACGGCAAGTACCCGAACGGCAAGCCGGTCTATCCAGGCACCTACGCGGCTCGCGTAGTGGCGACCAACTCGGTCGGCCGCGCCGAGCTCGCGCGCTCGTTCCGAGTGAGACGCCGCTAGCCTCCGTACACTCGGCCGGTGCTCGAAGCCTCAATCCTGAGCGCGATCACGGACGCGCTCACCGAGCTGATCGGCGACCACGGGATCTACGCCGTGTTCGTCCTGATGTTCGTGGACGCCGTGCTGCCCGCCGCAAGCGAGCTCGTGATGGTCTACGCCGGGGCCGTCGCGGCCGGAGCGTTCGCCGGGCAGAGCGTCGTCCTGTTCGGCGAGCCAATCGAGTCGGACTTCTGGGCGTACGTCGCAATGGCCTCGGCCGGCGCTCTCGGCTACATCCTCGGCTCGATCGCCGGGTGGACCGTCGGCTACTACGGCGGGCGGCCATTCGTCGAGCGGCGCGGGCGCTGGTTGCACGTGACGCCGCACACGCTCGAACGGGCCGAGGCGTGGTTCGACCGTTTCGGTGACTGGGCGGTCGCGATCGGCCGCGTCACGCCCGTAGTCCGCTCGTTCATCGCGATCCCGGCCGGCGTCTTCCGCATGCCGCTCGGCCGCTACACGCTGCTGACGATTCCCGGCTCGGTCGTGTGGGCTTTTGGGTTCGCCGGCGCCGGCTGGGCGGCCGGCTCCCAGTGGGAGGACTTCCACCACAGCTTCCGGTACGCGGAATACGTCGTCGCCGGGGCGATCCTCGTCCTGATCGCGGCCGGAATCTGGCGTCACCGGCGAGGGGCCAGCCCCTCGCCCGGTGATGCTGCCCCAGTCCGGACGCGCGAGGAGCAAGCAGGGGAAGGACGCAGGGAGGGCACGTATCAATGAGATACGTGCCCGACTGAGGACGCAGCCCTGCGCCGTCTCCGCAGCCGTTCCGGGCTGTGGCGGGCATTGCCGGGTGAGGGGCTAGGATTGACCGCCGTGCCGAAGATCCCGCTGGTTGACGTCCAGGCGCAGTACGCGCCGCTGACGGAGGAGTTGCGGAACCGGTTCGAGGGGGTCCTCGAGTCCGCCCAGTTCATCCGCGGCCCGAACGTGAAGGCCTTCGAGGAGGAGGCCGCTGCCTACCTCGGGGTCAGGCGCGCCGTCGGAGTCGCGAACGGGACGGACGCGCTCGTGCTGGTTCTCGACGCGATGGGGATCGGGCCCGGCGACGAGGTGATCTGCCCGGCGTTCACGTTCTACGCCACCGCCGAGTCGATCGCGCGACGTGGTGCGACACCGGTCTTCGCCGACATCGACGCCGCCACCCTGAACCTCGATCCGGAGGACGTCTCCAGCCGGATCACCGAGCGGACGAAGGCGATCATTCCCGTCCACCTGTTCGGCCGGCCGGCGCCGATGGCCGAGCTCGCCTCCCTCGGAGTCCCGCTGATCGAGGACGCTGCCCAGGCTTTTGGGGCCCCCGGCATCGCCCAGACGGGCGTCGTGTCCACGTTTAGCTTCTATCCGACGAAGAACCTCTTCTGCCTCGGCGACGGAGGGTTGGTGACCGCCAACGACGAAGACCTCGCCGAGAGGATCCGCATGCTCGCCTTCCACGGCTCGCGCGACAAGACCACGTTCGACTTCGTCGGCTACAACTCGCGCCTC
>DATFOC010000029.1:0-10650 GCA_035265935.1 Gaiellaceae bacterium
GCTGCTCCGCCAGCTCGGCCTGACCGCAATCTAGGCGCCGCTAGACTGCGTACCTGCGCTAGGGGGCGTAGTTCAGTTGGTTAGAACGCCGGCCTGTCACGCCGGAGGTCGCGGGTTCGAGTCCCGTCGCTCCCGTCGAAAACACCCTGCAAATCTCAACTTTTTGTTCCGATTCTGGCGCAAACGACCGCCGGCACGACCTCCCGCTGTCACCGTTCGACGACCACCACGGTCTCGAGCTCGACGAGGCGACGGACGAGCTGCGGTGTCCGTTTCGGCTCGGCCGAGGTCACGGATCCAGTCGCGCCGCTACCACTGTAATTTCGTCGATGCCGCCAACGACCGTGTCCTCGCCGACATTGGCCTCCTCGTCCACGATCGCTCGTGTCACACGCGCGCGAGCGCCGACATAGCTGTCATGGAGGAGGACGGCGTCTCGAACCTCGGCCCCTTCCTCGACGACGACCCCAGGACCGATTACCGAACGCGCGACGGTTCCGCGGACGTGCGATCCCCCAGCGACGAGGCAGCCGTCGATGGTCGCTGACCCTTCGATCCGCGCGGGCGGCCGCTGCAGGCCCATGGTCAGGATTGGCCACGCGGGATCGTCGAGCGTCAACCGCGGCTCGTCGGCGAGCAGCTCCATGTGCGCCTCCCAGTAGCTGTCGACCGTCCCGACGTCGCGCCAGTATCCGTCGAGCTCGAACGCCCGCGCCGCGCCCTCGGCGACCAGCCGAGGGAGGAGCTCGTCCCCGAAGTCGCGGATGCTGGAGCCGTCTCCCTCCTCGGCGAGCTCGTCGAGAGTTCGCAGCAGACTGCGCGCCTCGTATGCGAAGACCTCCGTCGTGATCACGTCGCTGCCTGGAGCTTCGGGCTTGTACTCAAATTCAGTGACCCGTCCGTCTCCGTCGACGCGAACTACCCCATAGCGCGACGCCTCCTCTTTCGGGACGCTGGTGGTGACCATGGTCACAGCCGCGCCGGAATCGAGGTGATGGGCGACCACGTCCGAGTAATCCAGCTTGTAGACATGGTCTGCGGAGAGCACGAGCAGCACGTCAGGATCCTGGTCGGCAATCACCTGGCGGTTGCTGTAGATCGCATCCGCATTCCCTTCGTACCAGCCGCTCTCGGAATCACCGAGGTAGGGATGCAGGATCCGCAGCCCGCCGCGCGTGCGGTCGAGATCCCAGGGCCGTCCGTTGGCGAGCTGCTTTGTCAATTCGTGCGGCTCGTATTGCTGAATCACCCAGACGTCGCCGATGTCACTGTGGAGGCAATTCGACAGGGGGAAGTCGATCAGCCGGTAAGTGCCGGCAAAGGGGAGGGCCGGCTTCGCGCGTTCGTCGGTCAGGGGGCCAAGGCGGCTGCCTTCTCCGCCCGCGAGCACGAGCGCCAGAACGCTCGGTCGGTTCATCTCAAGGCCGCCTGATAGGCGTGGTCAGCATCGGCGTCGGGAAACTGATTGCTCAGGGCATGTCGTTCGGTCTTACTCGCGTTCCCAATGCCTGCTACATCGAACAGCGTTGCCTCCGACGTCTCGCCGCCTCGCATGGCACGGGGCTCAGCAGCCTACGGAAACTTTTGCTCGCCCATGTCGCAGTGAGAACGCGCTAGGCGGGAGCCCGCCATGGGCTCCCGCCTAGCTCGGTGCTACAGGCGGTCGTCGTCTCTGTCGCGGTGGTCGCTGCCGCTCTTCGCCAGGCCTCGGCTGACCATGTAGCCAATCGCTACAGCCGCCACCAGCGTCCACGCACGAGGTGCGTCGAAGTTGTCCGCCTGCTGTGCGGCCACGAGCAGCGCAGCAATCACTCCGACCATCGCCCAGAACTCGGTCGTCAGGAATGAGACCTTCGTCTCCTCGCGTCGGGCCGTCGTCGGCCGAGACGTCGCGAAGCGGCGATCGTCAGTCGTTGTGTCGCGTGTTGCCATGTTGAACCCCTCCTTGTCGTGTCTGGCTAGGCCGCGCCGGTCCCGGTCGACGTCGGCTCCGGCTGCTTGACGTTGTCCTGGAGCGTCTCGCTCAGTTCCTGGCGCTGCTGGCTGGCCGAGTCGGACGCCGCGCTCGCGGCATCCTCAGCGACCTGCTTGCCGCGCTCGAGTGCCTCGCTCCCGGTCTCCTTGACCGTGTCCTTGACTCGCTCGGCCATCTCACCGATGTGCTCGTCCTCCATCTGCGTGGAGGGGACGAGCAGCCCCACGAGCAGGCCGGCAGCGCCGCCGGCGACCACCAGGCCAACCGGACTCTGCTTCGACACGCCCACCTTACGGGCGCCGTCGGCAACCTGGTGCGTGTCCGGGACGGCGCCAGTGATCGTCGAGACGACGCGATCTGCGCCGCCGACCACCGCGTCCTTCCCGGAACCGACCGCACCGAAGATCGCGTTCTTCTTCCTCGAGACGGACTCGGACATACGGCCCTTGACATCGGCCTTGTGCCCGAGCGCACCCATCGTGTCCCCGATCTGCGACCGGGTGTAGTCGATGTCGGCCCGGATTTCGTCGGCCGGCCGAGCGTCGCCCAGCTGGGCTCGCGTCTCGTCTAGTTGCTGTCTGATCCGATTTGTGTCTTCGCCCACTGGACGTCCTCCTTGACTGAATTGACGGTATGTTCGGGAACAAGCGGTCCTGCTTCCTGCACGCGGTTCTTGCCGACTGAGAAGAGGACGGCGGCGACTACCGCGTAGGCGGCACCAACCAGCAGGGCCGCGAGCCAGTTCGGCATCACACCGTCGAGGGCCAGAATCAGGAACGCCGTAAGCGCACCGCCCGCCAGCAAGGCGATTCCGCCCGCCACGCCGATCAGACCCGCCCCTGCGCCTGCCTTCTTTCCCTTCTCGCTCATCTCTACCTTCGCCAGCTGCAGCTCCTGGCGGGCGAGGGTCAGAACGCCTTCGCCTACGCGAGTCGCCTCGGCGCGAGCGAAATCGAGCTCCTGCTTTACGAGCGTCCTCGTCTCCTGCGCGAGCTGCCGAACCAGGTCGGCGGTCGATTCGTCGCGCAGATCCTCCTGCCGCGTGTCGCTATTGACGGGACTGGTCATCGAACTCGCCTTTCTGGAGTCCGGACGCCGGCGACAGCTCCGCCTGCGCATAACGATCGTTTTGCTCGGTGGCGCCGTCACCAGTGTTGGAAACCTTGATGAACCGGGCCACGAGGAACCCGAGCGTTGCTCCGCCCATCACGGCGACCCAAGGCCGCCGCCGCGCGAACTGCTCAGCGTCGCGGAGAATCCGGTCGCCGTCCGCCTCTGTGAGGTACCGGCCTAGCCGCTCGACAGAGTGGGCAGCCCGCTCGGCGTACTGCGCGTTTCCGATCTTGCCCTGCTGGCGAAGCTGATCGCCGACTCGACGGAGCGCCTCCGCCGTCGTCGTTACCTCCTCGCCGGCCTCCGTGGAACGATCATCAAGCTGGCGGCGAATTCCCTCCCCCGCCTGGGTGCGAAGCTCCTGTGCCTTCTGACCCATCTGTTGGCGGACTTCGCCGCCGGTCTCCTGCACCTTCTGCATCGCTTGCTCCGTCGTCGACTGCTCCTTCTGGCCGTCGGCGGGAGCGTGGCGCTCGTGCGTGATCTCGGTCATGACCCCTCTCCTCGTCGTTGGGTAGTCGGCGGCAGGTACCCGCATCGATCCCTTGGAAACGCGGATGAGCAAACCGAAACAAAGCCGGCCCGGGTGCGGCGGCTGCACGCGCTCCGAGGGCAGCACTAACGACCAGCGGAAACCACGAATGCGGGGGAGAGGATGAGGGGCCGCGCTCGCTGGGGTCTAAGGCGGCAGCGGCCCCTCTCTGGAACGTAGGAGCACCCGACCCCGGGCAGCGGCGCGCTCCTACAACGATGAAGATACCCCTCTCCCTTCTGAGGTGACCCCGTCCGTCCTCGTGCTCGAGCTCCGGGTGAAGGCCATCCGGTTCTCCCGTCTCCGGCTGCGAGTTAACGGCCCTTCGATTCCCGTGTTTGGGGATCCATATGCTGACGGACGGTCCGCTCACAACGAGTGGTATAGAACTGCCTGCGCTGGGAACAGCGGCGGTGCGGCGGGGTCGGCACCGACCGAGGTTCGGGGTCCGTGAGTCCTTGCCGCACCCCCAGCAGGTCGCCCACGGCCAAGGCGTTCGCACGCGGGCAGCGGGGGATCTGTGCAGAGGAGCCGGCAACGGTTTAGGCCGAATCACGGAGGGAAGATGCCCCAGGAAATGGAGCGGCTGATGGAGGAGCGGATTGCCCGGAACCAGGCGACCTTCCGCGCGGCCAACGAGCGTATAGGCGCGGCGGCGGGCGTCTACGACGTCGCCACGCCAGTGCCGTTTATCTGCGAGTGCGCCGATCCGACCTGCACTGAGGTTGTACCCCTGGAGCTCGATCAGTACGAGGAGATTCGCTCGGATTCCCGTCGCTTCTTGAACGTGCCCGGTCACCAGACGGCAGCGCAAGGGCTGAGCGTCGTAGTGGAAGAACGGAACGGCTACGTCATCGTGGAGAAGATGGGCCATGCCGGCGAGACCGCAGAGGCCCTCGACGAGAGAGACGCAGCTGAAGACCTTGCCCAGGCTGCTTCCGAGGAGTAGCGCCCTATGGAGGAACGCGAGCGACGTATTGGGCTAAACGAAGCGGTCTTCCGTGAAGCGAACGAGCGGATTCGGGACGTCAACGAGACGTTCGCCACGCTGACCGACGAGCTCATGTTGGTCTGCGAGTGCGGCCACGGCACGTGCGCCGAGCAAATTTCGATGAAGCCGGGCGAGTATGAGGCGCTCCGCGCCCAGCCTGCGGATTTCGCGATCGTGCCGGGCCACGAGATACCCGACGTAGAAGAGGTCATCGCGCGGAGCGAGGCATACGTGATTGTCAGAAAAAACGCAGGCATCCCCCGGCGCGTCGCCGAGGTGACCGACCCCCGGTGAAAGGGAGGGATGGCCCGTCAACCGGATCGGTTTCTCGAGATCTATCTCGCTGACCACCTCGCCGCTGCGGCCGCAGGGTTAGCGCTTGTACGCCGGGCGGCACGGAGCAATACGGGCACTCGCACCGGGGACACTCTGCGACGGTTGACTTTCGAGATCGATGAGGACAGGCACACGCTTCGCCGACTTGTGACCGATCTCGGCTTTACCGGCTCCAAGCCCAAGGAGGTCGTCGCGTGGGCTGCCGAGAAGGTGGGGCGCCTGAAACGGAACGGCCAGCTACGTGGCTATTCACCGCTTAGTCGCGTGCTCGAGCTCGAAGCGCTGTCGGTTGGCATCGCAGGCAAGCTGGCGCTCTGGGAGACCTTGGAACGCGTACCGGATCCTGGCCGGCGTCTCCGGGCATTCGAGCTGCACCACTTGATCGAGCGAGCTCTACGGCAGCGAGAAGAGGTGGAGCAACTTCGCCTCGAGGCTATCCATCAGGCATTCGCAGGAGGGATCAGTGGGGCAAGGTCGGGAGCGACGTCTTGACGAGGCCGCGCTCAGGATTCCTGGGCTTCACAGTTCGGGGTTGGCCATTCACGACTCGATGTCGTCCGTGACGACGAGGCGCCTCGCTGCAATTCTCGACGTCGACGGCGCTGAGCCTATCGCGGCTCCGAGACACTTGTTTGACGCTACTAGGCGAGATGCGGCCCTTAGGCCGCTTGGCGATTGGCAGACCTAGGGAAGCTTCGCCAAGAATGATCGGAGGTCAGGAATGACTGCCTCATCTATGCCATGACCACTGTACGTCTCTAGGTAGAGCACGGTCGCGCCCGCGCGCGCAAGGACGTCCCGCGCGTGTCGGGCAACACTGACCGGGACCGACTCGTCGGCGCGTCCGTGGGCAATCGCGATTGGCGGCAGCGGTCGTTCCAGGTCTGGCGGTAGATCGTTGCGGAACCCGCCCGCAAGCGCGATGACCCCTGCTGGTCGCTGGTAGCGGGGGCCGAGCCCGACGGCGTACGCGACGTTCGCGCCCTGCGACAAACCCCCGAACACGATGCGCTCGCGCGCGTGAGGCACTCCTTCCAGCCACTCGATCAGCGCGCCGAGCTGCTTCTCCTCCGGATCTGAGCTACCGCGATTGAACCACGACCGGCGACCGCCTTCCCCGGGATGCGGGGCCCGCGGCAGGTAGCCATGGAAGCGGCGTTCGGGGTCGATCTTGTTCAGAAACGCGACGAAGTCGGCTGGAGCTCCGGAATAGCCGTGGAAAAAGACCAGCGCTCCGACGGAGTCGCCCGCCGGAGGCCGATCGATGTGCTGAAGCGTCACCTGAGGCGGTCGCCTTCCGGGGTGGTCAAACGCACCCGGCGAGTCTAAGCCGCGCCGCACCGGCACCGTACACACTCGTTCTGCCCTCTCGATCTCAGCTATTAGCGTGTGAGAGACCGCGCTGGCAACAACGACGGGGCGAGGGCTACCCCGCCGAACTGGTGGCTGACACCCGGGCTCGGTAAGCGACCTTGCGCTGCCGCTCCCCGGCCGGCGGGATGGGGCAGGGCGGCGCGCCGAACGCCTCGACGGCAAGCCGGTCGCAAGGCGGAAGGAGGTCTACCCTCGGGGCTAGTCCCTCGGATGGATGTTTTTTGGCGGTCCGGTGTACTCGCCGACCATCACGCAGTTCGTATGTCTGCCTCTACAAAAACTCAGCGTTCCTCCCCGTGAGCCGTCGCACTCGGTGCCCGGTGGCGGCTCTGGCATCGCTTCGGCTTCCTCGGGCGTGGTCGCCACGTTCGGGTCGGGCAGGTGATCGTCCGTGCACACAGGCAGCGACGTGTTACTCATGTGGAGGTCGTCCGGTCGTACCTCGTGTGCCTGGTGCCCTGTCGCCAGCGCTTCCAGGAACAGCTCGGCGGCAAGGACTACGTCGGCATCGCACTCGACGCCCCTCATCGCCGCGAGGAGCGTCCTCTCCGCCTCCTCGAGCGTCGGCACCTTTGGGAGCGAAGGCACATCGGTGGGCCGGGGACAGACAAGGCGCGTTTGCGCCCCACAGTCCACGCCCCTAAACGCAGCGCGGAGCGCCGCCTCCGCCTTCTCTCGTGTCGTCAAGCCTGCCCGCCGGGGGCAGAGCGGCATGTCCTTCCTGACAGCTCGATCGCGTTGCGGGCCACTAGCCTGTTCGGCTTTCGCGTCCGGTTCAGGTGCCACCGACTGCTCCGCTGTTCCACAGCCAGAAGCCAGCCCGACGACCACGATCGTGGCTGTGAGCACGTGCGACTTGATCTTCCGGTCTTTCAGGAGGTGCCTCCCGAACGCGTGACGCGTGCTGCTACGAGATCGCGAAGGTGACGGTGACGGTCGCGTAGACGTCTCGGCTCGGGGCCTCGGGTCTCGGGTACTGGCCGGGCCCGTAGATGATCGGCCCAAGGGGCACGTCGGTTCGGCGCTCGTCGATCGTGAGCGCAGGCCCGAGCGTGACTCCGGCCTTCGCCGCGAGCCGCTTGGCCTTCTCGACGGCGTCGTTGTATCCGTCGGCCAGCGCGCGCCGCGCCAACTCCTTCGAGGCTTCCTCCGAGGCGACGGGTCCGAAGATCTGCGTCACACCGGCGGCGCGGACGCGATCGAGGACCGTGGCGGCGCGCTGAACATCCGAAACCGCGAGCTCGATCTTCGTCGAGGCCTCGAAGCCGCGCAGGCTCACCCGCTCGTCCCGTGCAATCGCCGCGTCGAGCGACATCTCGCCCGTCTGGAAGTCGGTGATGCCGGCGGCGCGAAGAGTCGACCGCGTTCGGCCGACCGCGGCCGCCGCATTCCGCAGCGCCGTGCGCGCGCGCTCGTGCTCGACGCTGACGACGAGCGTCCACTCGCCTGGAAGACCCTCCGGCTCGGCCTCGCCGCTTCCGACGACGGTGACCGTGCGTATGTCCGGCGTTGCAGCGGCGGCCGGCAAGGCGAGGACGGCCATGAGCACGAGGCCGAACGCTGCGACTTTTAGGCGGGACGTCATATTCCTTAACCCCTCCCCTCACCCTTGCGACGGGGATACGCACGGTTTTGCCGCGGTGTCACGTTCCAGAATACGACGCTTCTTCCGGCGTGCCTAGAGGGACAGCCCGCCAATGCGGTCCTCGATCTAGCCCGGCTCGACCACCAGCAAACCGCTCGGCGGATCTCACGTTCCGTCGATAGGGCGAGGGCTTCGGGGACCTGACGCCGACGGGGTGTCGGCGGAGTTGCCTCGCACTGACCTTCAGCGCACGTGTCACCGGGCGACCGATCCGGGCAGGTCCTCAACGACAAGCGCCGGCGGCTGATCCGCGTCGTCGTCACGGACACGAGAATGCGCTACGTCTGCTCGGCGGTCAGCGGGATCTTGTCGCCCTGCCGCCAGTTGAGCGCCGAGCTCCGGAACGTCGGCGGGTCGGCGGGTGAGCCGTCCGTCCGCTGGAGCCTGAAGTGGTACATCCTGTCCTCCGTTCCGGGACCAGACGGCCGCCCGAATCTCCACGCGAGCGGCTGACCTGCCGTAGTTTCGTCGAGGGGTCGGGTCGGGGACCGTCCTAGGCTTCCTCTACGGCGCAGATGAGGCGCCGGTCGGTGTCTCTGTATTCCGTCTCCTCGAGGAGCCTCACGCGTAGCGTGCGCCCCTCGTACTCAAAGCGGTCGTTGACATCGTAGGAAACGCCCGAGGGTGAGACATGTTCGCGGCGAGTCACACCGCCTTGAGGCTCGAGGATCTCCAGCTCGTAGACCGGCATTTCAAACCTCCGCAGCTCGCTGACCGTTATGGCCGAAGTTCACTCCCCAGGGGCCGCCGCGCCGCAACGGTTGCTCCCTAAGCAGTCCCACCGGATAACGGGGAAACCGTCGTCCGGTTACGCCCTCCGCCGCTAATTCAAACCTGACACCTGGAAGCACAGCGGTTCGCGACGTTTAGCTCAAGCTGCGGTTGGGGAAATCTTAGGAGGGAGGGCTTCCGGCCTCACCTGCGGAGAGACTGCGGCGCATGCGGTACTGGATCTGCGATATATCAGGCTCCGGCGCTGAAAGCCGGTTCGAGATGGATTTCGAGGAGCCTCCGGCTGAGGGCAGTGTCATCGCTCCCGGAAGGCTGGTCTACCGCATCAGCGCAATCGTGCGGCTTCCGAGCGAAACCTCACCGGGAGTGATTGAAGTCGAGCGGGTAGCCGAACGGCAGCAAATGCCTGCCGGCGCGGGGGCTTCTTACCGCCCCACCACTGATCCTCATTAGAACCGTGCTCAAGGGCCTGTGGATTTGGCGTCGGAAGCGACGGCGGGGCGCGCTGACTCGGGAGGAGCTTGCCGCCCAGGAAGAGGAAGCGAAGCGCATCCTCTACTCGCAAGACACCATTAGTGTGCGACGCGGCCGCCGCTAGCCGGCGTCACCGACCCTAACGCTCAGATCGGGACACCCGTTAATGGCGCGAGGACGGCTCCACGACCCGGCCCCACCGGAACGCTAGAAACGCCCGAATGCGTGGCCGCCAGATGACCGTTACGGACGTGGCCGCGACCGCAAGCGAGGGGCGACGCACTCCGCAGAAGCCACAGGTACCGCACTAGCCGCAGCTGCAACTCCGAATCCAAACGTCGCCTGTCGCCAAACTCGCGATCGGCGCACCCTGGGCAGTACACAGCGACTTCCAGGTCGCCGTCGCCGTCCGCCACCGACGTGAGATAAGCACGCCAGCGGAACGCCTCTTCGACCGTCGCCGGCGGTGTCGCGCATTCCTCGCAGTTGAGCATTGGCCATTCCATTCCTCAATTCGAGAACGCGGGAACGGTTTGGGCAGTTACGGCGAATCGTCTGCCTATCGCGTGGAGCGAGGGGGCCAGGCGTCGAGGCCTGGCCCCCTTCGTCGAGCCTGTGACGAACCGAAGCTAGGCGCTAGCGCCCTCGGGCCGTGGTGGTCCACCGGGCTCACCGTGTTCGTGAGTCTCTTCTGGGCGGCGTTTGTCCTAGTGCTCGTACCGAAACAACTGGGCTTGCCCCTCTCCGTCCTGGCGACCGGATTCCCCGAGCTCGTGCTTACTGGTTGGCAGCGCTCTCGTGGGACTCGTGTGGGCCCTCGTCAAGGCGGTCTGAACCGTCACAGTCATGCGCGCAGCGCAGACGGCAGCGGTTCCGGCGGCGACCGTGCCTTAGAGCCGGCGGTCGAGCGAGCGGCGTGGCCCCGGCGTCGTGCGGCAGTCTTACCAAGAGACGTCGCACGAACAGGAGGCAGCCGCGATGACGAATCACCAGATCGCCAGCCGCGAGGAATGGCAGGCGGCGCGCGAAGCGCTGTTGCAGCGGGAGAAGGAGCACACACGGATGGGCGACGAGCTCGCGCGCCAACGCCGCGAGCTGCCCTGGGTGCCGGTCGAGAAGGAGTACCGGTTGGAGACCGATGAGGGCGCGCGGACTCTGGCGGACCTCTTCGACGGTCGCTCCCAGCTCCTCGTCTACCACTTCATGTTCGGCCCGAGCTACGAGGCAGGTTGCCTGACGTGCTCGTCCATGGCGGACACCGTCGACGGGGCTCTCCCGCACCTTCACGCCCGCGACGTGACGATGATGTACGTCTCGCAGGCGCCGCTCGAGAAGCTGCAGGCGTACAGGCGGCGGATGGGCTGGAGCATGCCCTGGGCCTCGGCGGCGGACAGCGACTTCAACTTCGACTTCGGCTACTCACGCACCGAGAAGCAGACGCGCGAGGCGTTCGCGCCGATGCTCGAGGCGGGGGCGCC
>DATFOC010000030.1:0-17769 GCA_035265935.1 Gaiellaceae bacterium
CGGAGCCGGCGGCGGCGAAGGCGGGAGGAAAAGAAGGGGCCGCTGTTTCCAGCGGCCCCGTTCCAATACCAGCGGTGGATTTGGTAGAGGCGCTTACCTACTCGGCTGGATGCCGGTGGCGCGTAGCGCGACGTCCCCCACGCTGGCTAGGCGGTTCCCTACAGGTCTCAGGGACACGCCCCTACCCGCTGGTACCTCCACTGCCCGTACTTGAAGATTTCACTACCGGACCACCTCCTTTCCGCGGTAGCCGAAATGTAGCGGAGAGGGAGGAGGTCGGTACCGCACCTTCTCGCCGGCTCGGGCAGACTCACTGCCAACGCGACCCTGGTCACGCCTTGGCCGAAGAGCAGACAAACGCAGCCACTCCGGAGCAGCTGTACCGGGCGGTGCTCAAATGCTGGAACGTACGGAACGCGGCCGGGTTCGCAGGCCTCTTCGAATCCGAGGGCCACAGCATCGGCTTCGACGGCAGCGAAATGCACGGTCCGGAGGAAATCGAGTCTGCGCTGGGCGAGATCTTCGCCGACCACGAAACCGCGGCCTACGTCGCGAAGATCCGCGAGGTGCGGCTGCTGACACCGGAGCTCGCCCTGCTGGGCGCCGTCGTGGGCATGGTTCCCGCCGGACAGGACGATCTCGATCCCGACAAGAACGCGGTGCAGACGCTCGTCGCCAAGCGTCATCCGGAGGGCTGGAGGGTCGCGCTGCTCCAGAACACGCCGGCCCAGTACCACGGCCGGCCGGAGGTAGCCGAGGCGTTGACGGCCGAGCTTCGGGATCTGCTCTAGAAGGTCAGGCCAAGACGACGCTGAGCTCGAGCCCGCGGTCGAGCGGGACGGTGACGGATTCGAGCGTGGAGTCCGCCTGGCGCGCTCGCGAGTACGCGCCCAGCGTCTCCTCGTGGGAAAGGACGTTGTCGGCCACGAAGAGGGCACCGGGCTCGACCTTGGGCCGGGCGAGCTCGAAGAGCCGCTCGTAGTCGTCCTTCTCGGCGTCGATGAACACGATGTCGAAGACGTCGTCGATCTTCGGGAGCGTCTCGAACGCGTCGCCCTCGAGCAGCTCGGCAGTGTCTTCCAGCCCCGCCTCGGCGATGTTGGCCCGCCAGGCCTCGGCCTTCACGGGATCGGCCTCCAGCGAGAGGATCCGCCCACCGAAGTAGCGGAGGCCGGCGGCGAGCCAGATCGTCGAGTAGCCGCGCGATCCTCCGATCTCCAGGACCTCGCAGTCCGTGTGGGGCGCAACCAGGTCGAAGAGGAACTGCCCCGTCGTCCTCGCGACCTGCCTGGAGCGAAGCTCCCGAGAGACACCCTGCTCGCGCTCGGCGGCATCCTCCGCCTCGAGCCGCTTCAGCACCGCGCGAACCCGGTCGTCGAGCATCAGACGTCCACCTTCACCACGCCATCCTCCACGACCACAGGAAACGTCTCCACCGGCTGGTAGGCGGGAAGGGAGAGCGGCCGGCCCGTGCAGATGTCGAACTCGGAGCCGTGGCGCGGGCAGACCACGACGCCGCGGTCAGGGTCGTGCTCACCCTCCGCGAGCGGCCCGTCGTCGTGCGAGCAGCGGTCCTCGATCGCGCAGAGCTTTCCGCCCAGGTTGTAGACGCCGACCGCGACTTGTCCGACGTGGACGATCTTGACGCTGCCGGGCGGGAACTCGTCGAGCGGCGCGACGGTGACCAGCGCCAAGCCGGTCTACGAGACCTTGAACTGGTCGTCCAGCCCAGACCACTCCGCGGGGAGCGGCGTGCCCTTCGCCCGATGCAGCGCGACCTTGAGGACCCCGAGCCCGAGCAGCGCGCACTTGAGCCGGATGGGCGTCAACGGGATCCCGATCTCTTCGAGCAGCTCGTCCTTCGAGAGCTCTCCGATCGCTGTCGCGGTCCGACCCTCGACCATCTCCATCAGCATCGACGTCGCCGCCTGGCTGATCGCGCAACCGCGGCCGGAGAACTTGACCTCCTCGATCGTCTCGCCGTCCTCGCCGAAGGCCACATAGATCGCGACCTCGTCGCCGCAGAGCGGGTTCAGCCCCTCGGCCTGCGCGTCGGCGTCCTCGATCACCCCGTGTCCGCGGGGGTTCTTGTAGTGGTCGAGGATCACCTCTCTGTACAGGTCTTCCACGAAAAGGAGGCTAGCCGAACACCTTTCGGGCGCGGAGGAGCCCATCGTGGAGGCGATCGACGTCCTCCTGGACGGTGTAGAGGTAGAAGCTCGCGCGATTCGTCGCCGAGACGCCCAGCCTGGCCATCAACGGCTGGCAGCAGTGGTGGCCCGCGCGGATCGCGACGCCCTCCCAGTCCAGGACCTGCGCGACGTCGTGCGGATGGATGCCCTCCATGTTGAACGAGACGATCCCGGCCCGCTTCTCCGGCGCCGGGCCGTACAGCTGGATCCCCGGCACGTCGCCGAGGCGCTCGAGCGCGTAGGCGACGAGGTCGTGCTCGTGCTGCTCGATGGCCTCGAGCCCGATCCCGTTCAGGTAGTCGATCGCCGCGCCGAACCCGACGGCTTCGGCGATCGGCGCCGTCCCTGCCTCGAACTTGTGCGGGAGGTCGCCCCAGGTGGTCTCCTCGAACTGCACCTTGCGGATCATGTGGCCGCCGAGGTTGAACGGCTCCATCGACTCGAGCAGCTCGCGGCGGCCCCAGAGGGCGCCGACGCCGCTCGGTCCGCAGAGCTTGTGCGCGGAGAACGCGAGGAAGTCGCACCCGAGCGTCTGCACGTCGATCGACCGGTGCGGCGCGGCCTGCGCGGCGTCGACGACGCTGACCGCGCCGTGCTCGTGCGCCCATGCCGTCAGCTTCTCGACGGGGTTCACGGTCCCCAGCGCGTTGGAGACGAGGTTGGCGGCGACGACCTTGAGCTCGCCGTCGCGGGTGATCTCGTCGAGCCCGTCCAGGTCGAGCTCACCGCCGTCGGTCAGGCGCACCATCCGAAACGATGCGCCTGTCCGCTTGGCGACGTACTGCCAGGGCACGAAGTTGGAGTGGTGCTCGAGCTCAGTGACGACGACGACGTCTCCGGGCCCGAGCCTCGCGAGCCCGTACGCGTAGGCGACGAGGTTAAGGCTCTCCGTGGCGTTCCGCGTGAAGATCAGCTCCCGCGAGGAAGGAGCGTTGACGAACTTCGCGATCCGGTCGCGCGCGCCCTCAAACGCCTCCGTCGACCGCTCTGCCAGCGCATAGACCCCGCGGTGGACGTTTCCGTACGAGGTCTCGTAGAACTGCGTCATCGCCTCCAGCATCTGCCGAGGCTTCTGCGCCGTCACGGCGGAGTCGAGATACGCGAGCGGCTTGCCGTTGATCTCCTGCTGGAGAATCGGGAAGTCGGCGCGCAGCTTCTGCGCGTCGAGCGTCGTGCGTGTCTCGACGGCCATGGAGCCATCGTAGCCCCGTGGGTGGAGGCCTAGGAGGAGCGCTCGAAACCGGCAAGGCGCCAGAGCGCACCGTCGTGCTCCCACGCCGCGGTGAGGCCGGCGCTTTCCGCGGCCGCGAAGAGCCGTTCGGGGCGGTGGATGAAGGAGCGGTACTCCATGGAGCGCGCGGCGAGGTAGGCGTTGGCGGCCGACGCCCCGACCCGCGTCCACCACGTCCGGCGGGGAACGCTGAACGCGAGGAGGAGGCGCGCTCGGCCGGCGGCGGCCGAAACGAGCGCCTCGCCGTCCGGGTAGCAACAGACGACGCGGTGCATGACGACGACATCGGCTTCTGGGAACTCCTCGGCGGCGTCCGCGAAGTCGACGGCTCGCCGCTCCACCCGGGCCTCGACTCCGGCCTCCCGCGCGAGCTCCGCCGCCGTCGCGTCGTACGACGACGAGAGCTCGACGGTGATCGCTCGCTCCGCGCCGGCCTTCAAGAGCTCCAGACCGAGCACCCCGTTCCCGCCTCCGACGTCGAGCACGCTGCCGGCGACGCCACGGCGTACGACGAAACCGACGATCCGTCGGGCATTGCGGTCGGGACCGCGCCGCCGGTAGGCGCGAGCGTCACGCCTTGCGATCTTCTCGGTGAAGAAACTGTCGTATCCCTGCCGGGAGCAGCAGCCGGCCATCGAGCCGTCAGGGTATCCCCACTACTCTTGGGGCGATGCGAGCGAGGCTCGTCGCACTGACCGCGATCGCCTGCGTCGGGCTCCTCGCGGGGTGCGGCGGAGACGGCGATTCCGCCTCCGAGTCGAGCGAGCCCGGCGCGAAGGTCTTCGCCGACGCCGGGTGCGGCAGCTGCCACACGCTGGACGCCGCCGGGTCGAGCGGATCCGTCGGGCCGAACCTCGACGACGCGAATCCGTCCTTCGACCAGGTCGTCGGCAAGGTGAGGAGCGGAGGGGGCGTAATGCCCTCATTCGAGGGTGACCTGAGCGAGCGGGAGATTCGAGACGTCGCCGCCTTCGTCTCCGGCGGAGAAGCCGGCCAGGCGGCAGCAGATGTGTCGGCGATCAAGCCGTTCAAGCCGAACACCGAGCGGCTCGAGGGGTGTCTCGACGCCGACTGCCGCCGGCAGGCGTTCGGCAACGTCGCGTTCCGCGAGGGCCCCAAGGCCGCGCTGGCGCTCTTCGCGGAGAAGCTCTCCGAGGATGCCGTGCAGGCCGACTGCCACCGGATCGCGCACACGATCGGCGCAGCCTCGCTCCAGCACCATGACGGCGACGTCGGCAAAGCCCTTGCCGAGGGGAACGGGATCTGCGCGTCCGGCTACTACCACGGCCTTCTGGAGTGGAAGCTGGCCGATGTGCCGAAGGACAAAGTCACGTCGGTCGCGCGCACCGTCTGCGACCAGACCAAGAGCACGTCCACCTCGTTCGTCTACTACCAGTGCGTCCACGGGCTCGGGCACGGGCTGATGCTCTACACGCTGTACGACCTGCCCGGAGCGCTGCGACTTTGCCACGGGCTGGTCAGCGACTTCGACCGGGTCTCGTGCAGCGGCGGAGTCTTCATGGAGAACCAGCAGTCCTCCTACGGCATCACCTCGCCGTGGCTGAAGAAGGACGATCTGCTCTACCCGTGCGGGATCGTCGCGCAGTCCGACAAGACGTACTGCTACCTCCTGGTGACCTCGCAGATCCTCCCGCGCGTCGGGTGGGACTGGAAGAAGACGGCGGACTGGTGCCGCAAGAGCGAGGAGGGCTTCGTCGAGCTCTGCTTCCAGTCGTATGGGCGCGACGCGTCAGGGAACTCGCTGCAGGATCCAGCCAAGGCGCGGGCTCTCTGCGCGAACGCGGGGAGCGGCGAAGAGGAGTGCATCTTCGGTGCGGTGCGCGACATCCTCAACACCGATCCGACGGACCTCGACGCCGCCCGCCTCTGCCAGCTTGCAAAGCCGGCTCACCGGTCCTACTGCGCGTACGGGATCGGCTCGATCGTCGCCGTCAAGCACGGCTCGGCGAAAGCGAAGCGGGCGGACTGCCGGCGGTTCCTGGCCGGCCGGTACTACATGGACTGCCTGCGCGGCGCGAACGCCTAGCCGAACGTGAATGCGTAGGCGGAGAGGGCCGGCGTGAAACGGAGCTCCAGCAGCCCTTCGCGAAGCTCCGGTCGCTCGAGCAACCGGTAGAGGCGAGGCTCCCCCCCGATGCTCAGAGCACGACGGCGTCGGCCGTCGACAAGGACTTCGAGCCGGCCGCTGCCGCCAAGGACGAGGTTCACCTCCCGAGCCGTGAACCGGATCCGTAGCCGTGCCCCACGCCTGGCCACGATCCGTTCCGGCTCGACGATCAGCCGGCCATCGTACGCGAGCTGGCCGGGGCCAAGGAAGCGCGGGAAGCGATAGGACGCTTCCCGATTCGCGACGATTCGGCTGCCGACGAAGTTTGCGAGGCGTTCGAACCCGAGATACGACTCCGGTGTGAGCGGCCCGCTCGGAGTCCGGTCGGCGACCTCCGAGACCTCCCCGCGCACGCCCGACCCGAGGTAGCGGCGGATTTGCCGCTCGGTCTCCTCGTACTCCCCTTCGCCGTAGTGGTAGTAGCGGACTCGGCCCGAGCGATCGATCAGATACTTCGCCGGCCAGTACTGGTTCGCGTAGCTCGTCCAGGTGACGAAGTCGTTGTCGAGCGCGACCGGGTACCGAATCCCGAGCTTGCGAACGGCGCTGCGCACGTTGTCCGGCTCGCGCTCGAAGGCGAACTCGGGCGCGTGGACGCCCACGATCGTCAGCCCGTCGTCCCGGTACCTGCGGTCCCAGGTCTTGAGATGGGGCAGGGTGCGAAGGCAGTTGACGCACGAGTACGTCCAGAAGTCGATGAGGACGACTCGGCCGCGGAGCTCGTGGAGCGAGAGCGGGTCGGAGTTGATCCAGCCGACGATCCCTCCGAGCTCCTGCGCGACCGGCGCAGTGCCTGCCACGGCCAGCGCGGGCTCATCGCCGCTGCGCCGGAGTTGGGCGAGCTCGCGCTTCGCCGTGGCGTTCTGCTCGACCTTCGCCTGCAGCGCCTCGGTGTAGCCGGGGACCGCGGTCGTGAAGCGCTGGTCGGCGCCGAGCGCGATTGCGATCGCGGAGACACCTATCAACGCGCCGGCGACACGCCGGGTCGTCTCCGCGTGTTTTCGGAGGAAGCCGACACCCTCGGTGAGCCTCTTGCTCCCGACGGCGATCGCGAGCATCGGCACTGCGGCGCCGCTCGCGTAGGCGACGGCCACGAAGAAGGTCTCGAGCCCACCGCCACCGGTCGCCGATAGCGCGGTCACTGCGGCCAGAACGGGCCCGGCGCACGGGACGAAGACGAGGCCCAGGCTCGCGCCGAGCACGGTCCCGCTGCTCTCGGTGCGGGGTCGCCGGCGGGTGAGGAACAGCAGCGGTCTCTCCGCCAGCCTGGCAACCGCCGGAAAGAGCAGCGTCGCCGCCAGCAGCAGGAGCAGGACGATCGCGAGGTTCCTCAGCGTGTCCTGGGGCAGTCCCAAGCTGTCGAGCAGGGCCGCGCCGATGACGGTGAAGACGCTGAAGCTCCCGACGAGGCCGAGGATGATCCCGAAGGGCCGACGCCCTGAGGCACCGCCGCCGAGCAGGATCGGGAGCACGGGCAGGACGCACGGCGAGATGGCCGTGATCAAGCCCGCAAGAAACGCGATCCCGAGCAGGATCACCGGCTCAGAGTAGGCCGACCGCCATTACGGCCGGCTTAATTGGTCGTGCGCTAGGAGGGTCGTGCGCTAGGAGGGTTTGGCGGAATGTCGCTCGTCGCCAGGCATTTCGCCGAACCCTCCTAAGCCTGCGGGATGCGGGCTTCGAGCGCCTCGCCGAGCGCCTCGCGCACCGGCTCGAGCTCGACGCGGTCCAGCACGTCCGTGAAGAACCCACGCACGATCAGCCGCTCCGCCTCTCCGCGCGAGAGGCCACGGGCCATCAGGTAGAAGAGCTGGTCGCGGTCGACCTGGCCGACGGTGGCGCCGTGCGTGCACCGGACGTCGTTCGCCAGGATCTCGAGGCCCGGGATCGGCACCGCGTGCGTCGTCGGCGACAGCATCAGGTTCCGGTTCTCCTGGTAGGCGTTCGTCCGCTGGGCGTCCTTCTCCACCCGGATCATCCCGCGCCAGACCGCCGTGGCCTTGTCGCGGAGCGCGCCCTTGAACGCGAAGTCGGAGGTCGTGTTCGGCGCCGAGTGGAGCTGGTACGTGTCGTAGTCGAGGTGCTGGTCGCCGTCGGCGAAGTAGGCGCCGGTGACCCGGGACGTCGCACCGGGACCGGTCAGGTCGTTCTGGATCCAGACCTTGCCGCGGCGCGATCCGAATCCGCCGGCGACCCAGTCCAGCTCGGCGTCCCGCTCGACCTGCGCATGGTGCGAGGCGAAGTGCCAGGTGTTCTGCGAGAGGTTCTGAATCGAGACGTACTCGAGCTTGGCGGCCTGCTCGACGAAGATCTCGGTCACGGAGTTCGTGTAGCCCTCGAGCTCGGACGAGGCCGACGCCGTGTCCTCGATGAGCGAGAAGCGGCTCTCCGGCTCCGCGATCACGAGCAACCGGAAGAAAAGCGCGCCGCCGTCGGTCGCGTTGACGATCTGAACGGCGAGCGGCTGCTCGAGCTCCACGCCCCTCGGCACGACGACCAGGAGACCGTGCTCCCAGACGGCGGCGTTGTGGGCCGCGAACTTCTCGTCCGTCCCGACCAGCCCGCCGAGGCGCTCGTGGTCGGTGAAGGGCTCGAACGTGATGCGCTCGTCGGGCGAGCGGACGATCGATACTCCGCCCTCGCGGACAACGGCCAGGCCGGCCGTGTCCACGTCGAGCATCGTCTCCGGGAGACCGCTCTTGCGGTCCGACCCCGGGACATGGCCGTTGCGGACGAAGGACTCCGGGTCGAAGCCCTTCAGGTCGGTGAAGCGCCAGTGCTCGTCCGTCGTGGACGGCATGGGCAGCTCGGCGTACCGGGTGGCGGCCTGTGCCCTATCCATGCGGCGCATACCTCCGGTGCAGGATCAGCGAGTTTCCGTCGGGGTCGGTGAAGAACGCCATGTTGCAGACGCCGGAGTCGCGCTCGCCGATGAACTCGACGCCTTTCGCCTCGAGCTCGGCACGCGCGGCTGCCACGTCGGCGACGCGAAGCGCGATCCCGTGGCTCGCTCCGCTCGAGAACTCGACGCCCTGGTCCTCGGGCCGCCAGAGCGCCAGCGTCACGTTGCCGGCCTCGAACTCCGTCGGCTCGTGCGAGTTCTGCGGCAGCTCTAGGACGTCGCGATAGAACGCGATGGAGCGCTCGACGTCACGGGACGGAACGTCCACGAAGTCCACTCGCTCGATGTTCATCAGGGCTTGGAGCCGTCGCTGTACGGCGCGTAGCGGTGATGGAGCATCAGTGAGTTGCCGTCAGGGTCGCGGAAGAACGCCATGTGACAGACGCCCGAATCGTACGGCTCGTCCGGCTGGACCTCCACGCCCTCGCGACGGAGCCGTTCCATCGAGGCACCGACGTCCGGAACGCGGAAGGCAATCGACACCTCCGGCGTGAACTCTCCGCCGCCCTTCTGCTCCGGCGTGCTCAAGACGAAGCCGACGTTGTCGGCGCCGAGCTCCGGCCACTCCTCGCTCGCGAGCGGGTTCCGCTCGAGGCCGAGCGTCTGCCCGTAGAACTCGACCGCCTTGTCGCGGTCGGTCACGTTGATGCCGACGAAGTCCGTCCGCTCGACGTCCTTGGTCTCGAGCTCCCAGGTCTCCTCCGGCGCGTACCGCCGATGGAGCAGGAGCCTGTTGCCGTCGGGGTCGATGAACGGCGCCCCGTTGCACACGCCCGAGTCGAACGCGTCCATCCGGAACTCGGCTCCCGCCTGCTTGAGCTCGCGGCGGCTCTCCTCGACGTCGTCCACCCGAAGCGCGACGCCGCCGCCGAACGTGGACAGGCCGAGGGTCAGGTTGCCGGTCTCGTACTCGACCCAGCGCTCGCCCGAGTGGGGGTTGCGCATCAGGCCCAGCACTCCGCCGTAGAACTCCTCCGCCCGCGCCAGATCGCTAACGGGCTGGGCGATGAAGTCGACGTGCTCGGCTTGGATCAACCGACGGAGCCTTCCATCTGGAGCTGAATCAGCCGGTTCAACTCGACTGCGTACTCCAGTGGAAGTTCTTTCGTGATCGGCTCGACGAAGCCGGAGACGATCATCGCCGAGGCCTCGGCCTCTGAGAGGCCGCGCGACATCAGGTAGAAGAGCTGCTCCTCGCCGATCTTGGACACCGTCGCCTCATGGCCGATGTCGACGTTGTCCTCGTCGATCTTCATGTACGGGTAGGTGTCCGAGCGCGAGGCCTCGTCGAGGATCAGCGCGTCGCAGACGACCTTCGACTTCGACCCGTGTGCGCCCTTAGCCACCTCGAGGAGCCCGCGGTACCCGGCCCTTCCGCCGTCCTTCGAGATCGACTTGGAGGTGATCACCGACGTCGTGTTCGGCGCGACGTGGACTGCCTTCCCGCCTGCGTCCTGGTGCTGGCCGGCTCCGCCGAATGCGATCGAGAGCACCTCGCCGTGCGCGCCCTCGCCCATCAGCCAGATCGCCGGGTACTTCATCGTCAGCTTCGAGCCAAGGTTTCCGTCGACCCATTCCATCGTGGCGTTCTCGTAGGCAACCGCACGCTTGGTGACGAGGTTGTAGACGTTGGTCGACCAGTTCTGGATCGTCGTGTACCGGCAGCGACCACCCGGCTTGACGATGATCTCGACGACCGCCGAGTGCAGGGAGTCGCTCGAGTAGATCGGCGCCGTGCAGCCCTCGACGTAGTGAACGAAGGCTCCCTCGTCGACGATGATCAGCGTGCGCTCGAACTGGCCCATGTTCTCCGCATTGATCCGGAAGTAGGCCTGGAGCGGCATCTCGATCGAGACCCCCGGTGGCACGTAGATGAAGGAGCCACCAGACCAGACGGCCGAGTTCAGCGCCGCGAACTTGTTGTCGTTCGCTGGGATGATCGTCCCGAAGTACTGCTTGACGAGCTCTTCGTGGTCCCGCAGGCCGGAGTCCATGTCGAGGAAAAGGACTCCCTGCTTCTCGAGGTCCTCCTTGAGCTTGTGGTAGACGACCTCGCTCTCGTACTGGGCGCCGACGCCGGCGAGGAACTTCCGCTCGGCCTCGGGGATCCCGAGCCGGTCCCACGTGTTCTTGATGTCCGGCGGGAGATCCTCCCAGGACTTGGCCTGCTTCTCGGTCGGCCGGATGTAATAGAAGATGTTGTCGAAGTCGATCTCGGAGACGTCGCCGCCCCAGTCCGGGAGCGGGCGAGCAAGGAAGTACTCGAGCGACTTGAGCCGGTAGTCCCGCATCCACTGCGGCTCGTTCTTGTGCTCGGAGATCGCCGCCACGAGCTCGCGGGAGAGGCCCCGGCCGGACTTGAAGAAGTAGTCCTCGGGATCGTGAAAGCCGTACTTGTAGTCGCTGCCGATCTCGGCGACGACCTGGGTCTCACTTTCGGTGACAGCCACCTAGCTCTCCACCTGCTCCGGCATGAATGCTTCGTACCCTTCTGCTTCCAGTGTATGCGCAAGCTCCGGTCCGCCCTCGGCGACGATCTTGCCGTCGACGAACACATGGACGAAGTCGGGCTCGATGTAGTTGAGGATCCGCTGGTAGTGCGTGATCACGAGCGCGCCTGTCTCGCGGCCGACGAGCTCGCGGACGCCGCCGGCGACAATGCGCAGCGCGTCGATGTCGAGCCCCGAGTCGGTCTCGTCGAGGACGGCGATCCGCGGCTTCAGCATCGCCATCTGGAGGATCTCGACCCGCTTTTTCTCGCCGCCCGAGAATCCGTCGTTCAGGTAGCGCTGGGCGAGCTCGCGCGGGATGCTCAGCCGCTCCATGGCCGCCAGCATCTCCTGGCGGAACTCGGGGATCGGGATCGGGTCGTCCCCGCCCGTGCGCGCCTTGCGGATCGCGTTGATCGCGGAGCGCATGAAGCTCGTGACCGTGACACCCGGGACGGCGTGCGGGTACTGGAACGCGAGGAAGAGGCCCCTCTGGGCGCGCTTGTCCGCCTCCATCTCCGTCACGTCCTCGCCGTCGAACAGGATCTGTCCCTCGGTGATCTCGTACGCCGGGTGACCCATCAGCGCGTAGGCGAGGGTCGACTTCCCGGAGCCGTTGGGCCCCATGATCGCGTGGATCTGGTCGAGGTCGACCTCGAGGTCGACGCCCTTGACGATCTCCGTGCCGTCCTCGAGCGCGACGTGCAGGTCCTTCAGCTCCAGTAGCGCCAAATCGCTCCCCTTCAGACAAGTGGCGGGCAAGCGCCCGCCTCGAGGCCTCATGGTATCAGTGGGGTTTTGCCTCGGGACGGCTCCGAAAGCGCTGCTACGCTCCGTATGTGCCCTTTGGTATCGGGCTTCCCGAGATCATCATCTTCCTCGTCGTCGTCCTCCTGCTCTTCGGCGCCAACCGCGTTCCGGAGATCGGACGGTCGGTCGGCAAGGGAATGCGCGAGTTCAAGGACGCCGTCACCGGCAGGGACGACGAGCGCCCGCCGCGGCTGCCCGAGGCGCCAGAGGACGAAGAGCGCGTCGCGGAGCCCACAGCGCCGCGCGAGCGCGACACCGTTTCCTAGGCGGCGCCGATGAGACGTCTGCCCCGCCGCCTCTCGTACGGCGAGGAGGCGACCCTCGTCGAGCATCTCGAGGAGTTGCGCAACCGGCTGATCGTCTGCCTGATCGCACTGGGCGCGGCCTTTCCGATCGCGTACATCTTCCACGACCGGCTGATCGAGGCGCTCATCGAGCTGGCTCCGGACGACAAGCCGATCATCACGATCGGCGTGGCCGAGCCCTTCACGATGGCGCTCAAGGTCAGCTTCTACGCCTCACTCGCGCTCGCCTTCCCGGTGCTCGTCTGGCAGGCATGGAGCTTCTTCGCACCGGCGGTGCAGGAGCGGAACCAGCGCGTCGTCGCGCGGTTCGTTGCGCTGGCGACGCTGCTCTTTGCCGGCGGGATGGCGTTCGCGTACTTCGTGCTCCTCCCGCGCGCGCTCGATTTCCTCACGAATTACGACGACAACCTCTACGACGTCCAGATCCGCGCGAGCTACTTCCTCTCGTTCGTCGCGCTGATGATCTTCGCGACCGGCCTGATCTTCCAGCTGCCGATCTTCGTGCTTGGGCTGGTGCGGCTCGGCGTCCTGACTTCAGCACAGCTGCGGAGGAACCGGCGAATCGGGTACGTCGTCTTGCTTGGTGCCGCGATCCTGCTTCCGACCGTCGATCCGGTCTCGCTCGCGCTGGAGGTCCTCCCGCTCTTCGCACTCTTCGAGCTCTCGATCTGGCTGTCGGTCGTGCTCGAGCGCCGCTGGCAGGCGGCTGACAGCCGCCTCGCCACCGAGTGAGCTTTCCGAAGATCGAGCTTCACGTCCACCTGGAAGGGACGGTCCGGCCCGAGACGCTGCTCGAGATCGCGCGCCGGAACGACTACGCCCTTCCCGCGGACACCGTCGAGGGACTGGCGCCCCTCTACGACTACCGCGACTTCGCGCACTTCATCGAGGTCTGGATCCTGACGACGAACGCACTTCGGATCCGTGACGACTTTCGCCGTGTCCTCGTCGACTACGCGGAGGAGGCCGCCGGGTTCGGCGCCGTCTACCTGGAGGCGATCTTCTCGCCGGCAGAGCGGATCTCGCGCGGGATCTCCTGGGACGAGATCTTCGGCGGGTACTGCGACGGGGCCGAGGAGGCCCGCGAGCTGCACGGGGTGGAGGTCCGGCTGACTCCGGACATCTACCGCGGCCTTTCGCTCGAGGGCGCAATGGAGCTCGTCAGGGTGGCGGCGAGGTACCGGGACCGCGGCGTCGTCGCCGTGGGGCTCGGCGGGCTCGAGGAGGACTTTCCCCCCGAGCCGTACGCGCCGGCGTTCGAGCTGGCGCGCTCCGAGGGCCTCGCATCCGTGCCGCACGCCGGCGAGCTCGCAGGCCCCGCATCGATCCGCGGAGCGCTCGGTGCGCTCCATGCCGACCGGATCCGCCACGGCATCCGAGCGGTCGAGGATCCGGCGCTCGTCGAGGAGCTCCGCGAGCGCGAGATCGTGCTGGACGTCTGCCCGATCTCGAACGTCAGGACCGGCGCCGTTCCATCGCTCGAGCGCCATCCGTTGCGCGAGCTGACGGCCGCCGGCGTCCGCTGCTCGGTCTCGACGGACGACCCGGCCATGTTCGACACCGACCTCGGGCGGGAGTACGAGGCGGCTGCATCCCTCGGCGTCGAGCCGCGCCGGGCATACGAGAACGGCGTCGCGGGGGCGCTCTGTGACGACACGACCAGGGAGCGGCTGCGCTCGATCGGCGAGTTGTTCGATTGGCGGTCGCTACCCTAGGGCCTGCAGTGGCACGTTCAGCCCAGCGACGCAACAGGCAGCAGCGGGAGCGCCGGCCGAACCCTCGGCCCGCAGCGCCCGCTCGCACGCCCGCGCCCACGTATGAGGACACGATGTTCTTCCCCCGCCTGCGGCGACAGGCGAAGTGGATGTTCGTCTTCCTGGCGATCGTGTTCGGGCTGGGCTACGTGATCTTCAACGTCGGCGGTTCCATCCCCGGGACCGGGCTCGGCGACGTCCTCCAGGGGCTCGCCCAGACGTCGAACGCAGGCCCGAGCGTGGACGAGTCCAACGACAAGATCAAGGACGAGCCCAACAACCCTCAGGGTTACCGCGACCTCGCCACCGCCCTCCAGCGCGAGAACCGCACTGCCGAGGCGATCGCGCCGCTCGAGCGCTACGTCCAGATGCGCCCGACCGACCGAGAGGCGCTACGCCAGCTCGGAGCCCTGCACATGGCGCAGGCCCGCACCTACGAGGAGCAAGGAGTGATCGCCCGGGCGCAACTCACGGAGCTGACCGGGGGCGACGTGCTGAGCCCCGGCACGTCGAGCCAGTTCGGCCAGACGTTCGCCAACCCACAGATCACGGCGCTCGAGTCCCAGAAGTACAACCAGCAGCTGAACAACGCGTTCCTCGGCGCCCAGCAGTCCTACAAGGACGCGACGCGCGTGCTCAACAAGCTCGTGGCGGTCACGCCTGACAACCAGGAGGCCGAGGAGCCGCTGATCTTCCTGCAGCTCGGCCAGGCGGCGCAGTCGGCCGGCGACCTCAAGGCGGCCATCACGGCGTACGAGCGGTACCTCGAGGTTGCGCCCGATTCGGCCAGCGCGCCCGCGGTCAGTGCACAGCTTCCCGCCCTCCGCAACGCTGCGAAACCGAAGAACCAAGACCAGAACCAGTAAGGGCGCGACCCACTAGACTCACGGCGGCTTTCGATAGAGGGAGGCGCGGCGCGTGAACTTCGACATCAACACCGAGCAGCTGGGCGATTCGTCGTACGTCATCTCGCTGACCGGCGAGGTCGACCTCTACACGGCGCCGGAGTTCAAGCAGCAGCTCCTCGATGTGATCAACCAGGGTGCCAAGGAGGTCGTCGTCGACTTCTCGAACACGACCTTCATCGACTCGACCACGCTCGGCGTGCTCGTCGGTGGAGTCAAGCGCCTCCGGACGAACGACGGCCAGCTCTCGCTGGTCTCGAGCGACCGGAACATCACGAAGATCTTCGAGATCACGGGTCTCGACCGGGTCTTCACGATCTACGGAAGCCGGGACGAGGCCGTCACCGGCATCGGGTCCGCGACCCAGCCTTCGGCGTAGTGCCCCTTCCAGTGGCGCTGCCGAGCTTCTGGGTCGGGAGCACCAAGCCACAGGGCGCACTCGGACGCGCCAAGGCTAGACAGCCTTGGCAAGGAGGAGGGTGCGCTGTGGCGCCGCGTGATCGCGGTCCAGAGACCGGCATGTGCCGCTGGAAGGGGCAATAGGTGCACCGGGCGGTCGGCGCCGCTCTTCTCGCTCTTGCCGCGCTCGCGGTCGCCGGCTGCGGCACCGACGGGATGGTCCCGGAGACCGCGGATCCGGCCGAGGGCAAGGCGATCTTCCAGCAGACCTGCGGCGGCTGCCACACACTGAGGGAGGCGCGGACGAACGGGTCGAACCCCGTGCAGAACCCGTCGAGCGGCCCCAACCTCGACAACGCCTTCGCGGCTTCGCGCGAGGAGGGGTTTGCCCCCGACACGATCGCTGAGGTCGTACGGGGGCAGATCGACTACCCCGTGCCGCCGATGCCGGAGGATCTGCTGAACGATGCCGACGCGGACGCGGTCGCGCTCTACGTGTCCCTCGTCGCTGGGAATCCGGACGCGTCCATCGGCGGCGGCCCGGGCGGGGGCGGAGGCGGAGGCGGAGGCGGCGACGATCCGAAATCGCTGTTCACGAGCAACTGCGGCTCGTGCCACACGCTGGAGAAAGCGGGGACCTCGGGCACCGTCGGCCCGAACCTCGACGAGGCGCAGCCGACGTTCGAGAAGGCCGTCCGGCAGATCACGAACGGGGGAGGCGGCATGCCGGCCTTCGGCGACCAGCTCACCGACGAGCAGATCCGCGCGCTCGCCCGGTACGTCTCCGAGCGCGGTTGAGGAGACGCGCTCTCGCGGCGGACGGGCTACGCCCGTTCCGCGTCGACCTGCTCGCGCTCGGCTTCGGCTTCGAGATCGACGACGACGTGTGTGATCGGGACGTCGAAGCGCTCCCTCGCGGCGCGCACTACTCCCTTTTCAAGCCACACCGAGCGGCCCTCGGGGTGCGTCGAGATGATCACCTCGTCGGCGCCGAACGTTCGTAACCCGTCCTCGATCGCCTGCAGCGGATCGGCGTCACCAACCTCGCCCTCCGCCGTGACGCCGAGCTGGCGCAGCCGCTCGAGGCTTCGCTCGAGCCGTTCCTGCGCCGCCGCCCTCGGGCCGTCCTCGTCCGACGCGAAGTAGCGAACCGGCGACATCAGCGCGGGGCAGACGACGCGGACGAGCTCCTCGACGCCTGCCGCCCGCCGGTGGATCACATCGCGAAGCGGAGTCCCGCCGACCGTCTCGTTCGCGATCACGAGGATGCGGCGCTCGCCCGGCGCGCTCGGCCGGATCACGGCCCGCTGCGGTGGCTCGCGGCGCGCCTTGACGACCCAGGCAATCGCCAGGAGCGTCAGCAGCACGAAGACGGCGACGCCGAGCCACGTGTTGATCGCGGCCGCAACGACGATCAAGGCGAAGTAGCCGACCGCGAGCAGGACGAGACGGAATGCGTCGGCCTCGTTCCTGAACGGATTCCTCACGCCCCCGACCGCCTCCGGCTCCCGCGCGGCTGAGCCGCGCTCCGCCCGAGGCCGGCGCCGCTGACCGGCCTCCAGTCAGGGGGCCATGCTAGTAGCACTGTCCCCCTTCCTTCCAGCCGCCCAGCGGCGCCTCGGGAACGTGAGGAGCGCATCGCTCTACAAGAGGTAGATCGTCGTGTACACCACGATCCACATTACGTCCACGAAGTGCCAGTAGATGCCGGGAATCTCGACACCGTGGTGATGCGACTCGCTGAAGTGACCGCGGAACGCCCTGATCGTGGCGAAGGTGAGTAGCGTCAGCCCGACGAAGACGTGCGCGCCGTGGAGGCCCGTCAGCCCGTAGAAGATCGTCCCGAACGCGCCGTCCGCCGGCGAGAACCCGACCCGCGAGTACTCGAGCATCTGGGTGATCAGGAACGTGGAGCCGAGAGCGAGGGTCAGGACGAGGCCGGCCTGGAGACCCGCGCGGTTGCCACGCTTGATCGACTGGAGCGCCCAGTGGATCGTGAAGCTCGAAGTGACCAGGATGGCGGTGTTCACTCCGGCCACGAAGACCGGCAGGTGGAAGGGCTCGAGCGGCCAGTCGGCGTTGCCGCTCGTACGGACGAAGAAGTAGGCCGTGAAGAACGACCCGAAGAGCATGATCTCCGAGGCGATGAAGAGGAGCATCCCGAGCGTTGGTGCATCGACCCGCGAGCTTTTGTGTGCCTCGGGCGGGTGCAGCGCGTGACGGGCTTCGGCGTGAGCGCTCACTCGGCCGTCACCACCGGCGGTTCCGCGCCGACCTCCTCGGGCGAGATCACGACGTGCTCGACGGGAACCTTGGCGTCGCTGTGCAACCGCTGGACGAGGTTCTTACGCAGCCACGGCGAGCGGGCGGGCTCGAAGGTCGAGACGATGACCTCGTCCACTCGCTCGTCCTCGATCGCCTGCATCGCCGCGGTGTAGGGATCGGGATGGGCGACCTGTCCGTGGGCCTCGATCCCGGCAGCCCGCAGCTCGGACAGCGCGCGCCGCAACCGCCGCTCGGCCTCGGGGTGAGAAGACTGCGTCGGATCGCTCTGCGGCGAGATGATCAGGAAGCTCGCCGGCCCGCGCGAGGCCCGCGTGCGGATGCGCTCCAGCAGCGCCTCCCCGACGACGGTCTCGTTCGCCACCACCAGG
>DATFOC010000031.1:0-18790 GCA_035265935.1 Gaiellaceae bacterium
ACCTCGTCGGCGACCTCGAGCAGGACCGGATCGTGCGTGCTGAAGACGACGGTTGTCTCAGACTCGTCGACGATCCGGGCGAAGAGGTCACCGACCGCGACGGCGTTGGCCTCGTCGAGGCGGGCGCTCGGCTCGTCCGCTAACAAGAGCTCAGGAGCGGCTACGAGAGCGCGCGCGATGGCGACACGCTGCCGCTCGCCCATCGAAAGCCTGTCGACCCGCTGCTCGGCCAACTCTCCGAGCCCCACGGACTCGAGCGCGGCGAGCGCGTCGCCATTCGCAGTCCGAACCTGCAGGCCGACCTCGACGTTCTCCCGCGCGCTCAGGAACGGCACGAGCGCCGGATCCTGGGCGATCACGGCCACACCGCTGCGGCGAAGCGCAGCCCTGTCGGCGCGGCTCAACTCGGAGACCCGGTGACCCAGCGCGATCACCTCGCCCTCGGTCGGGAGGTCGAGACCGGCAAGTAGGTGGAGGACGGTCGTCTTTCCCGACCCCGACGGGCCGGTGATCGCGGTGAGGCGCCCTGCCGGGAAGGCCGCGCTCAGCCCAGTGACCGCCGCACCGGTCGCAAATCGGCGACCAACGCGCCGGAGCTCGGCCGCGGGGCTCGACGGGCGCCGCGGCAGCCGGTCTCTCGGCAACGGCGCCTCGGAAGTGCGCGCAGGCGCTCCGGCGGAAGTCAGCGAGATCGTGGAGCCCGCAAGCGAGGGTCGTGCCCGCGCCCCGATGCCGGAACGCTCGAGGAGATCTTCCGGCAGCCGGACCCAGCCCGTCGGCGCCACGACGAGCGTCTCCTCGCCCGGTGGGCCCTCGGCGCTCACGCGTCCGTCCCGCACCTGGATCATCCGGTCGGCGATCGCAGCCGAGCCGATGTCGTGGCTGACGATCAGCGCGGCCGAACCCTGTTCCCGCGCGAGCTGACGAATCAGCGTGTAGACGCTCTCCGCCGTCGCCGCGTCGAGCTCGCCGGTCGGCTCGTCCGCGAGGATGAGCCGAGGGCTGCGCACGAGGGCGGCGCAGAGCGCGACACGCTGCTGCTCACCGCCCGAAAGCTCCGACGGCCGCGCGTCGGCGCGATCGGCGAGGCCGACACGCTCGAACAGCTCGCCCGCACGTCTACTCCGAGCAGCCGAACCGTCACCCCGCAGTGCGAGCGGCAGCTCGACGATCTGACGTGCGGTGAGCTCCGGCGCGAGGAGGCGCGAATAGTGCTGGTCGACGTAGCCGATCGCATCGGCTCGGAAGCGGTCTCTGGCGTGGCCCCGTAGCCGACGGAGGTCGACGCCGTGCACGCGGACTACGCCGGCTGAAGGCGCGTCGAGTGCCCCGATGATCCGGAGCAGCGTCGTCTTGCCGGAGCCGCTCGGGCCGAACACCACCACGATCTCGCCTTCGGCGATCTCGAGCGAGAGACCTTGAAGCGCGGCAGCGCTTCCCTCGCGAGTGGCATAGACCCTGAAGAGATCCCTCGCCTCGACTGCAGGCGTCACGCTGCCTCCGGCCTGGCGGGGGCGGCAGCTCGAAACGAACGGCGCGCAAGGACCGCCACGATGCCGAGCGCGAGGCCGCCGAAGACGATCGATCCGGCAGCGAGAAGCGGCCAGGGGAGGACGGCGACGAGCGGCGGCTCCGCGGGAGTCACGTTGGCGGTCACCGCGACCAGGTCCGTCACCAGTAGAGAGGCGAGCGCCCCGGTCACCAGCCCACCGATGAGGCCAGCCGCCAGGATCACGGCCGATCGGAGCCACAGGTGGCGAGCAAGCCTGGTGGGATCGAAGCCGAGGCTCTCGAGGTCGAAGAGGTCGCCGGCGTCATCCCGTGCATCCACCGCGAGAGCGAGCACGAGCCCGGCCAGAGCGAGGAAACCGGCGAGGATCGCCGCGGCGAGCAGGGCGATCGCGGCGGCCCGCGAGACCGGGTCGGCGCGCAGGCTTCGCTCAACCTCGTCCCGCGACGTCACGCGGACCGGGAACGGCGCCTCCGCTCTCGGCGCTGCGAAGAGCCACGCCTCGTCCGCGACCGCCGTTCCGGGGGCAGCGGCATTGGCCGCCGTTGCCAGCGCTTCTCGGTCGGCGACGACGAAGTCGCCCGTGAGGGTCGGGAAGCGGCGGGCGGTCCCGACGATGCGGGCCTCGACTGCCGCGCGGCCTACGCGGATCGGCAGCACCCGAGCCGACCCGGCACCGGCCACGATAGACGTCGACGCGATCACGGGAATCGGCGCGTCGTCGGTCGACTGGCGCGGCCTGATGCGGAACGTGCGCTCCTGGGAGAGGAGGTAGCGGATCCGCGCCCGTCCCGGAAACCCACCGGTGCCGCGTCCCTCCGACGACACCCAGTCGCCGTAGTCGACTGCGAGCGCACGCTGCCCGGTCGTCGTAGCGACGCGCGGGCGGCCGAGCGTCAGCGTCCCTCGGAGGAAGACGTCGGGCGCAGCTCGGCTCCCCGTGGCCCGGTGAGCTGTCGTGAACTCCGCGATCGGCGGGAACGCGAGTGTCAGCCCGACAAGCGTCCCGCCGCGAACCGCCGGCGAGAGGGGTGCGCGCGCGACGTCTCCCCTGCCCTCCAGGTCGAGCACGGAGAAGCCGCCGTCAGGGCGGCGGACCTGGGCGGAGATGCGGATCGGGTCGCCGCGAACAGTCCTGGGGATGATGAGCTCCCGGCTCTCCGCCGGCAGCTCGAGGCCTCGCAGGGACGAGCCGTCGTAGGAGATCGACCGGCCGAGCTCCTCGGGCGAATCGGCCGCATAGTCACTGCGCCAGCGCATCCGCTCGAACGCATCGGGGGGCAGCCCGAGCACCGTCAGCTCGGTCGAGCGATTGAGGGTCGGGGCGTCCCCGTCACGGCGGATGACGCCGAGCGCGCCGGCTCCGTAACTGGGCGCCAGGTCCGCCGTCCGACCGGCACGAAGGCCGCGCGTCGGATCGAGCTGGACGACGTAGTCGAGAGGAGCGGCGTGGGCCGCGGCGTCGCGCTGGTTCGCAGCGAGCGTGGCCCGGTAGGTGAGCGCGAACACCGCCATCCCAACCGTGACCGTCAGGCACGCGACCGCCACGGCGGCCACACCGGGGCTGCGAGCGAGGGACAGGAACGCCAGACGGAGCGACACCCCCGCCGTCGCCGCAGGCCGTTCGCCAAGCCTCAGGAGCGCAGGAAAGATGCGGGCGACCAGGAGCGCGCCGGCGAGCGCGACGAGTACGGGCAGCAAGACGAGTGACACGCCGATCCCGCCCTCCCGCGTGAGCGATTCCGCGTCGGTCTCGCCGAAGAGGAATGCGGCGGCGATCGCTGCCAGCACTGCAGCAATCGCAACGTCCACGGGTGTGATCCCCCGGCCGCGAATCTCGAGCGTTGCCGCTCGCGTGGTTGCGATCAGGACGACGACCGCGCCGAGCGCCAGCAGAGCGAGCGCCCAGCCCGACCCGGCCGACGTCAGCGCACGACGGAGTGCGTCGCCGGCGGGGCGTCCGGCCTCGTCGGCGACAACCGCGCCCGCGAGCAGTCCCGCAGCGCCCCCGACCAGCACCGCAGGCAGGGCGACCAGCACCGCATACCCGGCCGTCTCGAGGGCGATCTGCCACCGAAGCGCGCGGAGCCGCCGGAGTCTGAACCGTGTCTCTCCGGCATTACGGCGGATGCGGGACGCGGCGAGCACAGCGAAGGCGAGGAAGACCACGACGCACTGAGCGCCGACAAGGAGCTGGCGTCGGCTGGCGTTCGTCGCCCGGTCCCGCGCCTCCTCGAGATCCTGGATGGGCCCGCGCACGGCGAGCGCCGGATCCACCTGTCGCAGTCGAGTGTCCAGCTCGGCGATGCGGGTCGGAAGCTCGGCCGCCTTGGGAGAATCGAGCGCGTCGAGATCCAGCGGTACCGCCCAGGTGAGCGTGCGGAAGAGTCCGCTCACCTCCGGCCGTCGCGCCAGCTCCTCGACGCCGACGCCGACGAAGACGCGCTCGGCGGTGGTGGTCGAGCCGACGAGCGCAGCGAGCGGTGCCCCCTTCGCAGCCGTCACGGACCCGGTCACGACGAGGCCCGGCGCGGCGAGCGGCGCCCGCGGGGCGTCGAGCGCGACGAGCTCACAGCGCCCCGGTCCGCATGTCGAGGGCAGTCGTCCCGACCGAAGCTCCAGGAGCCCTTTCGCGTCGTCGACGGCCGCCAGCCGAACGATGTCCGTTCCGAACCTGGTCGACCGAAACCCGACTGCACGCAGGGGGTCCCCGACCTCGAGAGCGCGAAGCCCGTTCCGCGCTTCGCGATCGAGTCGCGTCCACCCCCTCGTGCCGAGCCCGACCCAGCTGACACTGACCATGCGCTCGTCGGCGGGAAGGCGCCCGATCGCGTCGGACACCGCGCGGTCCTCGACGACGACCTGCCCGACGAGGAGGGTCGTGAGCGCGGCGCTGGCGAGGGCGATGCCCAAGCCCGTGAGCAGGACGGACCCCGGCCTGGCTGCGATCCGCCCTGCGGCGACCGCGAGGGGAGCAACAAGCCGCCGCGTCATCACGTAGAGCCTAGGTTCAGCCTTCGAGGTCCTCCCGGACCAAGCCGAAGAGGACGCCGTCGACCCACGCGCCGTGGCGGTGATACGCCTTCCGCTTCACGCCCTCGCGGACGAAGCCCGAGCGCTCGGCGTGCCGGATCGCGCGCTCGTTGAACGCGTAACACTCGAGCTGCAATCGGTGAAAGCCGAGGTCGAAGATCAGGTGGCGCTGGAAGAGACGCGCCGCGTCGTCCGAGAGGCGGCGGCCACGGAAGTCCGGGTGGATCGCCAGGCCGCTCAGGTGCGCGATCCTGCTCCGGCGGTTCTCCAGCGAGAACTCCATCATCCCTGCGCGGGCCCAGCCGTCGTCGTCCGGCACCTCAATCACGAAGAGGCCGAAGTCGCCGGGTTGCTCCGTCGAGGCCTTCACGTCCGCGACTACTCCCTCCCGGTCCCGCGAGCGCGATGCTGCGAGGAACGGCGCGGTGTCCTCCTCGTTCAGGAGGCCGACGACGAACTCGACGTCGTCCTCGGTCGCCCTGCGCAGGCGGAGCCCCTCGCCCTCGACGGTCAAGGAGTCGGTGCGGGGACCGGCTGCTGGCGGCGGAGCGGCCGGACGAGCCCGGAAGCGATCGCCACCCCGGCGAGGATCAACGCCAGGCCGACGAGCGCCGTGACACGCAGGGGCTCGTCGAGGAAGACCGCCCCGTAGAACAGTGCGACCACCGGGAGCAAGTAGACGACGAGACTTCCTCTCGCAGAACCGTAATCCGCGAGCAGCCGGAGGTACATCATCAGCCCGAGCGCGGTCCCGAGCAGGCCGAGCACGGCAACGGAGACGATCGCCTCCCAGCTGGGGATGCCGCCCGGCCCCTGCGCAATCCCGAAGGGAAGGATCACGAGGGTCCCCCAGAGCACCGACGCCGTCGAGACGAGCAACCCCGACGAGTCGCCGAGCTTGTGCTGGCTGAAGAGCGAGCCGGCTGCGTAGGAGATCGAGGCGAGGATCACCGCAAGCGTCCCGATCGCGCCGGCCCAGCCGCCCTCCGGGTTGACCCCGACGAGCACGCCCACGCCGACGATTCCGAGGAGGAGCCCGAACGCTCGCACGCCGGTGACGCGCTCGTGCCGCGCGAACTTCGTTGCGAGCAGCGCCACGAAGATCGGCATTGAGGCGTTCCCGATCGCGGCGATCCCGGAGTCGATGCGAGTCTGTCCCCAGGCGATCAGCCAGAACGGCAGCGCGGTGCTGATCACGCCGAGCACGACGCCGGCCCAGCCGAAGTCGCGGAGACAACGAACCGCCTGACGGAAGCCGCGCTTTGCCACGAGAACGGCTCCCAGCGCGGCCGACGCGAAGAGCAGCCGGCCGGTCATGGTCGCCGCCGGCGAGAGATCGTCGATCGCGATCTCGATGAACATGAACGACGAGCCCCAGATCAGGGCGAGGACCAGCAGGAGAGGGACGTAACCGCGCCTCACTTCTTCAAGGTAACGCGTCCGCCCGAGCGACTATTCTCAACGACCTGACGCGGGTCGCCGAACAGCCTCTCCATCGCGCCCTCGGGCTCACGGACAGCGAGTTCGAGCGAATCCGCGAACTACTGGAGCGTGACCCAAACGACTTCGAGCTCGCCGTGTTCTCGCTTCTCTGGTCGGAGCACTGCGGCTACAAGCACTCGGCGCTGCTGCTTCGGCGCCTGCCGTCGGCGGGGGAGCGCGTGCTCCAGGGGCCTGGCGAGAACGCCGGCGTGCTTGACCTCGGCGGCGGGTTGGCGGTGGCCTTCAAGGTCGAGAGCCACAACCACCCGTCCGCCGTCGAGCCGTTCCAGGGTGCGGCGACGGGCGTGGGCGGGATCCTGCGGGACGTGATCGCCATGGGGGCCCGGCCGATCGCGCTGCTGGACGGGCTCCGCTTCGGCGAGCCCGGATGGATGTTCGAGCGCGCGGTCGAGGGGATCGGCCACTACGGGAACTGCGTCGGAGTTCCGACGGTCGGCGGCGAAGCTGTCTTCGACGAGGCGTACGCCGGGAACTGCCTCGTGAACGCGATGTGCGTCGGACTGCTGCCGGTCGAGCGCCTGACGCGTGCGAAGGCGACGCGGACGGGCGGACTGCTCGTCCTCTACGGGGCGACGACCGGCCGGGACGGAATCGGCGGCGCGAGCGTCCTCGCGAGCGCCGAACTTGCCGAGGAGGACGCGGACAAGCGGCCGACCGTGCAGATCGGCGATCCGTTCACCGGCAAGAAACTGATCGAGTTGAGCCTCGAGCTTGTCGAGCGCGGGCTCGTGGAGTCGCTTCAGGACTGCGGCGCGGCAGGGCTCGCGTCCTCCCTCGCCGAGATGGCGCGGGACGGCGCGGGCGTCGACGTCGACCTCGACCAGGTTCCGCTCCGTGAGGAGGAGATGGAGGCCTGGGAGATCATGGTCTCCGAGAGCCAGGAGCGGATGGTTGCGGTCGTCCGGCCGGAGCGGGTCGAGGACGTCCTGAGCGTCTGCCGCCGGTGGGAGCTGGCGCATGCGACCATCGGCGAGGTGACCGATACGGGCGAGCTGCGTTGCTTCCGTGACGGCGAGCTCGTCGGGGCAATCCCCGCGACTCTTCTGACGGACGAATGCCCTCGCTACCGCGTCAAGGTGCAGCCCGCGCAGACCCAGCAGGCGCCCGTTGCGGGGTCGAACCTCACGAGCAGGCGCTGGATCTACGAGCGGTACGACCAGCTCGTCGGCTCGCGAACCGTGCGCCGGCCGGGTCTTGACGCGGCGGTGCTGCGGCTGGAGGGGAACCGCGGCCTCGCAGTGTCGCTCGACGGACCGCCGGTCGGCGAGCGGGATCCCTTTCGCGCCGGCGCGCTCGCCGTGCTGGACGCAGCGCGCAACGTCGCCTGCGTCGGCGGCGAGCCGATCGGCCTCACGGACTGCCTCAACTTCGGCAACCCGGAGAAGCCCGAGGTCGGCTGGGAGCTCGAGCAGGCGATCGAAGGCATCGCGCAGGCCGCCGAGGCGCTGGGGATCCCGCTCGTGAGCGGAAACGTCTCGCTCTACAATGACACGGACGGCCGCTCGATCCCGCCGACGCCGGTCGTGGGCTGCGTCGGCCTCGTCCAGGACGTCCGCCGAGTCCCGAGCGGCTGGCGCCGAGGGGATACGGTCAGCGTGGTTCGAGGGGCAAGTAACAACTTGTTACTTGGAGAGATTGACCTGGCGCGCGACGCCGAGCTGATCGGGCTCGTTTGGCGCGCGGCTCCAGGGCTTTCGCTCGCCCACGACGTCTCGGACGGCGGGCTGGCAGTGGCGCTTCGGGAGATGGCCGAATGGAGCGGAGTCGAGGCCGACCCGGCCATCGCCGACCCGGACACCGTTCGGTTCGTCTTCGCCGGCGACTACGTGCCTGATTTCGCGGAGGAGGTCGGCGAGATCTAGATGTGCGGACTTTTCGGAATCCGGGCGCCGGAACGCGACGTCGCACGCGTCTCCTACTTCGGGCTCTTTGCGCTCCAGCACCGAGGCCAGGAGTCGGCTGGGATCGCCGTGTCGGATCAGGGTCGCCTCACTGTCGTCCGCGACATGGGACTCGTCCCGCAGGTCTTCTCCGAGCAGACCCTGCACGGCCTCGACGGCCAACTCGCGATCGGCCACACGCGTTACTCGACGACCGGCTCGACGCGGTGGGCGAACGCGCAGCCGCTCGTCCACCACGGCCGGGCGCGCACCGTCGCCCTCGGACACAACGGAAACCTGACGAACGCCGAGGAGCTCCGTGAGGAGCTCGAGGCGGAGGGCGTGAGGCTCGGCTCGAGCTCGGACTCCGAGGTGATCGCCGCGCTGATCGGGAACGACCCCGCCCCACTCGCCGAGGCGATCGCCCACACGCTCGAGCGAGTCGACGGGGCGACGACAGCCGTCGCGCTGACGGAGGGCAAGCTCGTCGGCTTCCGCGACCCGTACGGCTTCCGGCCGCTCGTCGTCGGAAGCCTCGGAGAAGACTGGGTGCTCGCGTCCGAGAGCTGCGCCCTGGACCTCGTTGGCGCCGAGCCAGTCCGGGAGCTCGGGCCGGGTGAGCTCGTCGTCGTGGACGACGAGATCCGGATGGAGCAGGTGGCGCACCCCTCCCAAAGCCTCTGCCTGTTCGAGTTCATCTACCTGGCGCGCCCGGATTCCCGACTCGCGGGGGTCGAGGTTCACAAGGCCCGCGTGCGGATGGGCGAGCGGCTCGCCGAGGAAGCCCCGGCCGAGGCCGACTTCGTCATGCCGGTGCCCGACTCCGGCACGCCCGCAGCGATCGGCTTCGCCCGTGCGTCGGGCATCCCCTTCAACGAGGGGCTGATCAAGAACCGCTATGTGGGGCGCACGTTCATCCAGCCGGACCAGGCTCTTCGCGAGCAGGGGATCAAGTTGAAGTTCAACCCGCTGGATGAGGTGTCCGGAAAGCGCGTGGTCGTCGTCGACGACTCGATCGTCCGGGGGACGACGATGCGGCAGCTCGTCGCGATGCTCTTCGACGGCGGCGCGACCGAGGTGCACGTCCGGGTATCGTCGCCGCCGATCGTCTCCCCCTGCTTCTACGGCATCGACTTCGGCGACGACGACCAGCTCGTCGCCTCGGGCAGGACGATCGAGGAGACGCGGATGGAGATCGGCGCGACTACGCTCGCCCACCTCTCGCTCGAGGGCGTCCAGGCAGCGACGCGGCGGCCGGACAACGAGTTCTGCCGCGCCTGCTTCACGCGCAAGTATCCGACCCGTGTCCCCACGGGCCGGACGCTTGCCAAGCTTCGGTTCGAGCCTGCGGCTGTCTAGCGGCTACTGCTCGAGCACTCGGCTCGCCTTCGCGATCCCGCGCGAAAGGATGTACGCGATCGTCGTGAAGAGGAAGAACTGGAACCACGCGTTCGCGGTCAGGCTGTCGGTCGACCAGGTCACGATCCAGGCGACGATGAGCGCGAGCAGGTAGAGCGCGAACTCGGCGTTCCCCGGAATCGGCAGCCGCGCGACGTCGATCGTCATCGGCTGGCGCGGTGGCGGCGTCGCATGCTGCTGCGTGGGCTGGTCCGGCGTGGACATGGGGTGCTCCTTTCAGGCGGCTTTGTCCGGCATGTTCAGCGGGCGGATTCAAGCTCCTCCCCACGCCCGTACCGCACCGCCCGCCGCACTGCCCGGGGGTCGTACCCCTCCTCCAGCAGCCGCTGCCGCAGCTCCCCCTCCTGGGCCAGCTTGAGGAAGAGCCAGGCGAGGGCGCCGATGGTGACGACGGAGCCCTCGACCATCATGATCGTGCCCGCGAGGCCCTGATCCTGGAGCGCTCCGATCCCGAAGTGCTCCTCGCCGTGGTCGTAGACGTCATAGATCACGTCGCCGGACCAGATGAAGACGTTGCCGAGGGCGGTCTCTACGAGCCGCACGACGGCGACGTACCCGAACTTCCAGCCGGTGCCGAACCACTCCGGTCCCGGCAGGACTTCGACGACGGCGGCCCACATCAGCAGGCCGGTCGTGAAGAAGGACAGATGCTCGAGTGCGTGGACGCCGCTGTGCTCGACCGCGGCCTCGTACAGCGGCGGCAGGTGCCACAGGTAGAGGCTGACCGCCCAGAGAGGCAGAGCCACGAGCGGATGAGCGAGCGCGCGCAGCGAGGCGAGCCAGGGCACGGCGAGGATCGGCCGAAGCAGCGGCCCCGTGAGTCCGAGCACGAAGGCGAGGGGCGCAAGATCGCCGACGAAGACGTGCTGGAGCATGTGCATGAAGAAGAGCTCGTCCTCGAGCGGCATCAGCTGCGCTGCGGCGGCGAGCGTGATCCCGAGCGCGAAGCTCGCCTGCCGCCAGGCAGCAACCGGCGTTCCGCGCCGGGAGAGCGTCCTGGTCCGCCGCCAGTACATGACCGCGACCGCGGCGAGCGGCAGGAGTGCGGTGAGAGCCGTCATTCCTCACTATTAGACTCGCCCGCAGGTGGAGGGACGGACGTACGCGGCCGCCGGAGTGTCGCTCGCCACGGCCGACGCGGTCGTGGAGCGTCTTCGGGCGGCCGTCGAGTCGACCGGGGCCGGCGGCTTCGGTGCGTTCGCCGGGCTCTACCCGCTTGATGACCGGCGCCTGCTCGCGGCCTCGACTGACGGCGTCGGGACGAAGCTGGTCCTCGCGCGCGAGCGCGGCTCGCTGCGCGCCTGCGGCGCCGACCTCGCGGCGCACTGCATCAACGACGTGCTGACGACGGGCGCCGCCCCGCTCTTCCTCCTCGACTACGTGGCCGCGAACCGGATCTCGCTGGACGAGGTCGCCGAGCTGGTCGAGGGTGCCGCCGAGGTCTGCCGCGCCGCCGGCGTCGCGCTGCTCGGCGGCGAGACCGCGGAACTGCCCGGGATCTACCGCGACGACGAGCTCGACTTCGCCGGGACGTGCGTGGGGCTCGTCGACCGCGAGCGGCTGGTCGACGGCTCGGCGATCGGTGAAGACGACGTCGTGCTCGGCTGGCCCTCCGCCGGCGTCCACGCGAACGGCTTCACGCTCGTCCGTCGCGTGCTCGACGAGGAGGACTACACGGGTGACGACCTGCTCGCGCCGACCCGGATCTACCTCGAGGAGGTTCGCGCCTTGGACGGCCCCCACGGCCTGGCGCACATCACCGGCGGAGGGATCGAGGGCAACCTGGCGCGCGTCGTGCCCGATGGACTCCGCGCCGAGATCGATTGGGAGAGCTGGGAGCGCCCACCCGTCTTCCACTGGCTCGCCCGGCACGTCGAGGAAGACGAGCTGCGGCGTGTCTTCAACCTCGGGATCGGCTACTGCGCTGTCGTCCCCCAGGCGACAGGCGGCCAAGTGATCGGGCGGATCGTCGCGGCGTGATCGGCGTCCTGGTTTCCGGCGAGGGCACGAACCTCCAGGCGCTGCTCGACGCCGGCCTCCCGGTCGCCTGCGTCGCGTCGAACAGATCGGCCGCGCCTGCGTTGGAGCGCGCGAGTAGGGCGGGTGTCGCGGCAAGGAGCTTTCAACTGGAGGACTTCGAGACGCGTGAGGAGCGCGACGACGCCATGGGCCGCTGGCTCGAGGAGCAGGGAGTGACGCTCGTGGTGTGCGCCGGGTACATGCACCTCTTGCGCAAGCCGTTCCTCGACCGCTTCGCCGGCCGGATCGTGAACACGCACTCGGCGCCGCTCCCGGAGTTCCCCGGCGCCCACCCGATCGAGGACGTCCTCGCCGCAGGCGTCCGCCAGACGGCTGCCACCGTCCACTTCGTCGAGGAAGGCGTCGACACGGGCGAGGTGATCGTCGCCGAGCCGGTGCCGGTCCATGACGGCGACACGGTCGACACGCTGCGCGCCCGAGTCCAGGCGGTTGAGCATCGTCTCCTGCCCGAGACGGTGCGCGGCCTGATCGAGTGATCCGCCGCGCTCTCCTGTCCGCCTGGGACAAGTCCGGGCTGGTCGAATTCGCGCAAGGTCTCCAGGACCTCGGAGTCGACCTCGTCGCAAGCGGCGGCACCGCCGAGCATCTCGCCGAGAGCGGGATCCACGCGACGCCGGTGGAAGAGCTGACCGAGATCCCGGAGATGCTCGGCGGCCGCGTGAAGACGCTCCACCCGCGCATCCACGCGGCGATCCTGGCGCGCCGCGACCATCCGGACGACCTGGCGGCGCTCGACGACCACGGGATTGAGCCGTTCGACCTCGTGTGCGTCGGCTTCTACCCGTTCACGCAGATCGCTTCGCGCCACGGCGTCACCGAGGCGGACGCGGTCGAGATGATCGACATCGGCGGGCCGTCGATGCTCCGCGCGGCCGCAAAGAACTTTGCCCACGTCGCACCGGTCTGCTCCGCGAAGCGCTACCCGGAGATCCTCGACGAGCTCCGCACGACGGGGAGGCTCTCGGAGGACACGCGGCGGCGCCTGGCGGCCGAGGCGTTCGCAACAACCGCGGCGTACGAGACTGCGATCGCGACCTGGTTCCTGGGACGTGAGGCATTCCCCGACCGGTTCATCCCCAGCTTCGCGAAGGCCGCCGACCTCTCGTACGGGGAGAATCCCCACCAGCGCGCCGCGTACTACGTCGAGGAAGGCGCGCGGCGGCATCTCCTGTCCCGGGTCGACCAGCTGCACGGCAAGCAACTCTCGTTCAACAACCTGAACGACCTCTCGGCGGCCCGGCGGCTCCTCGGCGAGTTCCAGCTGCCCGCCGCGGTCGTCGTCAAGCATGCGAACCCGGCTGGAGTCGCCGTCTCGCGCTCGATCGAGGACGCCTTCCGCCGAGCCCACGACGCGGATCCCGTCTCTGCGTACGGGATGGTGCTCGCGCTCAACCGGCCCGTGAACGCTGAGCTCGCGGGCGAGCTCACCGAGCGCTTCATCGAACTCGTGATCGCGCCCGAGTACGAGGATGGGGCGTTGGAGGCGCTGCGGGCCAAGCCGGCGATCCGCATCCTCCGCGACCGGGAGCGGCGGCGCGGCGATCTCGGCGAGCGGGACTACAAGCGCGTCATCGGCGGCCTCCTCGTCCAGGACGGCGACCGTGAGATCGACGACCGAAGCGGCATGGAGCTCGTCTGCGGCGAGGCGAGCGAGGCGGTCTGGGGCGACCTGCTCTTCGCCTGGCGGGTCGCGAAGCACGTGGCCTCGAACGCGATCGTGCTCGCGAAGGGTCTCCAGACGCTGGGGATCGGCGGCGGGCAGACGAGCCGCGTCGACTCCGTCCGGATCGCGGTCGAGAAGGCTCGAGAGCACGGCCACGACCTCGGCGGCGCAGTGCTGGCCTCGGACGCGTTCATCCCCTTCGCCGACGGCCCCCAGGTCGCGCTCGAGGCGGGCGTGACTGCGATCATCCAGCCGGGCGGGGCGAAGCGCGACGAGGAGGTCGTCGCCGCCGTCGAAGCCGCCGGCGGCGCGATGGTCTTCACCGGCCGGCGCCACTTCCGGCATTGAGCCAGGGCTAGGCTTCCGCCCGATGCCCCGCGAGTACCCCACGGCGCTCGAGCTCGTCGGCAAGACGCCGATCGTGCGGCTCCAGAAGCTCGCTCCGCCAGGCGGGCCGGAGCTGCTCGCCAAGCTTGAGTACCTGAACCCCGGCGGGTCGGTGAAGGACCGGATCGGCCTCCCCCTGATCGAGGCCGCCGAGCGGGATGGAAAGCTCAAGCCGGGCGGGACGATCGTCGAGCCGACCTCTGGCAACACCGGCGTCGGGCTCGCCATCGCCGCCGCGATCAAGGGCTACCGCTGCATTTTCGTGATGCCGGACAAGATGAGCCAAGAGAAGATCGCGCTCCTGCGTGCCTACGGGGCCGAGGTCGTGATCTGCCCCACCGCGGTCGATGCCGACTCGCCGGAGAGCTACTACTCGGTGTCCGACCGGCTCGCCGAAGAGATCCCGGGCGCGTTCAAGCCGGACCAGTACTCGAACATGGCCAACCCGGACGCCCACTACGAGGTGACCGGACCGGAGATCTGGGAGCAGACCGGCGGCGAGATCGACGCCTTCGTCGTCTCGGTCGGGACCGGCGGGACGATCTCCGGCGCCGGCCGCTACCTGAAAGAGCGGAACCCGGACATCCTCATCGTCGGCGCCGATCCCGAAGGCTCCGTCTACACGGCGCTGGAGGAGGCGGACATCCACCCGTACCTGGTCGAGGGCATCGGCAAGGACACCTGGCCCCGGACGATGGCGAAGGACGTCGTCGACGAGTGGGTCCGCGTGTCCGACCGGGATTCGTTCGTGGTCGCCAGACGGCTTGCGCGCGAGGAGGGGCTGCTCGCCGGCGGCTCGGGCGGCACTTCGGTCTGGGCGATGCTCGAGGTCGCCGACCGCTTCGGGCCCGAGGCGAAGATCCTGACGATGATCCCCGACAGCGGCCGCAACTACCTCTCGAAGTTCTACGACGACAACTGGATGCTCGACCACGGCTTCCTCGAGCGCCGCGCGCCGGCGCCCACGGTCGAGCAGGTGCTGCGCTCGAAGCAGACCGAGGAGCCCGATATCCCCGACCTCGTCACCATCGCTGCCAACCAGAAGGTGGGCGCGGCGATCGACCTCATGCAGCGCTACTCGATCTCGCAGCTGCCGGTGATCCGGGACGGCGAAGTGGAGTCGCTCGCAGACGTGATCGGGTCGCTCCAAGATCGCGATCTGCTCGACCGCGTCTTCAAGAACCCGGACGCGCTGCACGAGGACGTCGTGGCCGCGATGCAGCCGCCGCTTGCCGCGATCGATGCCGGCGAGCCGCTCGACGAGGTCTTCTCAACGCTCAGCGGCCGCACGAACGCCGTCGTCGTGGCTCAGGCAGGTCGGCCCGTCGGCGTCCTCACCCGCACAGACCTGCTCGAGTACCTGGCGCACAACCGCTAGTGCGAGTCGCGCTCTTCTCGGACGTCCACGGGAACGGGATCGCGTTCGACGCGTTCCTCGCCGACCTCGACAGGCAGCGGGTCGACCGGGTGGTCTGCTTAGGCGACCACGCGCAGGGGGGCCCGCAGCCTGCCGAGTGTCTGGAGCGGCTCCGCGATCTCGGGTCCCCGGCCGTGATGGGCAACTCCGACCACTTCCTGCTCACGTTGGACCCTGGCGACGAGGCCGTGACAGAGGCCCAGCTCGAGACGGTCCGCTGGTCACAGGCCCAGCTCTCGGACGAGCAGCTCGACTTCCACCGCAGCTTCCAGCCGACCGTCGAGCTCGACCTCGGCGGCGGTAGCTCCCTGCTCGCTTTCCACGGAACGCCGCGGTCGCGCGACGAGGTCATCGGGCCGTGGATGGAGGAGGCGGCCTTCCGCAAGCCGTTGCAGGACGTCGAGGCGACATTCTTCGCCGGTGGCCACATACACCAGCAGTGGGCCCGCCGTCTCGGTGACCGCTACTACGTGAACCCGGGCAGCGTCGGCCTTGCGTACGACCACCACCAGCCGGAGGAGAGCTTCCGCACGGACCCGTGCGCGGAGTATGCGGTGCTGACGGTCGACGGCCCGGGAGTCGGCGTCGAGTTCCGGCGGGTCCCCTTCGACGCCGGTGCCGTGATCGAGGCGATCGAGGCCAGCGGGATGCCGAACCCCGACCGGGCTGCCCGCTTCTGGCGCTAGCGCGGAACGCCCACGTAGCGAAAGCCCAGGCCCGGGACGTCCACTCCGTCGACTGGGTACGGCCGCCATTCGAAGAACTGCTCCTCGAAACGGGCATCGAGCTCAGCCCGCATCACGCTGTAGCCGTGCAGGCCTTCGTGTTCCTCCTCCCACTCGGGCGTCATCGGCTCGAGGCGGTCCCAGGCGTGCTCGTTCAGGATCAGTCGGCCGCGCAGGAGGCGGACGAGCTTGTCGAGCGCCGCGCCGAGGTCGTGGACGTGGTGGAGCGAAAGGCTGGCGAAAACCGCGTCGAATGGGCCCGGATCGTCGAGCGCCTCGATCGTGGTCCTCCGGAAGATCGGGCCCTCCGGCGCCTCGGGATCGATCGCGACCACCTCGTAGCCCGCGTCGGCAAGAGCGTGCGCGACCTCGCCTTTGCCGCAGCCGATCTCGAGCACCTGGCGCGGCGGCGGCGGGAGTTGCGAGAGTACGAAGTCGATGAGCGCGTCCACCGGGGTCGAGGTTACGCGGGAGGAGGCGCGAAGAATCGCGGTTCGCGCGCAGCTTCTCGACGGCTCGGCGACGGACGTCCTGGACACCGTTCGCCGGCTCGGCTTCCTGCAGATCGATCCGATCTCCGTGGTCGCGCCGCCGCAGTACCTCGTCCTGTGGAGCCGACTGGGGCCATATGACCGGGCCGAGCTGGACCGCCTGCTCCTGCAGCGGAAGCTGTACGAGTGGAACGCGTTCATCTGGCCGAGGGAAGATCTGCCGCTCATCCAGGCGCAGATGCGCGAGCGCTGGGGTCCCACCAAGCGCGACCAATGGGCCATGGAGTTCCTGAAGGAGGAGTCGGGGCTCCGCCGGTATGTCCTCCGTGAGCTGAAGCGCCGCGGCCCGCTCCCCTCACGCGAGCTCCAGCACACGGACGAACGGTTCCACGAGCGAACCGTCTGGTGGGGGACGCGCGCTCAGCTGATGTGGATGCTCGAACTGCTGCACCAGCGCGGCTTCATCGCGGTCGCCGGCCGGGAGGGGACCCACCGGTTGTGGGATCTCGCCGAGCGCGTCTATCCGAAGGCCGAGACCGTGCCGGCCGCGGCCGCACGACGCGCCCGCGCCGACAAGCGTTTCCGGTCGCTGGGCGTGAAGCTCGAGCGGGGCCGGCTGCTCGCGCACCCAGAGGCCGACGCGCGGCCGGTCGACGACCGGGTCACGTTCCTCTCCCCCTTCGACCGCCTCGTCCACGACCGGGCCCGCGCCGAGGCGATCTGGGGCTTCTACTACCGCCTCGAGATGTACGTGCCGAAGGCGAAGCGCGCGTACGGCTACTACGTCCTCCCGATCCTCAGTGGCGACGACATCGTCGGACGGATCGAGCCCGTGTTCGACCGCAAGACACGAGTGCTCCACGTGAACGGCGTCTGGTGGGAGCCGAGCAAGAAACAGGTTCCGCTCGACAAGCCGCTCCGCTCGCTCGCGGCGTTCGTAGGCGCGGATAGCATCCAAACGTAGATGGACTTCGAGACGCGCGCGATTCACGACGGCCAGGAGCCAGATCCCGCGACCGGCTCGGTCATCGTGCCGATCTACCAAACATCGACGTTCGTGCAGGACGCCGTCGGTGTCAACAAGGGCTACGACTACGCACGGGTCGCGAACCCGACGCGCACGGCGCTCCAGCTCTGCCTCGCCTCCCTCGAGAACGCGGACTTCGGCGCCGCGTACGCGTCCGGGATCGCGGCCACGACGACGCTCATGCACCTCGTGCACCCGAGCGAGAAGGTCGTCTGCGTCAACGACGTCTACGGCGGCGTCTACCGGCTCTTCACCCAGGTCTACGAGCCCAAGGGGTACTCGTTCGAGTTCCTCGACGTGGACACGATCAATTCGTCGCTCGCCGACCACATCGACGAGCAGACGCGGATCGTCTGGCTGGAGACGCCGACGAACCCGCTCCTGAACATCGTCGACATCGCGGCTGCCGCGAAGGCGGCGCACGAGGTCGGCGCGATGGTCGTCGTCGACAACACGTTCGCGACTCCGTACCTCCAGCGCCCGCTCGACCTCGGGGCCGACGTCGTCCTCCACTCACTGACGAAGTACCTCGGCGGCCACTCGGACATGGTCGGCGGGTTCGTCGCAACGAACGACCCGACGGTCGCGGAGCGGCTGTATTTTCTCCAGAAGTCGCTCGGCGCCATCCTCGGGCCGATGGACTGCTGGCTCGTCCTACGTGGTGTGAAGACCCTCGCGATCCGGATGCACAAGCACTCCGAGAACGCGCGCCGCGTCGCCGAGTACCTGGCGCAGCACGAGGCAGTGGAGTCGGTGCTCTACCCGGGACTGCCAGGGCATCCCGGCCACGAGATCGCCGCGCGCCAGATGGACGACTTCGGCGGGATGATCTCGTTCCTGGTCGAGTCCGAGGACGCGGCCGTAGAGCTCGTCGCGCGGACGAAGGTCTTCCTGCTCGCGGAGAGCCTCGGCGGCGTCGAGAGCCTGATCGAGCACCCGGCCCAGATGACGCACGCCTCCACCGCTGACGCGCCGTTCGCGGCGCCGAAGAACCTGATCCGCCTGTCGGTCGGGATTGAGTCGGGGGGCGACCTGATCGAGGATCTCGAGCAGGCGCTCGTGCGGTCGCCCAGTGCCTCGGTTCCTGGCTGAGCTCAAGCGCCGCGGGCCCGGCAACTTCGTCGACGTTCCGTTCGACCCACGAAAGGTCTTCGGCGAGGCACGCCCGCCGGTGCAGGGGACGGTGAACGGCTATCCGTTCCGCGGCCGGATCGCCAAGTACGGCGGCAGATACATGCTCGGCTTCAAGCGCGAGCTCCGCGAAGGCGCCGGCATCGAGGAGGGCGACGTGCTCGACCTCGATCTCGAGCTCGACACGGAGCCGCGCGAGGTCGAGGTGCCGACGGATCTGGAGGCGGCGTTCGACGACGAGGCGCGGGCGGCGTTCGAGCGGATGTCCTACACGCACCGCAAGGAGTACGCGGACTGGATCGAGGAGGCCAAGCGGTCCGAGACCCGCAAACGCCGGATTGCGAAGGCGGTCGAGCTGATCCGCGAGGGCAAGCCGCAGCGCTAACGAGCTACCGCGGAAGCTTCGGCCAGATCCAGTCGGCGACGGCCCGGGTCGTCTCCTCGGGCGTCTGGTGCGTCGAGTCGATCACATGCATCGGCGGCTCGGTCGCCGAGGCGTTCTCCCGAAGCCACCGATTGTGGTTGAGGAAGTCCGGCAAGCGGTGGTCCTGCGAGCCGGGCCCA
>DATFOC010000032.1:0-15846 GCA_035265935.1 Gaiellaceae bacterium
TCTGACCTTCATCTCAGTTCGGCGATGCCGCCGCTGATCCGCAAGGACGGCGAGATGTGCCGGCTCTACGACCACGAGGGCACGTTGAGCGCCGAGGGAGCCATGCGGCTCCTGATGGAGATCACTCCGGACAAGAACCGCAAAGAGTTCGAAGAGCGACACGACACCGACTTCGCCTACGAGATCGCCGGCCTCGCCCGCTTTCGCGCCAACGTCTTCATGGATCGCCAGGGGGTCGGCGCCGTGTTCCGGGTGATCCCGTCGAAGATCCTGTCCGCCGAAACGCTCGGACTCTCGCAGCACGTCCTGAATCTCTGCTCGCTCAAGAAGGGCCTGGTGCTCGTGACCGGACCCACCGGCTCCGGAAAGTCGACCACCTTGTGCGCGATGATCGACTACGTGAACCGGATGCGAGCCGATCACATCATCACCATCGAGGACCCGATCGAGTTCGTGCACCAGAATCAGAAGTGTCTGATCAACCAGCGCGAGATCGGCGTCGACGCGACGAGCTTCGCGGAGGCGCTCCGCGCTGCGCTGCGCCAGGACCCCGACGTGATCCTCCTCGGCGAGATGCGCGACCTCGAGACGATCTCGACCGCGCTCACGGCCGCCGAGACCGGCCACCTCGTCTTCGCCACGCTGCACACGCAGGACGCCTCGTCGACGGTCGACCGCCTGATCGACGTCTTCCCTGCCGCCCAGCAGGGACAGATCCGGACGCAGATCGCCGCCTCCCTCCAGGGCGTGGTGACCCAGGCACTCGTCCCGACCGCGGACGGGACCGGCCGAGTGCCCGCCGTCGAGATCCTGTTTCCCGACGACGCCGTCCGGAACCTGATCCGCCAGGCGAAGGTCGAGCAGGTCTACTCGATCATGCAGACCGGAACCTCCCGCGGGATGATGACGCTCGAGCAGTCGCTCGCCGATCTCGTCCTGCGCGGAGTGGTCGACCAGAAGATGGCGCTCTCGCGCTCGAGCCGGGCGGAGCAGCTGCTCGGCCTGATCCAGCGGAACAGCCTCGAGCCCGAGCAGCAGCAGCTTGCGGCGGCCAGCGGCCTCCGGGTTGCGGGAGCCTGACGTGGATCTGAAGAAGGAGATCAAGCTCTCGGATTTGCTCCCTGGCCGGAAGAAGGACACGGAAGCCGAGGAGCAGAGGGCAGAGAAGCCGAAGAAGGAGCGCAAGCCGCTCTTCGGCCGCAAGCCCGAGGCCGATCAGCCGCCGATGGAGCACCGCCGGAAGGCCGACAAGGCGCCGAAAACGAAGCGCCACACGTCCGTGGGCCGCAAGAAGAAGCTTGTCGGCCTGAAGGTGGGAGCGTCCCAGATCGCCGCCGCCCAGGTCGTGAACAACGGCGGCGCGCAGGTGATGCAGGTCGCTCGCGAGGATCTCGAGCGCGGCGTCGTCGTCGGCGGCGAGCTCCGCGACCCGGACACGCTGGCCGCCGCGCTGCGCACCTTCTTCAGGAAGAACAAGCTCTCGCGCCAGAACGTTCGCCTGGGCATCTCCAACAACCGCATCGGCGTGCGGATGTTCGAGATCGGCGGCATCGACGACACGAAGCAGCTCGCGAATGCGATCCGCTACCGGGCGCAGGAAGTGCTTCCGATCCCGCTCGAGGAGGCGGTGCTCGACTACCACATCCTCGGCCAGGACACCGACGGCGAGGGGCACACGAAGCATCGCGTCCTGCTCGTCGTCGCCTATCGGGACCTCGTCGACCGGTACATGGCCGCCTGCAAGAAGGCGGGGATCCGCCTCGCCGGCATCGACCTCGAGGCGTTCGCGATCCTGAGGGCCCTTGCCCCCGAGTCGGAGGGCGCCACAGAAGCCGGAAACTCGGCGCTCGTGGTGGTGAGCGTCGGCCACGACCGGACAACCTTCGCGGTCTCCGACGGCAAGGCTTGTCAGTTCACGCGCGTCCTCGACTGGGGCGGCGCGTCGCTCAACGCGGGCATAGCCCGGGCGCTCGATCTTGCCCCGTCCGAGGCGGAGCCGATCAAGCTCTCGCTGTCGCTCGCCGAACCGTCGATTCCCGCTGGGCTAACCAGCAAGCAGGCCGAGAAGGTTCGCGAGGCGGTCGTCCAGGCACTACACACCTTTGCCCGGGAGCTCGTCTCCTCGCTCCAGTTCTACCAGTCGCAGCCCGGCTCTCTGGGCATCGGCGAAATCGTCCTGACCGGTGGCACGGCGCACCTTCCGGGATTCGCTGACGAGCTCGGAAAGCTGATCGGCGTCCGCGTCCGCGTGGGGGATCCCCTTGCGAACGTCAAGGTCGGGAAGAAGGTCGATCGCGAGCAGCCGCTCGGTTCTCTCGCGGCCGCGATCGGCCTGGGAATCGAGAGCTAGATGCGTGCCGTCAACCTGCTCCCCAGGGACGAGGGCCGCGCGCGGCGCCAGCCTGGTGCCGTCCTACTGACGGCCGTCCTCGGCTCGGTGCTCCTCACCGCTGTGCTGTGCGGCTGGTTCATGACCGCCAGCTCCGGCGTCTCCGACAAGCAGGCGGGACTGGACGGGGCGAAGACCGAGCTCCTGGCGATCCCACCGCCCGAGCCGCCCGACACCTCCCAGTCGACGCTCGTCGCCGAGAAGGACGCCCGCCTGACCGTGCTCGGGACCGCACTGGGGAACCGGATCGCCTGGGACCGCGTCCTCCGCGAGGTCTCGCTCGTGCTCCCGGATGACGTGTGGCTCGAGACAATGAGCACGAACGGCCCGGATCCGGCGGCCGCGGCGACCCCTGCGCCACCGCCCGGCCAGACGCCTGCGCAGCCGGTCGGCGCATTCTCGATCACCGGCTACACGTACTCGCATGACGGCGTCGCGCGGCTCCTGGCGCGCCTCTCCGTGATCCCGCACCTCGAGAACGTCAAGCTCGGCTCGAGCATCGTCGAGAACCAGGGCAAGCGGCCGATCGTCAAGTTCGCGATCAGCGCAGGCCTCCGGAAGGCGCAGGTGACGTCGTGACGAAGCAGCGCATCACGAAGCCTGCTGCGATCGCGCTCGTGGTCGTCGCCCTCCTGGTCGTCGGCGCCCTCGGCTACTTCCTCGTCATCTCGCCGAAGCGATCGGCGAGCGCGGACCTGGCGGTCCAGATCGAGGCCACGGAGACTGAGATCCAGAACCGCCGGCTCGCACTGCACTCGGCTCCCAAGGCCGAGCCGATCCGCGCTGCGGAACTCTTCCGCGTCACCAAGGCAATGCCGGGCAAGCCCGACATGCCGGGCGTGCTGCTCGAGCTGAACAGGATCGCCCGCGACACCGGGATCCGCTTCGACTCGATCACGCCTGGTGACAGCGCAGACGCCGGCGGGTACCTCAGGCAGCCGATCGACGTGATCTTCGAGGGCAGCTTCTACGAGCTCTCCGACTTCCTCTACCGCGTTCGGACGCTCGTCTCCGTGCACAACGGGCGCCTCCGGGCGACCGGTCGGCTCTTCACAGTCAGGACGCTGAGCTTCGTCGAGAGCGAGCGGGGCTTCCCGCAGATCAGGGCGACGCTCGGCGTGGACGCGTACACCTACGGCACAGGTGGGGCGACGCCGCCCGGCACGCCGCCGGCCGCCCAGGCGCCCGCTGCGCAGCCGCCGGCCGCCCAGCCTCCTGCCGCCCAGCCCCCGGCCGCCCAGCCTCCCGCCGCCCAGCCCCCTGCCGCCCAGCCCCCGGCCGCGGCGCCGCCCGCAGGCGCGAGCGCCGCTGGAGCCTCCTGATGGCGAAGCCATTCGACCCCAAGGCCAAGGCCAAGCGTCAGAAGATCATCGCCGGCGTGCTCGGGCTCGTCCTCGTCGGCGTGCTGATCTTCCAGGCGCCGACGATCCTGGCCATATTCGGCGGCTCGTCCACCACCGCGTCCGAGCCGGCCGCTACCCCGCCGCCCCCTCCGGCTGCGCCGGCGCCTACAACTCCGGGAGCTCCTGCGCCCGCGACACCCGCCCCGGCTGCGACCGGCACGCCCTCGCTCGTCGACTCTGACCCGGCGCCGGTCCCGTCCGACGGCCAGCTAGTCACTTTCGACCGGTTCGAGAGCAAGGACCCCTTCGTTCCCCAGGTGACCGACGACCCAACCGGCCAGACCCCGGCGCCGAGCGCGCCGACCGACGACGGTGCGAAGACCGAGCAGCCGAAGCAAGAAGGCGGCGGTGCGAAGTCGACGCCACAGACGGCCCCGCGGCCGGTCTCGAACACGGTCACGATCGCCGTGAATGGCACTCGACACGAAGTCTCCCGGGGCGGATCGTTCCCGGAGGGCGATCCGATCTTCCGACTCGTGTCCCTCAAGCGGGGGACGGCCAAGGTCGGCATCGTCGGCGGCGGCTACGCGAACGGCGCGCCGACGATCACGCTCGAGAAGGGCGGAAAGCCGGTCACCCTGATGAACACCGCGGACGGCACGACCTATGTCCTGCGGTACGTCGGATAAAGGCGTTCGGCGCCGCTGCCGATAGGGCTGTTGTGCGGAAGCGGCTACGCGCGGACCAGGGCTTTGGCCTGATTGAGCTGCTGATGGCGATGGTGATCCTGAACATCGGGATCCTCGCGATCGTGGCCTCCTTCAACGCCGGGATCATCACGCTCAACAGGGCCAGTCGGATCACGACCGCGGCCGTCCTTGCCGACCAGCAGATGGAGCTCTTCCGGGCGATCGAGTACGAATCGATTCGCCTGGCCTCGGCGACGATCCCCGCCACCGCGCCCTACACGACCGACGCGGCGTACAACGCCACGCAGATCACTGCTCCGAGCTGCGGTGCAGGCCCCTCGTACCCCAACGAGTGCACCGCAACGCGCCAGGCGACCGGAGCCGACGGGAAGCTCTACCGGGTCAACACCTACATCGTCGAAACGACACCGCTCAACGGCCGGCCCGTGAAGCAGGTGACGATCGTCGTTCGCGACGACGCGGACCAGGCACGCGTCTATGTCCGACAGGCGTCCAGCTTCGACGAGTCCACGGGCTGAGAGCTCGATCCGAAATGAGTGCTGAGCCACGATCCGGAACGAGCTCTAAGGAACGAGTCCGAAGAGGCCGATAGCGAGCGAGTATGGCGGCGTACACCTACAGCGCGATCAACGCGCAGGGAATCGAGCTCAGCGGGAACATCCATGCCCCGGATCATGACGCTGCCCGCGAGCAGTTGCGCGTCCGCGGGCTCCTGGCGCAGAAACTGGTCGAGCTCCCCGCGAGCGGCGAGCAGAGCGTCGCCACCGTCTTCAAGAAGATCAAGCCGAAGTCCCTCCAGATCTTCTCGCGCCAGTTCGCGACGATGATCGACGCGGGTCTCTCGGTCGTCGGTGCCCTCGTGATCCTCGAGGAGCAGACCGAGGACAAGTACCTGTCCGCGATCGTCAAGGAGCTCCGCGCGGACGTCGAGGGTGGCCTCCTCCTCTCGCAGGCGCTGGCGCGCCACCCGAAGGTCTTCAGCCGGCTCTACGTCGCGATGGTCGAGGCAGGAGAGGCCGCAGGAATCCTGGACCAGGTGCTCGACCGCGTCGCCTTCCAGATCGAGAAAGAGACCATGATCAAGCGCCGCGTGAAGGGCGCGATGATCTATCCGACGATGGTCCTGATCTTCGCGACCCTCGTACTGATCGGAATGCTGATGTTTCTCGTTCCGGTCTTCGTGAACATCTTCGCGGATCTCGGCGGCGACCTGCCGACGCTCACCGCCTGGGTGGTCAAGGTCTCCGACTTCCTGCGCGGCAACTTTTACATCGTCTTCCCCGCGCTCTTCGCGGCCGGCTTCGGGATCCGGAAGTTCAAGCGGACGGAGCAAGGGCGCAGGGTCTGGGACCGGATCAAGCTCAAGATCCCGATGAAGATCGGCCAGGTCGTCCTCAAAGTGACCCTGGCGCGCTTCTCGCGCACGCTCTCCACGCTGATCGCGGCGGGCGTCGACATCATCAAGGCGCTCGAGATCACCGGCCAGACGTCGGGCAACTGGGTCGTCGAGGAAGCGCTGGCCGACGTGCGCGCGCGGGTGCACGAGGGTGTGCCCATCGCGACGCCCCTGTCCGAGAACGCGGTGTTCCCGCCGATGGTCTCGCACATGGTCAAGATCGGGGAGGAGACCGGAGAGCTCGAGAAGATGCTCTCGAAGATCGCCGACTTCTACGAGGACGAGGTCGACGCCTCGATCCAGTCGCTGACCTCGATCATCGAGCCGCTGATGATGATCGGCGTGGGACTGATGGTCGGCGTGATCATCATCTCGATGTACCTCCCCATGTTCAAGATGCTCTCGCTCATCAAGTAGCGGCTCTGGGCGGACATCGAGCACGTCGTTCGGACTCGTCGTGTCGGCTCACCGCACTCGATGGCACTTCACGGCACTCGAGAGCTCATTCGGCTGGGCCGTTGCGGAGCATCCAGTTGAACATCACCGCCGAGAGAGGCTCGATCACTCCCTGAGCGTCCTGGCAGTGCCCGAGGGTCGCTGACGCCCCCGTTTGTTCTCCATGCGAACAACGGCTCGGTTTGCGCACTTTGCTCTTCAGAAACCTGTTAGGACTACCCCGTGTCTGCTGCGGACGTAGCGTCGGCACGCTCGGTCTCCGGAGTTCGAGCGACGCTGAGCCCCGTCTTCGCACGCTTGACGCCGATCTTCCTCGGCGCAGTCTCGATCGCCGCCTTCCTGGCGCTGTGGCAGTACGCCTCGACGTCGGGCCTGATCTCGGAGCAGGACCTCCCGGCGATGACGACCACGTTCCAGGAGCTCTGGTCGATGATGCACACCCGGGCCTTCTGGACCGCGTTCGGCCAGACCGTGAGGGGATGGGCTCTTGGCCTCGGTATCGCAATCGCGCTGGCGGTTCCGCTCGGAATCGTCCTCGGATCGAGCCAATTCGCCTCCAGGGCCTTCCGGATCCCGGTCGAGTTCCTGCGTCCGATTCCCTCGGCAGCGCTGATCCCGCTGCTCTTCCTGACGCTCGGGACCACCCTGAAGAGTGAGATCTTCCTCGCCGCCTTCGGCGCGTTCTGGCCGTTGCTCGTGCAGACGATTTACGGGGTCCGCGACGTCGACCCGGTCGCGCTCGACACCGCCCGATCCTTCGGAATCGGCCGCGTCGAGCGTCTCTATCGCATCAAGCTGCCGAGCGCCGTGCCCTACATCGCCACAGGCCTGCGCATCTCGTCGTCGGTCGCCTTGATTCTTGCGTTCACCGCGGAGCTGTTCATGGGGATCCCGGGCCTCGGCGCGCTCATGAACGTCGCCGAGTCTTTCGGGCTCACGGTTCAGGTGTACGCGCTGGCGCTCGCCACAGGCTTCCTCGGCCTCGCGATCTATGTCGTCTTCGCCGCGATCGAGCGGTGGACTTTGCGCTGGCATCCCTCTCAGCGGGCGGCAAGCACATGACCTCCCGGAGGCTCTACCAGGCCGCTGCGATCGCGGCGGAGATCGCGGTGCCGCTAGCCATTCTGGCGGCGTGGCAGGTGTGGACGACCCGCGCCAACGATCCGATGTTCCCGCGCCTGTCGACCATCCTCGTCGAGTTCCGGGAGATGTGGCTCTTCTCCCAGGTGGAGCTGCACCTCGTGCCGAGCCTGACGAGGATCGTGCTCGGGTTCCTGATCGCGGTCGCCGTGGGAGTCATCCTCGGGATTCCGCTCGGCCTATCGCGCCGGGGGCGAATGCTGGCGATGCCGCACATAGAGTGGTGGCGGGCGATGCCGCCGCCGGCGCTGATCCCGATCTCGATCGTGCTCCTCCACTCGATCGGGAATCGTCAGAAGGTCGCGTTCATCGCGTTCGTCTGCCTGTTTCCGATCCTGCTGAACACGATCGACGGTGTGCGCGGCATCGACCCGACCCTGATCAACACGGCTCGCTCCTACGGAATGGGGCGCCTAGAGCGGGTCCGGAGCATCGTTCTGCCCGCGGCCCTGCCGCAGATCTTCGCTGGGATGCGCACGAGCCTCCCGCTTGCGGTGATCATGATGGTCCTGACCGAGTACTTCTCGAGCACGAGCGGCGTCGGGTACGTCCTGTTGATCTCGAAGAACACCTTCCAGCTCGTACCGATGTGGGCCACGATCGTCCTGATCGGGTTGCTCGGGTACCTGCTGAACCTGCTGCTCCTGCAGATCGAACGGCGGGTGCTGCGCTGGCACCGAGGCTGGCGGGCGGTGGCGGCGCAGTGAGCCGGAACGGCGCTCCTGTGCTCGAGATCAGGCAGGTCGGCAAGACCTACGGCGCGGGGGCCAAGGCGACCAGGGCGATCGAGAACGTGTCCTTCACAGTCGCCGACCGCGAGTTCGTCTGCGTCGTCGGCCCGTCCGGCTGCGGCAAGACCACCCTGCTGAAGTGCGTCGGCGGCCTCCTGCGCCCGAGCAGCGGGGACGTGCTGCTCCGCGGGAAGCGTGTGACCGGGCCCCCGGAGGAAATGGGCTTTGTCTTTCAGGAGTACGGGCGGTCGCTCATGCCGTGGCTCACGGTCCGCAAGAACGTCGTCCTGCCCCTGCGCCACAAGTCCCTCGGCCGACGTGAGCGGAGGGCGCTGGTAGAGGAGGCGCTCGAGGCCGTCGGGCTGACGCGCTTCATCGACCACTATCCTTGGCAGCTCTCCGGGGGCATGCAGCAGCGAGTCGCGATCGCGAGGGCGCTGGCCTACCAGCCGTCGATCCTGCTGATGGACGAGCCGTTCGCCTCGGTCGACGCGCAGACGCGCGGCGATCTCGAGGACCTCGTCCTGCGCGTGCGGGAGGAGTTTGCCGTGACCATCGTGTTCGTCACCCACGACATCGACGAGTCCGTCTACCTGTCGGACCGCGTCGTGGTTCTCACCCATGCACCAACCGAAGTGAAGGAAATCATCGGCGTCGACCTGCCCTTCCCGCGGGACCAGATCAGGACGAAGGAGCTTCCTGAGTTCACGCACCTTCGCGGCCGCGTCTACCGCCTGATCAAGCGGGAGCAGGGGGACGAAACTGAAGCGGACGAGCCGGTGCTCGAGGCCGTTCGAGAAGGGGGTTAGCACGTGGGAGCTGTTCTTACGAAAGGGAGGTCGAGCATGAGCACAGCGGCGCGCCTTCGTCGTGCACGCGTCTTGTTCCTGGCGTCGGTCGCAGCCGCCATCGTCGCCTTGGCGGTCTTCGGCGGCGCGGCCGCGAGCGCACCTGTTCAGACCACCGAGGTGAGGGTCGTAACCCTGCCGATCGCCAATGGGTTCCCGCTGGACCTCGGCATCCGGAAGGGGTTCTTCGCGCAGCAGGGGATCGAGATCAAGAAGACGACCCTGCAGAGCGGCAACGACGTCGTTCTCGCGATGGCGAACAACAACGGCGACATCGGCTACCTGGGGTTCGTGCCGATGTTCATCGCCGTCACGAACAACATCCCGATGACGCTCGTCGCGGCGAGTGAGGTGGAAGGAGTCGGGCAGTCCGACAACTGGCAGAACATCCTCGTCAAGGGCAATAGCTCGATCCGCAACTCGCGAGACCTGGCCGGGAAGACGATCGCGGTCAATGCGCTCAAGGGCGTCGGCGAGGTGATGATCAAGGCCGCGCTCGAGAAGCAGGGGGTCAGGCCGAACTCGTTCCGGCTGACGGCGATCCCGTTCCCGCAGATGAGGTCGGCGCTGAACAACGGCCAGGTCGATGCGATCTGGGTCCCCGAGCCGTTCCTCTCGCAGGGCCTGAACATCGACCACGCCCGGATCGTGATGGCCCCGGGCCCCGTGCTCGGGCGCTACTGGCCGATCGGCGGCTACGCGGCGCGCCAGAGCTGGCGGTCGCGTAATCCGGCGCTTGCAGAGCGGTTCCGCAGGGCGATCAACCGGTCGCTCACCTACGCGCAGTCGCACCCGGACGAGATGCGGGCGATGCTCCCAGCCGGTGCGCAGAACTCGCGGCTGCCGATCTGGAGCCCGGTGATCGACCGGGGCAAGCTGAGTCAGCTCGCCGGCTATTCGCGGAAGTACGGCGTGATCACACGCGCACCGAATCTCCGACAGCTCGTGCCGAGCAGCATCGCGAGCGGTCTGGTGCTCCAGGGCACCGTCCAGGCCCGGCGTTTGCTCTTGCGCCACGAAGGACGGTCGGTAACGCGGCTGACGGCCGGGCCGTACACGTTCGTCGTGACCGACAACCTGCGCAACCGGAACTTCGTCCTCAAGGGACCGGGCGTCAACCGGCGCACGAGTCTTCGGGGCCGCGGTCGCAGCACGTGGACCCTGAACCTCCGGCGAGGGACGTACCGGTACTGGTCGGCCTCGACGCCGGGCGCGAAGAAGAGCTTCCGCGTCGCGTAGCTCGGTGACCGGGGAGGGCGCCTTTCACGGCGCCCTCCCCGCCTCACGGCGCGAACGATTGCGTCGGCGCGATCGCGACGTCGAGGAGCAGCGGCTGGTCTCGGTGAGTGAGTGTCGGAATGACGTCGTCGAGCGTCTGGACGAGCTCGCCGTGCTCCGAGATCCGCTGTGCGTCGCAGCCCTGGGCCCGCGCGAGCCCGGCGATGTCGACGTCGAAAGCCGGCCAGGCCCCGCGTCCGCCTTGGCGCTCCGCGAGCCGGTCCATGATCGCGTACCCGCCGTTCGACAGGATCACGAACAGCGGCCCGACGCCGTAGTGCGCGGCGCTCCAAAGGGCCTGGATGCCGTAGAGGGCCGACCCATCGCCGACGACTGCGACGACCGGCCGTTCCGGGAGAGCCATGCGGACGCCGGTCGCCCCCGCGAGCGCGAACCCGAGGCCGCCCATCGCCGCGCTCAGGAATCCGAGCGGCCGGCGTGCGAGCAGGCGGTCGTGGAGCTCCGGGCGGTCGACGGGCGCTTCCTCGACGACAACGGCTTCCTCAGGGAGCCGTTCGGCGAGTGCGGCGAGCACGTGTCCGGCCAGGAGCGGCTCGCCCGCAGCGGGAGGATCCGGGGCCTGCGGAGGTTGGTACGGCTCCGGCGGTGTCGCGTCCCGCTGCGGGAGACGTTCGGCGAGCGCCTGGCACACGGAGGACGGTGGCGCGAGCACGGCGAGCTCGGCTGGGCTGCGCTGGACCTCGTCGGCGTTGTCACCGACGATCGCGATCCTCGTCCCCGGCTCTGTGAAGCGGCCAGGGGCGTACGGCGACTGGCGGAAGGCGGGCGCGCCGACCACGAGGATCGCGTCGTAGGGTCCAAGTCGTTCGCGCAGCCGCGGACGGTCCGCCGGAAGCACGCCCGCGAAAAGTCGGTGATCCTGCGGGAACCCTGCTCGCGCACCGAACGACTCCTGGAACACCGGGGCGACGAGCCGCTCGGCGAGGCCGACGAGGGCTTTCCACGACTCGGCGTCGTCCGTGCCCGCCCCGACGACGAGCGCCGGTGCCTTCGCGCCCTCGAGGAACCGGGCGAGCTCCTCCACGGCGGCCGGATCGGCCGAGGCCGCGCGAACGACGCGCGCCGGCGCCGCGTCCTCCCGCTCCTCTTCGGCGGGTGCGCCCCAGTCGTCCATCGGCACGATCACGAGAGCCGGGCCGCGCCGCGTCTCGGCCTCGTGCGTCGCCCGGCCGATCGCGCCGGGGACGTCCTGCGCACGAACGGGCTCCTCGACCCAGACCAGATACTCGCCGCCGAGCCCGCGGAGCTTGCCGGCGAGGAATGGCTCGAAGGCGAGGTGGCGGCGATCCTGTTGGCCGACGAGGACGACGAGCGGCGCCCGGTTGACGCGCGCGGTGGCGAGCGCGCCCACCGCATTGCCCAGGCCCGCGGTCGTGTGGAGGAGGGCGAGCGCCGGATCTCCGCGCCCGATCGCCCAACCTGTCGCGAGGCCCACGACCGAGCCCTCGTGCAGGCCGAGCACGAAGCGCAGGTCCTCCGGGAAGTCGGTGAGGAACGGCACCTCGGTGGAGCCGGGGTTGCCGAAGACCGTCGTCAGGCCCTGCTCCCGGAGGACCTCGAACGTCGCGTCGCGAACCGTCTTCCCGCTCACGGCGCGCAGTATCACGGGTGCCGAAGTTCGGTATGAGAACATCCGTTCACATGGAGACCACCCACGGACGGAGCCCCGACTACGTCCAGTCGCTCGAGCGCGGGTTGGCAGTTATCCGCGCGTTCGGCGTCGAGAGCCCCGAGCTCCGGCTGAGCGATGTCGCCCGGGCGACCGGCCTCACGCGCGCGGCGGCGAGGCGCTTCCTGCTGACGCTCGTCCGCCTCGGCTACGTCAGGCAGGACGGGAACACGTTCTCCTTGCGGCCCCGCGTGCTGGAGCTCGGGTACGCGTATCTCTCCGCGCTCAGCCTCCCGGAGGTCGCCCAGCCGCACATGGAGGGGCTGGTCTCCGAGGTCAACGAGTCCTCGTCCGTCGCCGTCCTCGACGATCTCGAGGTCGTTTACGTCGCACGCGTGCCGACGCAGCGGATCATGACCATCATCATCGCGGTCGGAACGCGCTTCCCCGCCTATGTGACGTCGATGGGGCGCGTGCTCCTTGCGGGTCTCGGACCGGAGGCGCTCGACGAGCGGCTCGGCCGGGTCGAGATCGAGCCGCTGACGGCGATGACGGTGCGCAGCCGGGCAGCGCTCCGGGAGCGGATCGAGGAGGTTCGCGAGGCCGGCTGGGCCGCGGTCGACCAGGAACTCGAGGAGGGTGTGCGCTCGGCCGCCGTGCCGATCCGCGACACCTCGGGCCGGGTCATCGCCGCGCTGAACATGTCGGTCCATGCGACGCGGATGACCATGCCTGCCCTCCGCCGGGAGGTCGTCCCCCGGCTGCTCCGGACCGCAGAGTCGATTGAGGTCGACCTCAGCGTCTCGGGCGGTCCGGCGAGCGCGGTCGGTGGCGCTTGACAGGGTCTCGGCACCGATGGGAGAGTGCGGTTCGGTAAACGGATAGTTGTTCTCATTGCGAACGCGAGGAGGTGTCGGAAATGACGGCCAGCGCAGTCGAGAGCCCCGTCCGCGGTCTCCACATCGGTGGGGAGTGGACCGCCGCAGAGGGAGGGAACACGTTCGAGGATTCGGACCCGTTCACCGGCGACGTGGTGGCGAACGTTCCGGCCGGCACCCGCGAGGACGCGCGACGCGCGATCGAGGCGGCCGCGGAGGCATTTCCTGCCTGGTCGGAGACTCCGCCCGCTGCGCGCCAGCAGATCTTTCTCAAGGCGGCGGACATCCTGGAGGCCCGAGGGGAGGAAGTCGTCTCGTGGCTGACTCGCGAGACTGGCGCCACCTTCGGCATGGCGATGTTCCAGTTGCATTTCGTCCCGGGTCTCTTCAGACAGGCGGCGGCGCTTCCGTACCAGTCCACCGGCGAGGTCATCCCGTCCGACACGGGAGCGTTCTCGATGGGGCTGCGACGCCCTGTCGGAGTCGTCGCGGCGATCGCGCCGTGGAACGCGGCGCAGATCCTGTCGGCTCGCTCGATCGCCGCTCCACTCGCGCTCGGAAACACCGTCGTGCTGAAGCCGTCGGAGCTCTCGCCGTACGTCGGCGGTCTCATCTGGGCCGAGATCTTCTCGGAGGCCGGGCTCCCCGAAGGCGTGCTGAACATCGTCACGCACGCACCCGGCGAGGCGGGGCCGATCGCCGAGGAATTCGCCGAGCACCCGGCGGTCCGGGTCATCAACTTCACCGGCTCGACCAAAACGGGTCGCAAGGTTGCAGAGGCCGCCGGCCGGAACCTCACGCGCGTCCTCCTCGAGCTGGGCGGGTCGAACCCGCTCGTCGTCCTCGGCGACGCCGACCTGGAGTACGCGGTGGACGCGGCCGCGTTCGGCTCGTTCTTCCACCAGGGTCAGATCTGCATGTCAGCCCGCAGGATCATCGTGGAGAAGCCGATCGCCGAAGACTTCGTTCAGCGCCTCGTCGAGAAGACGAAGGGACTCAAGGCCGGCAATCCGGGCGAACAGGACACGATCATCGGACCGCTGATCACCGAGGACGCCGTCTCGACTGTGAAGAGCCGGGTGGACGAGGCGGTACAGAGGGGGGCGAAGATTCTCGCCGGTGGAGAGGCGGACGGCTCGGTCTACCAGGCCACGCTCCTTACGAACGTTTCGCGTGACACGGAGTTCGCGCAGGAGGAGACGTTCGGGCCGGTCGCGTCGATCGAGATCGTGGCCGACGCCGACGAGGCGGTAGACAGCGCGAACGACACTGCCTACGGCCTCTCGGCGGGGATCATCACGTCCGATCCCGACCGCGGGCTGGCGCTGGCGCAGCGGATCCAGTCGGGGATCGTCCATGTGAACGATCAGCCTGTGGCCGACGAGCCGCAGATGCCGTTCGGCGGCGTCAAGGGCAGCGGTTTCGGACGCTTCGGGGGCACGGCTGCGATCAACGAGTTCACCGAAATCCATTGGGTGACCGTCCAGAGCGGTTCGCACCCGTTCCCCATCTAGACGCGGGGCTCGGAGTGGCGGAGATCGTTCCGCTCGACCAGGCGGTCCGAGAGCTCGTCGACGACGGCGACGCCGTCGCACTCGAGGGCTTTACACACCTGATCCCGCATGCCGCGGGCCACGAACTGATCCGGCAAGGCAAGCGTCGGCTGACGCTCGTCCGGATGACGCCCGACGTCGTCTACGACCAACTCATCGGCATGGGCTGCGCGCAGAAGCTCGTCTTCTCGTGGGGTGGCAACCCGGGCGTCGGGTCACTGCACCGGTTGCGGGACGCCGTCGAGCACGACTGGCCCGCGCCGCTCGAGCTGGAAGAGCACTCCCACGCAGGGATGGCGGCCGGGTATGCGGCCGGCGCGGCGAACTTCCCGCTTGGGCTCGTCCGGGGCTACGAGGGCACCGGTCTCGCGGAGCGGACGAACGTCGGCTGGGTCGTCTGCCCGTTCACCGGGGAGCGGCTCGCTGCCGTCCCGGCCATCCGACCCGACGTGGGAGTCATCCATGCGCAGCAGGCGGATGCGAGGGGAAACGTCCAGCTCTGGGGGATCAGCGGGGTGCAGAAGGAGGTTGTCCTCGGCGCCAAGCGCTCGATCGTGACGGTCGAGGAGATCGTCGACGAGCTGGATCCGAAGCCGGGCTCGACGAAGTTGCCGGCTTGGACGGTGACCGCCGTCTGCGAGTGTCCCGGTGGCGCGCATCCGTCGTACTCGCACGGCTACTACGACCGCGACAACGCGTTCTACGTCAGCTGGGACGGCATCAGCCGCGACCGCGACCGGTTCCTCGCCTGGATGCAGTCCCACGTGCTGGACACGGCGGACGTGGCCGAGTACCACCGAATCCTGAGCGGGAGCGAGGCGACCCCCGTTTGACCCCGGTGGAGTCCTACACCGCCGACGAGATGATGTCGGTCGCAGCAGCCCGGAGGCTGAGGGACGGCGCGGTCTGCTTCGTCGGGATCGGGCTCCCGAGCCGGGCCGCGAACCTCGCACGCGCCACGCACGCACCGGACTGCGTCCTGATCTACGAAAGCGGGGCGATCGGCGCGAAGCCCAGGCGGCTGCCGCTCTCGATCGGCGACGGGGAGCTCGCCGAGACCGCCGACACACTCGTCTCGGTGCCGGAGATCTTCAGTTACTGGCTCCAGGGTGGGCGGATCGACGTCGGCTTCCTCGGCGCCGCGCAGATCGACCGGTTCGGCAACCTGAACAGCACCGTCATCGGCGAGTACGAGCAGCCCGAGGTTCGACTGCCCGGGGCGGGCGGCGCCCCAGAGATCGCCTCCTGGTGCAAGGAGACCTTCGTGATGGTCCGCCAGACGCCGAGGGCATTCGTGGAGCGGCTCGACTTCCTCACGAGCCTCGGTCGGCCTCACGGCCGGCACGGAGGTGTCGGCGTCACGTACGTCGTCACCGACCTCGGCGTGCTGGAGCCGGACGCCGAGAGCGGAGAGCTGACGATGACCGCGCTCTACCCCGACGTGACCCCCGAGGAGGCCCGTGAGGCGACGGGATGGAAGCTCAGGCTCGCCGA
>DATFOC010000033.1:0-3083 GCA_035265935.1 Gaiellaceae bacterium
GGCGCCAGGCCGGGATCCTGGTCAGCGTTGCTTCGGGCGATCAAGCCCCGGGAAGGGGCAAGCCGGTTCTCGTCGTCGCCGCCCGCGCTCGTCTGCCGACCCGGCAACCGGCCGAGCGTCAGTCATCGAGTACCGCAACCAGGTCGAGGCGGCTGAGGCGCTCGGGGTCGGCGAGGATGTCGATCTCGGCGATCTTCCCGCGCGCGACCGTGAAACCCATCACCGCAAGCGGCCGCCCGTTCGGGGCCACGACGACCCCGGCGGCCCCGTTCACGAGCGCCGCTCGCGCAAAGGGGGCACGCCGCGCGAAGGCGAGCGCCCCCTCGGCGACCGCCCGCGAACCGCGGACCTCCCTCGATGCGTCTGGAGGTACGGCACCATAGTCGGCCCGGAGCACGACGTCCGGGTCGAGAACGGCGACGAGCGCGTGGAAGTCTCCGTCGCGCGCGGCGGCGAGGAAGGCGTCGACCACCTCCCGCTGGCGGGCGAGATCCGCGTCGGGAACGGTGGCCGCTCCCCTAACCCTGCGGCGTGCGCGGCTCGCGAGCTGCCGTGAGGCGGCCGGCGAGCGCCCCACGATCGGCGCGATCTCGTCGAAAGACACGCCGAAAGTGTCGTGCAGCACGAAGGCGACCCGCTCGGCGGGGGAGAGCGTTTCGAGCACCGCGAGCAGCGCGAGGCCTACCCCGTCGGCCAGCAGCGCCTCGTGCTCGGGATCGGTCCGATCCTCGCGGCCCACGATCGGCTCGGGCACGCGCAGGGACTCCTCGCGCCTCGAGCGGCGCGAGCGCAGCATGTCGAGGCACACCCTTGAGACGACCGTCGTCAGCCACCCGCCCAGGTTCTCGACGGCGCTCGCGTCGAAGCGGGAGAGGCGCAGCCAGGCTTCTTGGACGGCGTCGTCGGCCTCGCTGATGGAGCCGAGCATCCGGTACGCCACCCCCCTAAGGCGGGTACGGTGGGCCTCGAATTGCTCCGCCAGCCGGTCGTGTTCGTCCATCGGTCACATTCTCCAGTCGCCATACGTCATCATTGTAGTGACGGACGAAAGCCTATCGATGTGACAAGGAGGTCGCGGATGGCGCGCATTAGAGGAGTTTCCGCCCGCGGCGCCGGGCTGCGGGTGAGGCTCGCCTACTACTTTACGCGACGGCAGCTCGCCCGGCTCGCCGGGCGCGAGACCGAGCGCATGATCGAGCCGGGCGAGCTCTACGCCCACGCGCCGGGTCTGCTGCTCGCCTACGGCAGGCTAGAGCAGGCCACGGCCAAGCTCGACCGCCTCGACGACCGTTACAAGGCGCTGGCCGAGCTGAAGGCGGCCACGCTCACGCACTGCGAGTACTGCATCGACCTGGGCTCGCAGATCGCGCGGCGGTGGGGACTTTCCGACGAGCAACTGCTGGCCCTTCCGCGCTACCGGGAGAGTCCCCTGTTCGACGAAGTCGAGAAGCTCGTTCTCGACTACGCGGTCGGGATGAGCCGCACGCCCGTGGAGGTCCCCGACGATCTCTTCGCCGCTTTGCGCGAGCACTTCGACGAGGCCCAGCTCGTGGAGCTCACGCACCTGATCGCGCTGGAGAACCTGCGCGGGCGTTTCAACTTGGCGCTCGGCGTAGGAGCGGCGGGCTTCAGCGAGGGCATGGTGTGCGCCGTGCCGGCGGTCATCCCGCGGTCGGCGACGGGCAGCGCGGCGGCGCGCTAGCGATGGAGAAGGACGCGACCACGTGGCCGGCGAACGTTGGCGGTCGTCGTGGCGTGCCTGTGGGACGGTTTCAGACCCCCGTGACGCCCGCCGTGCGCAACGAAACCGCGACCCGTTATGCACGCCTGTCGGCGCGTTTTCGCGTTTGCGACGCACGTAACAGACTACTATGAGGAGGTAGAGCCGTGGCACCGATAGTGTCGGAGACGGAGATCGCCCGCCCGCCGGAGGAGGTTTTCGCGTACGTCACCAACCCTTCGCGGTTCGCCGAGTGGCAGGTGGACGCCACGAGCGCAAGCATGAAGGGAGACGGTCTTCCCCGCGTGGGCTCGAGGTACGCAACGACCCGCCTGATCGGCGGCGCCGTGCGCACGACGACGACCTCGGAAATAACGGAGATCAACCCCCCCAGGAGCTGGGCCGCCCGCGGCACCGGCGGGCCCGTCAGGGAGACCGTGAGGTACACCGTCGAACCCCTCGAGGACGACGCGCGGTCGCGGGTCACGATACAGTTGGACTTCGAGGGGCGCGGCATCGGCAGGCTGGTCGTACCGCTCGTCGTCCGCCGACAGGCACGGAAAGAAATGCCCATAAACTGCCGGAACCTGAAGGAGCGACTCGAGGCGGGCAATCGGCACGTCCCGCGCGTCCGCGGCGACGGATCGCCCGCCGCGTAGTTTCCGCCGACCGGCCAACCCTCAACGGCGCGGGCTTCCACCGGACGGCCCGCCCGCCGATGCGGCCTTCTACCCATTAGGAGGATCTTCGTGAACCAGGACGACCGACGCGCGGACGACTCGCCCGTCACGCTGATCCACGTCTTCGAGGTGCCCGCCGAGCACGTCGACGCGTTCGTCGACGGATGGCGCGAGCGCGCCGCGCTGATGAGCACCAAGCCGGGATTCTTGGACACGCGGCTGCACCGCGCCCTCTTGTCGGAGGCCCGGTTCCAGCTCGTCAACGTCGCCCGCTGGGAAAGCCGCGAGGCCTTCGAGGCCGCCACCAGCGATCCCGAGTTCCGAGAGCGGACCAGAGCCGCGGGCTCGGACCCGAAGATCCCCGTCTGCGCGCATCCGGCCCTCTACCGGGTCGTCGCCGGCTACGGGTAATGGCCCAATTCCGGAGGCGCCGGCGAACCCCGCGGGCAGGACACGGGATCTCAGGAGCCGACGAGGCACGGGAGCGAAGCAAGCCTAGCACGCCATCCTCCTGGACGCCGAGGCGTGTCCCGCCGGGTAGATGCACATAAGAGCTCTACCCTTTAGGCGGGTTCTGTCGGCCGCTCGGTGATCCGAGAAAACTTGGGCCCGGATCAGTGCTTCGATCTCTTAGGCTATCCGGGTGGGGTTATGCGTATTCTTGGATATGAACTTCCGAGAAT
>DATFOC010000034.1:0-28351 GCA_035265935.1 Gaiellaceae bacterium
GAATTTCACCGACAGCTTCCTCGAGCTCGGTATCGGCAGCGACCAGGTGGCGAGCGATAAGGACGAGATCAAGGCGTTCGACAACGACCTCTACCACTACATCAGCCACCTGCATATCGCTCTGTCCGGCTTCATCGCCTCGACGGGTCTCGCGGTCGCCGCGCTCTCGTGGTTCGGTGTCCGCCGCCGGTACATGTGGGCCTGGGTCGCGGCGGTCGCAGCGCCAGTGCTCGCCCTCGCAGTCGCTCTCCCGGCGCACTACCCCTGGGGGTTCGACACGATCGGGCACCTCGGTCCTATCTACCTCGCTACCGCGATCTTTGTCGTCGGCGCGCTCCTCGCTCTCAGGGAGTTGATTCGGGAGAGCGAAGCGAGCGACTTACAGCGGGCATGACGATTCGCAACAGGTTGTCGAACGTGAACGCGACCGAGTTCTCGTCCTCGAACACCGCCTCGAGTTCGAACACTCGACCAGAGAACCCTTTGATCGCTGCGGGCTGCAATCGAACCGATAGGAGCTGCGCCGTTAGCGAGCGCTGCTTGCGCCTGCCTTCCGGCATGTCACCTGATGCCAGGTGCGGCTCGAGAAACCTGCTCGTTGAGCGGGTCAGCGTCGGCTAGCGCGGCTCGACAAGGAAGTACACGTCTCGCCTGACCAACGTGCGGGACTGTCACTAGAGGTGGTCAGTGCAGCGCGGCACTTTCACCGTGGCCGATGTTTCCGACGTCGCGGTACAAGGCCTCGACGTTGTTCCCATCGGGGTCGAGCAGGTAAGCCGCGTAGTAACCAGGAGCGTAGTCGCGGTACCCCGGCGCACCATTCGACCGAAAACCGGCCTCGACTCCTGCACGGTGGAAGGCGTCAACCTGCTCTTTACTCCTCGCGTAGAAGCAGAGATGGAGATTGGTCGTCGGCGGTCGCCTGTCCAAGACGTTGAGGTCCGTGAAGTCAGTCCAGGCCGAACTCCACGTTCCCTGCTCGTACTCTGCGATCTTCGGGATTCCGAGCGGCGCTAAAACGGTCTCGTAGAAGCGAACCGACGCCGTGTACTCGCTCGCGTTGAGCTGGACGTGGTCAAAGACCCTGCGCGTCCAGTCCCACTCGCTGGCGGTCATCGGCCCCGATGATTCCATACGCGCTGCAGGCGCCTCGCCTGGCTGCGTCCTCGCCACGCGGGTTCCTGACTCCGGTTGCCACGATGCTGTACTTAGTCGAGTCAACATCCATGGTTGTAGGTTCGGCTCGTGTGGCTCCTCCTGATGACGCCCGAGGCTGAGTCACTGGTCGATCCGTGGCGCGCCCAACATGACCCTGCAGCGCGTTTCGGTATCCCCGCGCACGTGACCGTCTACACGCCTTTTCTGCCGCCCGAAGACTGGAACGATCCCGCACTGTCGCTCCTGGAGAGATTTCTTCCGACTGAGGTGACGCTTGCGCGCCTCGAAAACCGACCAGGAGGGCTGGTCATCCTTGCCGAGCCAGACGATGACCTCCGGGCGATAACGGCGGCGGTCAGCTCCTCCTGGCCGGCGCTTCCGCCACACAAGGGCAATCGCCCCGATCTTGCCTACCACATGACGGTGGTGCGGACGGCGAATGACCGCATTCGTTCCGACGCCCTCGAAGCCATTGCACCTCATCTGCCGCTACGCGTCAGCGGAACAGAAATGTGGGCGACCGCTGGCTCGCTTGAGGACGGCCTGCACCACGCGGTTGTTGCACCAGTGCAGCCAGCTTCCGGGAGCTAGTCTGTCGCCCCGCCCGCGCGTCGGCATCCGGCTGCCGGCCCGAACGCCGAACGCTACGGAGCGCGCGCCGCCCACTGGACGAGCGCGTCCGAGTCGATGCGGCACCCGAGCTTCCCGCTATGCCGGTGCGGTCGGAGGTGTGAACAAGTGGCGCCCGCCGTAGGGGAGGCGGTTCTGGCAGGCGGAGTGACCGCCGAGAACATCCGGACAGCCGTGCCCTTCGTGGGACCCGAGCGGACACGTCCGCGTTCACTCGTAATGAAGGGGCCCGGTTCGAGTCCGGGCCTCGGCTTCTTCCAACAATGTGGGTCGTGTGGGCGCTTGAGCAGTTCCCCAGACCGGCGACTAGGACTGCCGCGGCGCCGTGCGGGCGATCGTCTTCTTGTCGAGGATGCAGTACTTGGGCAGGTACACGATCACGGCCTGTCCGCGCAACTGGAAGGACGAGCCCGCCGGTGGATCGCCGATCCTCGTTGCGCACCTACCCATGCTGCGAATGACCGCGAAGGGCTTCGTTCCGGACGGCAAGGTCATGACGATCTTCGTGGGCGACGTCAACGGATTGCCGAGCTCGAGGTCCTGCGACATGCAGGCGAAGGCGGCATCGGCATACCGCAGCAGGCGGGCCGACTGCTGCGGCTTCAGGATCTTGTAGTTCGCGGCGACGAGCTGTGCGTAGGTCTTCTTGCCGGAAGCCTGCGATGCCTTTCCCGGCAAGTCGCCTGTGGTCGATACCGCTCCGGCGCTGCCGCCGCGCGTCGCGAGGAGAACGCCTGCGCCCGCGCCGGCGAGCGTGATCGCGGCCGCCGAGAGCACGAACGCCTTTCCTCGCAACACGCTTCGATTGTGGCGCCCGCGGCTAAGAGGCGAGTAAGAAGGGCGAGTCGGGTCTAGGCGTCGCTTCAGCTAGCGGGGATCGGTCGCCTCGGCGATGCGCTGGGGCACACCCTCGTCCTTCTTGACGACGTCATAGCCCTCGTGGCGCTCCACGAGGCTCTCGACATCCAGGATCTCGTGTCCCGGAACGATGGCGAAGTGCGTGGGTTCCGAGCGGAGCTCTTCGTATGCCGGTGCGGTCATCGAGATCTCCTCCACGCAGTCCGCATGGCCGCACTCGCAGACCAGGACGAGCTCACCGGTCAGCGGCTCGAAGGTTCGGTTGACCTCCTCGATTCGCTCGTTCGCCTCGCGGAAAACAGCCTCGTTCAGACCGATTCGTCGTTGACGTTCGTCCATCGCTACGACACTACTCGGCGGACGGCGCCCCCTGCGGATCGCCGACAGGGCCTCGTTCGTCCAAGGAGTCGACGATCTCGCCGGCACGACCGATCTTCTCCACGATCGAGTAGCCGTCTCGTCGCTCCACGACGACAGCGGCTCCCATCGAAGCAGCCTCGTGGCCCGGAATGTTCGCGAAATGGCGGGAGTTCGCTCGAACCTCCTCGTACTCCTCGAGGCTAAGTCGAATGATCCCCGAACAGCTTGGATCGGAGCATTCGCAGATGAACGGGATGGGCGTCTCGATGCCGTAGGCGCCCGCCGCCGCGCTGATGCGCTCGTTCGCCTCTCGAAAGGTCGCGTTGTTCGTTGCGATCCGTTCCTCCTGCACTCTCTCCACGTCTTTTCTCCCCTCAGCGACGCCCGTGTGCTGGGGTCTTGCCCACGCGGAACCGGGAGAAACCTCTCCGGGTCAGTTCACGTCCGCCGGGCCACGGCGCTGCAGCAAGTCCGGGTCCTGAACGACGACCATCCCCCGGCGAAGCTCGACGACTCCCCGTCGCTCGAGGTCGCGCAGGACCCGGTTTGTCGTCGCCCTCGAGGTTCCAGCCAGTTCGGCCACCTGCTCCTGCGCGAGTGGGATCTCGCCGCCGTAGAGCTCACTGAGCTCGGCGACCCGGCGCACGACGCGCTTGTCGGCCGGCAGGTAATAGGCCTCCGTCAGCCGGTCGGACAGCCTCCGCACCCGCTCGCCGAGGAGGCGGGCAAGCAGGCCGTCGATGCCCGGATGCTCGCGCCTGAGACGCTCGAAGTCCCCGACGAGGACGGAGCGGGTCTCCGCCGGCTCCAGGGCGGCGACCGTCGCCGAACGCTGGGCGCCCTCCCGGGCGAGCAGGGCGAGCTCACCGAACGCGTCGCCTGGGCCCCGCACGCCGAGCAGTGCGGTTGCACCGAGGGGCGTCGTGATCCCGACCGCGAACCGGCCGCTGACGATCAGATGGAGGCAGTCGGCGGGATCGCCGCGATGGAAGACGATTTCGCCGCGATCGAAGGTCCTTCGGCGTGCGATCGCAAGCAGGCGACGCACGTCTTCCTCCGGGACCCCGGCGAACAGCTCCCATTCCATGGTTGTGTCACGAGTTTGACACTCGGGGCGTCGCGCGCTTGAACGACACGCCGTCGGCGCACTCCTAGCTTGGGCTCATGGACGGAACGACGAGCGGACGAGGAGGAGCCATGAGGCGCAAGAAGCGTTTGACGATTACAGGGATCGCGCTTGCTCTGGCGGTCGTAGCCATGGTGCCGGTGACAGCGCAGGCCAGGCCGTTGCCGACGGACACGGGCCACGAGCAGGGAATGCCGGTGTACGTGACTGGGACGCTGAGCCCCGACGACCGCGCGTTCTCACGCGTCGATTCGGCCCGGCAGGTCGAGATCCCGTACCTGAGCCACGGCGTGGGCGTCACCACCGCCGAGCTCGGCATTGCGACCGGTAGCCCCGACGACCGCGGTCATGCGCGGACACAGTCGGAGGCCGCGACTGTTGTCGTGACGGACGACGGAAGCCGCATCGACGTCAACCCGTACGTCGCAACCGGGTTTGGTCTCGCGCTCCTGCTGCTGGCGGGCGGCATGGGCATCGCGATCCGGCAGAGCCGGAAGACGACACTGTCGCCGGCCTAGAGGCGGGAGCCGACGGAAGGGCGGGTCGCTGGGGGCCCGCCCTTCTCGTGCCTGTCCTCTCAGACCCGGGGACTCATCGGGTCGAGAAGTGGAGATCTACTGAGAGGGAGAGGCGAAGCGCATCACGGTCGGAGGTGGGCGCCATGGTGGAAGAGCCGAGCCGAGGGAACGGGCTTTGAGGATCGCGTGTGTCGGCGGAGGTCCGGCCGGCCTCTACTTCGCGATCCTGATGAAGGAGCGCGACCCGCACCACGAGATCACCGTCTTCGAGCGAAACCCTGCCGGTGTGACGTACGGGTGGGGCGTCGTGTTCTGGGACGATCTGCTCGACCAGCTCCAGGCGAGCCACCCGCCGACCGCTCGAGAGATCAGCGCGAACGCCTTTCGCTGGAACGGACAGCAGCTCGCTGTCGAGGGGCGGGCTCCCGTCCATCTGGAAGGGTCCGGCTACGGGATCGGCCGCCACAGACTGCTCGACCTCTTGCTCGATCGCGCACGGGCGCTGGACGTCGAGGTGCGGTTCGAGCACGAGGTCAAAGCCGGCTCGATACTGCCGGAGGGCGACCTGATCGTCGCCTGCGACGGCGTCGGCAGCCAGCTGCGCCAGCTTCATCCCGACGCCTTCGGCACCGACGTCCGTGTGGGCAGGAACAAGTACATCTGGCTCGGAACGACCAGGGTGTTCGACGCGTTCACGTTCGCCTTCGTCCCGACGGCCGCCGGCTGGATCTGGTGCCATGCGTACGGCTTCGACGACCGGACGAGCACGTTCATCGCCGAGTGCTCACCGGAGACCTGGTCGGGCCTCGGTTTCGACCATCTGCGCGAGGACGAGACGGTCGCTCTCCTGGAGCAACTCTTTGCGTCCCAGCTGGAAGGCCACGCCCTGCACACGAGCGTCGGCGGAAACGGCGGCACGCCCTGGCTCAACTTCCGGACAATGACCAACGAGACCTGGCATCACGAGCACGTCGTGCTCATGGGGGACGCCGCGCACACGACGCACTTCACGATCGGCTCTGGCACCAAGCTGGCCCTCGAGGATGCGATCGCGCTCGCCGCGAGGCTGGGCGAAAGGCCTCTGGAGCAATCGCTCGTGGACTACGAGCTCGCACGAAAGCGCGCTTTGCGGTTCGCACAGACGGAAGCGCGTTTCAGCGCCCAATGGTTCGAGAACGCTCGCCGGTATGTCGAGCTCGATCCTGAACGACTCTTCGTGCTGCTCAGGCTCCGCCGGTCGCCGCTGCTTCCCCGTATCCCGCCGATGCTGTATCTCCGCCTCTACGAGGCGGCGCGCAAGGTCCGTGCGCTGAGGACGCTTCGGAGGTGGATCGGGCCGCGGCTCCGAGCGATCTACGGTCGCTAGCCCGCTACCCCTGGCCGAGCCGCGGAACGCGGTTGTAGATCCTCCGGGCCGTTCGTGAGCGCTTGAGCTGCTTTCGGACTCGGATCCCGCGTGTAAGCGCCTCGACCGCTGCCCGACCGCGAAACGTCGAGGCCAGGCCGATTCCCTCGTGGATCGGCTCGAAGCGGTCCGCGAGCCGTCGCTTGTAGTCCGCGGCCGCGCCCAAAAACTCGATCCGCTCGACGCCCTCGTTCGCCGCCTCCTCCAGCGAGCAGAGCAGCGTCTCTTGCCCCGGCCGGTAGGCGGCGAACTCGGGGTCGAACCCCATCGTCAGCCCGTAAGCCGTCCTCTCGTAGACGAGGTAGAGCGCGAAAGCCACCGCGCGCTGATCGACCCGCAACATGAGCAGGCGGGAAATGTCCTCCTGCGCGAGGCGAAGCACCGCGGCTCGTCGGAAGGCACTACCGATCGGCTTGCTGAAGCCCGACGTCTCACGGCGTCCCTTCCACCGGAGGGCGTGAAGCCGCACGGCCTCGTCGAGGGCCGGGCCGAGCTCGTCCGGTGTGCGCACGAGAGAAACGTCCACGGCGCCGAACTCTTCGAGTCGGCGCCGGTGCCGACGCCGCTCGCTTCGAGCCTTCGACGACAGCTTGCGGGAGTAGACCGCCTCCCAGTCCGCTCCGAGGTTGAGCACCGGGGCTTCCTGCCGCTCCATCAGGGTGAGAGAGCCCTGCTGCACGGCGGCCGAGAGCCGGCTGTTGCAAGGCATGCCGAAGAGGTCGACGTAGTCGACGCCTCCCGTTCCGATGCGCGAGGCGAGCTCCGCCCCGGTCGCTTCGTCCTCGCCGGGGGCGAGCAGGAGGTCAGCCAGCGGAGCCCCAGTTCCCCCGATGAACTCCGTGACCCGGAGCCCGTACCGACGCCGCCTCCACAGTGGTAAGGCGCCGACGAGGCGGTCGCCTCGCCTCGCGATGTGGACTGCAAGCACGCCCTTGGCGCCGTAATGCCGCCACCACTCCAGGAGCCAGGCGTGGAGCAGGAACGGGCTCGGACGCGGCATGGTCCGAACGAGCTCGTCCCACTGACCGGCGAGGCGAGCGAAGTCCTTCGGCCGCGAGATCGTCTCGGTCTCGAGGGCGGTGCTCAACGGCCGGACCTCAGGAAGAGCGTCGAGAACGTCCTGGCGCAGATCGCGAGGTCGACGATGACGTTCCTATGGCGGACGTACCAGAGGTCGTACGAGAGCTTGTCCTTGGCACCCTCGACGTCCGAGGCGTAGTCCCGGCGCAACTGCGCCCACCCGGTGATGCCGGGCTTGACGAGCAGGCGGCGGGTGAAGAAGGGAACGGCTTCTTCGAGCATCGGGATGAACTCCGGACGCTCGGGTCGGGGACCGACCACCGACATGTCGCCCTTCAACACGACCCAGAGCTGGGGGAGCTCGTCGAGGTGGGTCTTCCGCAGCAGGCGGCCGACCCTGGTGATCCGAGGGTCGTTCACCTGGGTGAAGGTCGGGCGACCGTCGACCTCTGCGTTCTGCCGCATGGTTCGGAACTTGGAGATCCGAAACTGCCGGCCACCCTCGCCGACCCGGGTCTGGCTGTAGATGATCGGCCCCGGCGTCAGGCGCACGAGGCCGGCGATCAGGAGCATGAACGGCGCCGCGAGGACGAGCCCGATCGAGGCACAGATGACGTCGAACGTGCGCTTGGCGATGCGGCTGTATGGCCGCTGCCAGACGTGGAGGATGCTCATGAACCAGCTCGGCGTCAGCTCGTCGATCGGCACTCGCCCGAAGGCGTAGTCGAAGAAGTGCGCGAGCCCGACGACCTTGAAGTTGCGAGATGGCGTCCCGAGCAGCCGATCGATGGCCTGCGACGAGGCCTCGCCGTCGCCGAGGACGATCAGATCGGGACGCTCTTGGTCGACGATCCGCGGAAGTGCGGAGACTGTGCCGACGTGGAAGGGCTGGGCAGGCCCGTCGTCGACGGCTCCGACGACGGTGAACCGCGCGCTCCCGTCGAAGGCGACCGCTTCGGCCACTGCGTCCGCTGTCTGCGACGGCCCGACGACGAGCACGCGACGCTTGCCCGCGATTCGGCGGATGAGCCCCTCCCAGAGCGTCGTCAGTACGAAGACCGAAGCGGCGAGTGTCAGCAGGGTGGTGATGGACATCTCGAGGCCGGGAAGCCAAAGCACGGCGGCAGACACTCCAACGAGCCCCGTCGCCGTCCCGACCGCGCAGCGAACCGGCGCGCCGAGGGTGAGGTGCGCCGCGGCGAACGCGCTGCGCAGGCCGGCGAGCCAGATGGCGGCAAGCCCGAGCGACGCGGCGACGGCGACCCCCGACGCCCCGAGCTGCTGGCTCGTGAGCATGTAGCAAGCTGCCCACACGAGCAGCGCCCGTCCTCCTGCGTCGAACCACTTCGCCTTGCCGGCCTTGACGGAGGCGACGAGACCAGCGGCGGCGACGAGGGTTGGTGAGACGTCCGCGGTCCACGGACGACCGGCGTGGACCTCTCCGCTGTGGGCCCTCGAGCTCACATAAAGAAGGTTCCCCACCCCACTCACGGCGAGTCCCGAAAGACGATGGCTCGCCGCACACGGGCCGGGGAACCTTATTCGTGTGGGCGCGACCGTGGCTGCACACGAGCGTTTGACGCTCGAGACGATTACCGACGCCGATGCCTTCGAGCGGCTCGGCAGAGATTGGGACCCTCTTGTACGGGCGGCGCCTCGGCCGAGCCCTTTCTTGCTCCACGCCTGGCTCCGCGAGTGGTGGTGGTACTACGGCTCGTCGGGGTCGCTCGCCGTCCACGTCGCGTACCGCGACGGACAGCTGGTTGGAGCGCTACCGCTGTGCGTCATGCCCGTGCGGGGGTTGCGCGTGCTCACGTTCATGGGTGGGCGGCATTCGGCGCTCGCCGACTTGCTCGCCGGCCCCGGCGAGGACGAGGTCGCCGCCGCGCTCACCGGCCAGGCCGCGACCAGAAACCACGACTTCGCCAACTTCTACGGCCTGCCGGGAGGCAGCCGCCTCGTCGATGCGCTCGGCGACTCCCGCCTGCGCGTGATCGAGCGCGTCGAGTCCCCAGTACTCGACCTTGACGGCGGTTGGGAGGCCGTCTACCGCGCCAAGGTATCCGCGAAGAAGCGCGCCGAGGACCGGCGCCGCGTCCGGAACCTCGGACGCCTCGGCGACGTGGAAGCAGCGGTCGCCCGTACGCACGACGAGCTCGAGTCGGCGCTCGAAGACGTCTTCATGCTGCACCACCTCCGCTGGGAGGGACGGCCGGACGGATCCGAGCTCGCCACCGAGCAGGGCAGGCGGTTTGTGCGGTCTGCGCTCTTGGCGCTGGCCGACAGCGACGTGCCGAGGATCATCACGAAGAAGGTCGACGGCCGCCCGATCGCCTTCAAGGTCGTCTTTCTCCTGGAGGGCAGTATCTACTTCTACCGATCCGGCTTCGACCCGGCCTTCGCGCGCTTCTCGCCCGGCGTCCTGACGACGCTGGACGCGATCGAGGCCGGGGCGAAGGAGGGCGCGACACGGGTTGAGTTCCTGGGCGGCGCCGAGCGGTACAAGCGCGAGCTCACCGACAGCTTCGATCCGATGTACGAGGGGTTCGGCCTGCAGACGAGCCTCCGCGGCGCAGTCGCCGTTCGAGCCAATCTCCGCCTGATCCGGCTGCGGCGGCAGCTGAAGCAGTCCCCGAGGCTTCACCACCTGTACATGGACGGGCTCGCCCCCGCCCGCAGGCTCATGAGCAGGCAGTCGTGACGCGGTACGCGCTGAAAGCGGCGGCGACGCGCACGCGCTCAGCTGTCTGGTACCTCCGCACGCAAGGCCGGCCGGAGGGCGTCGGGATGCGCATTCTCTTCTACCACCGAGTCTCGGACGATCACGACGAGCTGGCCGTCACGCCGCGTCGGTTCCGCCAGCAGATGGACTACCTCGCCTCGCAGTCCTACCGCGTAGTCGACGTGCTCGAGGCGGTCGAACTCCTCGACAACGGCGCACCGTCCGCGAAGACCGTCGGCCTGAGCTTCGACGATGGCTTCGTCGACGTGGCGGAGCAAGCGCTTCCAATCCTGCAGGAACGCGGGTTCCGGGCGACCGTCTTCGTTGCTACCGCGGTAACCGCCGGGTGGGCGAAGTTCGGGTGGTATCGCGAGCAGCCGCCCATCCTCGGATGGGACGAGATCGTCGACCTTGACCGTGAAGGCACGTTTCAATTCGAGCCTCACTCGCTCACCCACCCGAACCTGTCCGCCCTCCGCGAAGAAGAAGCCGAAGAGGAGATCGCGGGCTCGAAGGCTGCGCTCGAGGCTCAGCTCGGCCGGCCCGCCCAGCTCTTTGCGTATCCGACCGGCCTCTACGGCCTCCGCGAGCGCGCGCTGGCCGAAGCGGCCGGCTATCGCGCAGCCGTCACCTGCGAGCCCGGACTGAACACGCGCGGTACCGATCGGTTCTGCCTTCGCCGACGTCAGGTGGACGCGGGAGACAGCCTGCTCGACTTCCTGGCCAAGCTCGGCGGCGGGCACGACTCGCCGCTGCCGTTTCGCGGCGCGTACCGGCGCCACCGCTACGGAGCCGGGACCGGCAGCCCTCGTTTGGCGAGCTCGCGGGAGTAGAGCTCGCGATGCGCTTCCCAGAATCGTTCGAGATCGAATCGCTCACGAGCGCGTTCGCGTCCGGCGTCGCCCATTCGCCGCCGGAGCTCGGCATCCTCGACGAGGGTGTCGAGCGCGGCGGCGAGGCTCTCAGGGTCACCCGCTTCGACGAGAAGGCCGGTCTCGCCCTCGACGACGAGCTCCGGGACGCCGCCGACATGGGATCCGACCACCGGCAGTCCGGCGGCCATCGCCTCGAGCACCGAGACCGGCAGACCTTCCGAGGCGCTCGAGAGCACGAAGATGTCCGCGTCGGCGAGCAGCTGCCGGACGTCCTCGCGTTCTCCGAGCAGGATCACGCGCTCGCCGATCCCGAGCGCTTCGATCGCGGCTTCCAGCTCGGCTCGATCGGGTCCGTCGCCGACGATCGCGGCATCGAAGGCGTGCCCCGGCAACAGCGCGAGGGCCCGCACGAGCGTCAAGAAGTCCTTTGGCGCTTTCAGCCGTCCGACGGCGACGATGAGGGGACGAGGGCGTTCGCGCCGCGACGCCGGAGCCCCGTCGACGTCGATCGCGTTCGGGATCACGACTGTCGTTTCCGCGGTGCACGTTCGCGCGGCGAGCCCCCGTGCGCGGTCGGTGTCGGAGACGCAGATCGTCGCCGTCGTCAGGGGTCGCACCAGGCGATCCGCCCAGCGGTACAGACGCGAGGCGACGCCCGAGTGTGCGGAGAACGCCCAGCCGTGCACCGTGAAGATTCGAATCGGGACGCCGGCCAAGGAAGCGGCCAGGCGACCGAGAACCCCAGCCTTCGAGCTGTTGGCATGGACGATGTCCGGCCGTTCGCGGCGCAGCACGCGAACCAGCTCGAGCAAGCCGGCCACGTCGCGGAAGGGACTGACCTTTCGCCTGACGTGTTCGAGCGGGACAAAACGGGCCCCCGAGGGAGTCGCCGCAGCCTCCCGGAGGGGGCCCGCCCCGTGCGCCGCCACGACGACGTCGAACCCGGGTGCGAGCGCGGGGAGCAGCGAGGCGACGTAGGTCTGGGCCCCGCCGACTTCGGCGAGCGTGATCAGCAACAGCACCCTCGGCCGCCGCGCATCCGCGCCTAAGGACGCCCCTTGGAGTCCGCCCTCCCGCTCACCGCCCGCACGAAACTCCGCGTGCCTTGGGTCGCCGCCTGCGTGGGCTCGGCGCTGCTCGCGCTGTTCCTCGCCCTCGGCCTCTTCCTTAGTCGTGCTCCCCTGCCGATGCCGGTGGTGCTCGGCTTCGGGATCGGACTGCTCGGCACGCTGGCGCTGGCGCTCACTCGCTACGACGCCGCGGTCGGGCTGGGAATCCTGCTCCTTGCCGCTGTCCGCATCGAGCCAGCGCCTTCCGACCTCGTCTTCGGCGTTCTGATCGCGGTTGCCTTCGCGACCTGGAAATTCGAGCTCCACCGCGCGCCGCTGAGCGTCACGCTCCTCGTCAGCGCGTTCCTCGCGCTCAACCTGATCGCCTCCATCGAGGCGGGCGACCCGGCCAGAGCCATCAACTACTTCGCGATCACCCTCTACCTCGGCGTCCTCGGACTCTGGCTCGCATCCTACGTCCACACCGATCGGCGCGCTCGCCTCGTGCTGGTCGCCTATCTTGCGGCGGCCGTCACCTCCGCCGCTGCGGCGTCCGTGGCGCTCTTCATGGAGTTTCCCGGGAGCGAGTTCCTGGTCATTGGCCCCCGCGCCCAGGGGCTGTTCAAGGATCCGAACGTCTTCGGGCCGTTCCTCGTCCCGGCCGCCCTCATCCTGATGGAGGAGACCGTCGCGCCGCGGCTGCTCCGGCTCCGGCTGCCGGTCAAGCTTGTTTTCCTCGCCGTGCTGAGCCTCGGTGTGCTGTTTTCGTTCTCCCGAGCGGCGTGGCTCAACTTCGCCGTCGGGACGGTCGTGCTCTTGTTCGTCCTCGCGCTGCGCCGGGGCGGCGTGCGCCAGGCGCTGAGCCTCCTCCTGGTCACCCTGGCCGCGGGCGCCGCGCTCTTCGCCGTTGCCGCTGCCACCTCGTCCCTGTCCTTCCTCGAGCAGCGCGCCAGCGTCCAGGCCTACGACACCCAGCGGTTCGGCGCCCAGCGTTCGAGCATCGAGCTCGCCTCGGAGCATCCGCTGGGGATCGGTCCCGGGCAGTTCGAGCGCGTCTCGGAGATCTCGGCGCACAGCACGTTCGTGCGGGCGCTCGCCGAGGAGGGGGTTCTCGGACTCCTCGTGGTGCTCGCCATCATGCTCCTGACGCTCGGCTTCGCCACGAGGAACGCTACGGCGAGCTTCGGCGCGTACGGAATCGGCTCCGCCGCGCTCCTCGGAGCGTGGACCGGCCTCCTCGCCAACAGCTTCTTCGTCGACACGCTCCACTGGCGTCACCTGTGGCTTGTGGCCGCGCTCATCTGGGCGGCAACGGCGCTCAGGATCCGCTACCCGCGGAGGTAGAAGTGCGTCGAGCCCCGGGCCCCAACGATCGCAAGTCCGAGAACATTGACCTCGAGGCGGTCCAGCAGCTCGCGCAGAGCGAGCGCCAGCTCGGGAGTCTGCTGGTCGGGCCGGCAGACGATCAGCACGCCGTCCACCCGCTGGGCCAGGACTTGGCTGTCCACGAGCCCGAGCAGCGGCGGGCCGTCCAGCAGCACGTAGTCGTAGTCGGACTGCCCGACCTCACCGAAGAAGCTGTCCAGTGCGTCGCTGGCCAGGAGCTGCGCGGGGTCGCGCGGCTTGCGTCCGCTGGCGAGCACGTGCAGCATGCCGGAGCCGCTCCGCGCCGCGCTCAGCTCGAAGATCCGCTCCCTCCCCCCGTTACGCCGTCCCGCCAGAATCTCGGCAAGCCCGGGCGTCTGCTCGACGTCGAAGAGCTCGTGCAGCCGCGGCCAGCGCATGTCGGCGGAGACGAGCCAGGTGCGCTGACCGGCCTGCGAGAGCACCAGGCCGAGCGCGGCCGTGACCTCCGTCTTGCCCTCCCCATGGAGGGCGCTCGTGACGAGGACGGTCCGCTGGGTCGTCGGGGGAAGCTGCTTCCGGATCGACGCCTGGAGCGTCTGGTACGCCTCGTACTCGGCCGAGCTCACCGTGTGGGGGCGGTGGCCCAGTCCGCGGCGCACGTAGGGGATCTCCGCCAGGACGGGGAGCTCGAGGAGGTGGCTCAGCTCGCGCGCGTTGCCGACCCGCGGCTTGAGCTGCGCTCGCATCAGCACGACCAGCGCAGCGATGAACGTCGCAGCGAAGAACGCGAACAGGGCGTTGCGAAGCGGGCGGGGAGCGAAGGGCTCGCTCGGCGCCTGCGCGGCCTCGGCCAGAGCGATCCCCGTACCGGCACTGGCGGCGGCGACGTTGAGGTCGGTCAGTCGCTCGCGGATCGCGGCGCGCTCCGTCGCGACCTGCACGCCACGCTTGCCGACGAGGTCGTTGAAGGCCGCCTGCAGTGTGGCTCGAGCGCGGTTGACCCGCCGTCGCTCGACCGCGCGCTGCCGGGCGAGAAAGGTGACGGCGACGGCGTTCGCGATCCTGGCCGCGCGCCTCGCCGACTCGTCCGTGGCAGCGACGTTGATGATGTTCGCCGTCGGGTCGAGGGAGGTCTGCACTTTGTCGTCGAGCGTCGCGACCGTCGCGCGGGGAACGCGCCGTGCGGCCCGGCGCAGCGTCTCGCGGGTCTGAAGGAGCACAGTGATCGTCGCCAGCCGGCGCTCCATGGAAGCCTCGTCACCCGTCTGGAGCGGGTCGGCGGCGTCCTCGACGACAAGCTTCGCCGTCGCCCGATAGGTCTTCGGAAGCGTCGTGGAGACGAAGAAGACGGCCGCCGTGAGCGGCAGGACGATCGCCGCGATCAGCAGCTTGCTTCGACGGAGCGTGTCGAGGTAGCGCCCCGCCTCGATCGGCTGGTCGGGCGGGGGCCGAAGCGCCGTCGGCACGGTGCGCACACGGCCGTCCACGAGATCGGTCATCGGTCTGTAGATACGCCCGGCCGAGCAAAACGAACCCTCCTCCTGCTCGCCGCCGTCTTGGCCACCGCAGGCTGCGCGGACGCACCCTTGCCGCCCGCGCCCGCCGCTCAGAGCGCCACGGGCGCGCCGGCCGTGAACCTCCTGGGGCCCGACCGGCTGACGAAACCGACGCAGCTCGTGGCGAAAGCCTCCTCGAAGCGCGCGCGCGTCGTGGCCGTCACCTTCCTGCTCGACGGTCGGCCCCTCGGCTCGGACACGACCGCGCCGCACTCCCTCGACGTCGATCCCGCGCTGCTCCCGGCCGGGAACCATCGGCTCGAGGTCGAGGCGGTGGACAGCATGGGCGGCCGCACCCGGACGAAGCCTGCCACGGTAACCGTCGCTCCTTCCGGCTCCAGGATCGTCGAGGCCTCCCCCGGTCCCACGTTCTCGCAGGCGCGAAAGGCGCTGGAGCGAGGAGACGTGACGGTCCTGCTGGCGCCGGGGCGCTACGAGGTGGACGAGCTCCAGCTGGGCAGCGGGGCCCGTCTGGTCGGCTCAGGCCCGCGGACCGTGCTCCATCCGCGGACGGGTGCGCACTACTCGGCGCTCGTCGTCGCCCGCGGCCGGAACATCCGGATCTCCGACCTCACCATCGACGGAGGAGGGCCGCTGCGCGGGGGGAGCGACGACGGCATCGCCGTCGCGGTCTTCGACGGCTCGCGCGACGTGCGGCTCCAGCGCCTGCACATCACCCGCGTGCGCACGGACGGCGTCAACACCTGGGGTGCGCATGCCGGCGTCTCGGTCCAGGACTCGCGGATCGAGAGCCGGGGAACCGCCGATGCTGGAGTCGTCGCCCTCGGCTCGGACGCGTCGCGCGACACGAGTGTGATCCGCACGCGCGTCCGCGGCTTCACATCGTTCGGAATCCTCCTCCAGCAGCAGAAGTACGGCCACCCGGCCGCTGATCTCCACGGGGTCGTCCTCGACAACCTCGTAAGCGACATCCGCGATCCCCGGCGGGACGGCTGCTGGACGGCCGCGAAGAGCCGGACTCGCGGCTGCGGGACGAACGAGGGCGGGATCTGGACCGGTGGGGTGGAGGCGGCGGTGATTGGAAACACCGTCGTACGGGCGCGGTGGGACGGGATCGAGACCGTGGGGTCGTCGACGCGGACGACGATCGTCGAAAACGAGATCAGGAACACCCGGACGGGGATCTACCTCGAGCACTCGACGAACGACTCGGTGATCGCGCACAACCTGATCGTGGACACCGAGGCAGGAATCCAGGTCGAGTGGCGCTACGACGGTGTCGGCTCGAGCCGCAACACCTTCGTCGGGAACCGCATCGTCGATGCGAAGGCCGCCGGCCTGATCGTCGACACCGGCGGGGACCGGAACCGGATCGTCCGCAACGAGTTCGTCGGAGGCGCTCGGCCGGCGATCGCGCTCTACGGCTCGTCGGAGAACGTCGTTCGGGACAACGTAGGCTGCGGAGGCACGCGCGGCGTCGTGGTCGGGATGGAAAGCGCGCGGTTCGACGACGGCAGCGCCGCCCACTCGCGCAACAACCGCGTGGTGGGGAACCGGAGCGTGGCGTCCTGCTGAAGCCCGATCCAGTCGCCAACGGCTCGGCGATGCTCTTCTGGGCCAGGGCTGCAGGGAGCGCCGGATTCTTTACGGCGGTGCTGATCCTCGCGCGCTCGCTGGGGCCTACAGGGCGCGGGACGATCGCGTTCATCACGGTCAGCGCCCTCGTGATCGCACGCCTCGCCGGTTTCGGCATGGGGGCGGCGACGACCGTACTCGCCTCTCGGCGGATGGAGGCGCGCGGTGCGCTGCTCGCGAACCTGATCCTGTTCGTGCTGACAAGCGCGCTGATCGTCGGTTCGCTGGGCTTCGCGGTGCTGCTCTCGCTGGCCGGCCAGCGCCCCGAGGGCATCGGCGGACCCGAGCTCGCGATTCTGGTCGGTGCAGGAGCCGCGATCGCCCTCGTCGAGGCCGGGGGAGCGTTCCTGCTCGGCTGCGGCCGGGTGCAGCGGCTGGCGCTACTGACCGCAACCATGACCTGGGTCTACCCGCTCCTGCTCGGCATCGTCTGGGTCGTGGACGGCTTGACCGTCACCCGCGCGGCGCTGGTGTGGCTTACAGCCGAGACCATCGTCGCTCTCGTGCTCCTGAGCCAGTCCGCGCGCGCGGCCGGGATTGCGGCGCCGAGGCCACGTCTTCTGCTCGAGTCGATGCACTTCGGCGTCCGAGCCTGGGCGGGGAGCCTGGCCCGCCTGCTCAACTTCCGCACCGACCAGATCATCCTGGGCTTTCTCGCCTCGGAGGCGACTCTGGGGATCTATGCCGTGGCGGTCAATGCCTCGGAGGCGCTGCTGTACCTGCCGGCGGCGACCGCGACCGCGTTGCTCCCGATCGCCGCTCGCGCGGATCCGCACGTCCAGGTGGAGCAGGCGCTCCGTGCGTTCCGCTCGACGGTTCTCGTCACCACTGGACTGGTCCTGGTCGCCGCGGTGCTCGGCCCGTTGCTCCTGCCGGTGCTCTTCGGCTCGGCGTACGACGCTTCGGTGGAGCCGTTTCTGCTGCTGCTCCCAGGCGCGTTCGGCTTCGCGGCCACCGCGATCTTCTCCAGCGCGCTGATGGCGTCCTCGTCCCCTGGCCGGTCTTCGCTCGGCCCGTTCGTCTCGCTCGTCGTCGGCATCGGGCTCGACCTCCTGCTGATCCCGCGCTTCGGGGCATCGGGCGCGGCTGCCGCGGCCAGCGTGGCGTTCCTCGCGGGGGGCTACGTCGCGCTCGTCATGTTCCGCAGCAAGCATCCGTTCGGGTGGCGCTCGCTGTTGCTGCTCCGGCGTGGCGACCTGATCCTCTTCCGCGCGCTCGCGGGGCCGCTACGCGCGGTTCGCTCGTCCTCCTAGGGGGACGCTTTCGCCGTTCCGATCCGCCTCAGTGCGGCTTTGCCGCCTGGCACGTGCCACACCGTGTCCACGGCTGCCGCGGCAATGCTCCCCCGGCGGGTCGCCGGCGCGACGACCGTTTCCAGCCCGGGATCCTCAGTCGAGAAGCGGTACTTGTAGCCCTCCTCGCCTCCGAGGAACCGGTACTCCGTGGCGCCCTCCTCCACCGACCGGCGGATCGACTCGAGCTCGAGCACGAACCCGACCGAGTGCTTGTCCCAGGCGGGATCGCGGCCTCCCTGGTATGCGAAATAGGCGTCGCCCACCATGAAGCCGTACTCGAAGCTCGCCGGCGTGCCGTCCAGCTCCATGAGGAGGAGGCGGAGCCAGCCCCGCTGGAACGCCAGCGCCGCGAACTCGCGCTGAAACGGCTCCTGGTCGCCGCAGAAGAGACAGCCCGAGTGCTCGCGGAAGCGAATGCGATGGAGGCGGAAGGCCGTGTCGAGGTCGGCTTCGAGAGTCGCCGAGTCTGCGGAACGGTAGCTGACGTCGTGCTCCCGCTCCAACCGGTTGCGGGAGTTCCGCGCGCTCTTTCGGAAGCGCTGGCTCTGGCCTGCGAGGAACTCGGTCCAGGAACCCTCCGGGAAGCGAAGAATCGGATAGCCCGTCTGCCTTACGACCCGGCCCCGAAGGACGCCGGCCCAGTCGAGGTCCCCAGCGACCCAGTCTCCGACGAAGAGATCGTGGGGAAGCGCATCCAGCGCAAGGCGGAACGCGCGCCGCTCGCTCTGCGGGCCGCCGACGCAGATCGGCCCCAGGCGATCGCCGTGGCCGTGACCAATCAGCCGCACGATCCGGAGCGGCCTCCGCGCCCACATGAAGAGCGGGACGATGGCGTCGACCCGGCCGTCGTCCTGACTAGAGACTGCGACGCGTAGGCGGCGTCCGCCGCCGTAGTGACGCCACCAGAGCTCGTTCCACTCCCAGGTGGCGAAGGCGTTGCCGCTCTCGGCGGCCAGGCGCATCCAGTCTTCGCGCAGGCCGTCGAGGCTGTCGACCAGCTCGACGCTCCTACGGCTAGCCGGGCTCAGGGAACCAGGCGCCTCCATGACGCTTGCCTGGACAACCATCTAGCGCAGGGCGGCGACCAGCACGATGATCGCCACGATCCCTGCAAGGCCAACCACGACGAAGTTGACGGCCAGCGCGAGCGAGACGAGCCGCGAGGAGTCACGCTTGCCCGGCGGCCCCGGGTCGAGCTCCGTTGTGAGGCCCTCGGCGCCCGGAGTCTGGATCGGTGCGGTCGAGTTCCCGGCGGCCTTGCCCGCATCGGCGCGGCTGCGCCAGACGACAGCGCCTGCAAGGACGTCCGTGATGAACTGATTGAGGGAGACGCCCTCTCTCTCTGATGCCCGCGTCAGCTCTGCGTGAAGGGTTCGCGGCATGCGCAGAAGCAACCGGCCGCTGTGGCTCGTCGCCGATTTGGGCTCCGGGACCTCGCGGCCGTCCTCGAGCGCGGTTTCGATCCACCTCGTCATCGCGGCCCGAGCGCCGCTCAGAGCTTCTTCCGGCGTCCGTCCTCGGCTCGTGCAGCCGGCAAGCTCCTCGACCGACGCGAGCCATGGCCGGGCCTTCTCCTCGCCGTCCCGGACGACGGTGAGGTGGTACGGGAGGCTGGCGTATGAGTCCGTCGAACGATCGGCCCGGCGATGGACGCTGCTCACGGGCCGCTCACCCATCCCGGGGACGCGAAGAGGCTCACCCATCGATTGTAGGCCTACGAAAGCCGAGGACGATGGGATCTTTCATACATCCTGGCCGATCTCGGCGCGCAGTTTCGCGAGGGCGCGGCGTATGAGCCGCGACACATGGATCTGAGAGATCCCGACCTCAGCCGCGATCTTGGCCTGGCTCAACCCCTCGAAGTACGCGAGCCGGAGAAGCCGGCGCTCGCGCTCGTCAAGGACTCGAAAGCTCCGGGCGAGGGCTACGCGGCTCTCCCCGAGCTCGTAGCCTGGCTCGAGCAGGCTCTCGCGGTCGAATTCGCCGTTCTGACCGTCGACGAGCTCCGCAATCCGCGCTCGGAGCGTCGGATCGAGCTCCTGGAGCCGGCGCGGAATCCGGATCGGCCAGGCCCGATCGCGTAGGTGGCGCTTGATCTCGCCGTCGATCGTCGGGATCGCGTACGTCGCAAGATCGACGCCGCGCTCCAGCTCGAACCGATCGATCGCCTTGATCAGGCCGATCGAGCCCACCTGGACGAGATCCTCGAACTGCTCGCCGTGGCCGACGTGACGCCGTGCCAATCGACGGACGAGCGGCAAATACTGCTGGATCAGGCGGGCACGGGCTCCGAGGTCACCGTGGCGATGGTATTGGCGGAGCAAGCCGCGGACTGCTGCATGGCGTGAAGCTGACGTTCTGGGCCGTCGAACGACGGAGCGCCCGATGTGCGGCGCACCGGGCGCTCCGTTTCTTGTCCCCACGGCGGCTGTGACGGACATCCTCTCCCCCTTGAGACGATGACTTCGTTCTGGACAATAACGAAAATGTCGAAGAATTCAACGTGCAACCTAAGACTTAACATTTACTTCAGTGGGTACGTTTGAATTGTCTGTGAATTCGACCTTTCGAGGCTGATGAATCTGCGCACGATTAGCTGGGAGTTTCGGAGGACTGCCGCGTGCGCCGGAGCTGGCGAGTAAGCAGGTTTTGGCTCAAGAAGAGGACTGGGAGGGCAGTATCACGAATAGAGAATGCCAGTATCACGACAGCTGTTTGCGGCAGTATCACGTCTGGATTTGGGTTGAAATCGATGCCAAAATTTTCGCTGCAAGTGCTCTAGTTCTGCGGCTGAATCGGTCGTTAGAAGTGTGCCTGGATCTCGGAATGGCCTCCGATCTGGCAGTATCATCGCCCCAAAACGCGGTGCTGAGCCATTGACTTGCCGATCCGGATCGTTTAGGACCGGCGGAGGCAGGAACACGGGGGGAAGCGCATGAGGGGCTCCAGGGGATCGTTGTTGCGTCAGGCATCGGTACTGATGGTGCTGTGCTGCGCGTTCGCCGTAGGTGCGAGTCAGGCGCTCGCGCAAGATCCGGCGCCTGAGCCGGCCCCGCCCAACTCGTCGGGGCCGAAGCCGGAGGCTCCGCCTAGTGCGAAGCGTCAACCAGAGCAGCCTGCCACCTCAACCACGCCGCCCCCGGCTGCGCCGCGCGTGACTCCACCGCCTCCCGCCGCGACGAACCCTCCACCTGCCGCTGTCACGCCGCCATCTGCACCCGTCTACCGTTCGGCTACCACCCAGGTTCGACGCGAGACGCGGGCTCAGGGGCGCAAGCGGGCCAGGTCGACCCCGAAGCCCAAAGTCAATACCAAGCCGAAGAACGAACGGGTGAAGGTTGCCGCGGCGGCGGCTCCCACTCTTTCGCGCGACCATGCGACTTCACCGGACACGTTGCTCATGGTCGGAGGGCTCGCGCTGTTCTTCCTCGTCCTCGCCGACGTGGTCTTCCTGACGCTGTCGACGCGGGTCCTGCGAACGCGCTAACGCACGCGGAACGAGCTCGACCCCAGGAGCGGGCCGAACTCCTTCTGCGCTCGGCGGCCTAGGCCGGGCCAGACGTACCAGCGGTAGCGTCCGGGAGTGAGGCGATACCGGCGTCCGTTGTAGATCCAGCTGCGGCGGAGCCGGAACGAGGTGCCTTGCGGCCAAGCGCTCAGGATCCGTCCCTGCCGCCAGAGCTGGACGTGGTAGTACGTCGCCCCTTTGGCCGACTTCCAGGCGAGTCGCGGAGGCGCAGTGACGACAGCGCCGGGGACCGGTGAGACGAGCGGGCCGCTCGGCCTGGCGGCGGCCGAGCTGGTGGAGGAGTTCGCGGCCTCGTCGTAACTCGTGAGCGTGTAGCGGTACGCGATGCCGTTCTTGAGGCCCTTGTCCGTGAACGAGCGCCCGATCCCGCTGTAGATGCGCTTCGCGCCGCGGCGGATCTCGACGAGCGTCGTGTCCTCCGAGGCTGTCCAGCTGAGCGTTGCCGTGCCGTTACCGGGCTTCACGCGAAGCTCGCCGATCGCCGGGGCGGTGGAGTCGAAGCGGAGCCCGAACGGTAACGAGCCGCCGGCATTCCCCGCGTGGTCGTGGCAGGAGCCGGTGACGCTCGCGCCCGACGTGTCAGGCCCCGCGTACGTCGCCTGCGTGCAGCTCGCGATCCCGGAAGTGGCGTCGCTGCCCCGGAAGCCGACGACGAGCGGATGGTTGTACCAGCCGTTCGCGTCCGGGCGCCGGTCGGGCTCGGCGGCCGTGACGATTGGAGCAGTCGCGTCGTAGCTGACAGAGAGCGATGCGAGCCCGACGTTCCCGGCCTTGTCGACGCAGACGCCGCCCACGACCGCATCGACGGAGTCGGGCCCCGCGTAACTCTCTGCGGACGAGCATGAATCGGTTCCCGAGACCGCGTCGGTGCCGGAGAAGCTCACGGTGAGCGGGTGGTTGAACCAACCGCTCGAGTCGGACGAGCGGTCGGCCGTCGCGGTCGTCGCGGGCCCGGTCGCGTCATAGCTGAGCGTGAACGACTTCGTCCCGCGATTGCCGGCCTTGTCGAGACAGGCACCTGCGAACGACGCCGTCGCGCTGTCAGGCCCCGTGTAGCTCTGGGGTGGGCACGAATCGATGCCGGACATTGCGTCGGTTCCCTGCACGGCGAACCCGACCGGCCGGTTGTACCACCCGGCCCGGTCCGGCGGCCTCACGGGGACGGGGTTTCCGATCTGCGGCGCCGTCGCGTCGTACTTGAACGGGAACGTCGTCGCGGCACTCGGATTGCCGGCTCGGTCGGTGCACGTCCCGCTCCTCGAGACGGCGGCGGAATCCGGGCCAGAGTAGTCGCTCGACGCCGCGCACGAGGCGATGCCGGACGTCGCGTCCGAGCCGCCGAAGCTCACCGTGAGCGGGTGGTTGTACCAGCCGTTCGCGTCGGCGGGCCTCGAGGGCAAGCTCTGGGCCGTCGGTGCCGTCTCGTCGTACTTGAGGAGCAGCGATGCCAATGCCCCGTTCCCCGCCTGGTCCAGACAGGTTCCGCTGACCACGGCGGTGCCGCTGTCGGGGCCTGCGTAGTTGATCGCTGCGGGGCAGGACGCCAGCCCCGAGAGCAGGTCGCTTGCCGAGAAGCTGACCGAGAGCGGAGCGTTGTACCAACCGTTCGCGTTCGGCGCCCGCGAGGCGGACGTGCTCGCCTGCGGTGCGGTCGCGTCGTACTTGAACGCCAACGACGGGGCGGCGCTGTTCCCTGCGCGGTCGAGGCAGGTCCCGCTCACCGACGCCGTGGCGGTGTCGGGCCCTACGTAGGTCTTGGGTGCCGGGCAGGACTCGAGCCCAGAGGTCGCATCTGAGCCGGTGAAGCTAACGGTCAGCGAGTGGTTGTACCAGCCGTTCGCGTCCGCAGGGCGCCCTGCGGCGGCATTCGCCGCCGGCGCAGTCCCGTCGTATTTGAACCCGAAGGCGCTCATCCCGCTCTGGTTGCCGGCCCGGTCGCTACAGGTGCCGTTGACGGAGGCCGCGGCGTTGTCCGGCCCGCCGTACGTCACCTGGGTGCAGCCGCCCGCTGCGATCCCGGACGTGGCGTCCGTGCCCGCGAAGCTCACCTCGACCGGGTGGTTGAACCAGCCGTTGGCGTCCGTCGGGCGGGCGGGGCTGGCTCCGGTCACCTGCGGCGCCGTCGCGTCGTACTTGAGCGCCAGCGACGCGGTCGCGGCGTTGCCGGCCTTGTCCTGGCAGGTTCCGTTCACCGAGCCCGTCGCCGTGTCCGGCCCGGCGTAGTTCTGGGGGGCGGGACAGGACTCCAGTCCCGAGGTGGCATCCGTCCCCGCGAAGCTGACGGTGAGCGGAGCGTTGAACCACCCATTGGCGTTCGGGGCTCGCGAGGCCGACGCGGTCGCCTGCGGCGCAGTTGCGTCGTACTTGAGGGCGAAGGACGCGGTTCCCGTGTTCCCTGCGAGATCGCGACAGGTGCCGCCGACCGAGGTCGAAACGGCGTCCGGGCCGCCGTAGCTCTTCGCGGCCTCGCACGAGCTGACACCCGACGTGGCGTCGCCGCCGGTGAAGCCGACGGTGACTGGCGCCCGATACCAGCCGTTGGTGTTCGGCTGGCGCGACGGCGCGGTAGTGACGAGAGGGCCTGTCGCGTCGTATTTGAAGCCGTAGCTCGCTGCTGCGCTCTGGTTGCCGGCGACGTCGCGGCAGGTACCGGCGAGCGAGGTGCTCGCGGTGTCGGGCGTTGAGTAGGTCTTCGCCGCATCGCACGAACCGATGCCGGACGTCGCATCCGTGCCCGCGAACGTGACCGAGAGCGCGTGGTTGTACCAACCGTTCTCGTCCGCCGGCCGTCCGGGGGAAGCGCTGGCCTGCGGCGCCGTGGCGTCGTACTTGAGCCCGAAGGACGCGTTGCGGACGTTCCCGGCCTGGTCGCTACAACTTCCAGGAACCGCCGCGGCGCCGTTGTCAGGTCCCGAGTAGTTCTGCGGCTGGACGCACGAGGCGAGGCCCGACATGACATCCGTGCCGGCGAAGGTCACGGAGATCGGCGCGTTGTACCAGCCGGCTGCGTTCGCGGCCCGCCCGGGCGTCGCCGTCACCTGAGGCGCCGTCGCGTCGTACTTGACCACGACCGAGCGTGCGGCGACGTTGCCCGCGAGGTCGCGGCAGGCGCCGCTGATCGTGGCCACCGCGGAATCGGGACCTGCGTAGGACTCCTCCGGGTCGCAGGAGGCGAGCCCGGAAGTCGCGTCGCTGCCGGCGTACCTGACCGTGAGCGGCTTGTTGTGCCAGCCGTTGACGTCGGCCGGTCGCGAGAGCGTCGCGGTCGCCTGCGGAGGGGTCTCGTCGTACTTCGTCGTGAAGAGCGCGGAGGCGCTCTGGTTGCCAGCTTGGTCGACGCACGATCCGCTCAGTGCGACGGAGGGATCGTCGGGCCCTGAGTAGGTCGTCTGGGTGCACGTGGCGACGCCCGAGGTTCCGTCGGTGCCCTGGAAGGTGACGGTGACCGCGTGGTTGTGCCAGCCGTTCGCGTCCGCCGGCCGTGCGGCGGGGCTCGCCTGCGGCGCCGTCGCGTCGTACTTGAGAGGCAAGGTGGCCGGCGCGGTGTTTCCGGCAAGGTCGCGGCAAGTCCCGCTGACGGTGGTTCCGCTCGTGTCGGGCCCGGCGTACGTCGCATCCGGGGAGCACGACTCGAGCCCGGAGGTGGTGTCGCTCCCGTTGAAGTCGACCGAGAGCGCGTGGTTGTACCAGCCGTTCGAATCCGCGGCGCGCGACGGCGTCGCAGTCGTCGCAGGAGCGGTCTTGTCGACTTTGAACGTCTTCGTGACGATAGTTGTGCCGCCGTCGCTCTCGGCGGAGCAGGTGAGCTGACTGCCTGGCGTATTCGCGGCGAATGTGACCGTGTTGCAGCCCGTCGTCGAAAGGATGATCGACTCCGGGTCCGTCACCGACCAGTTGACAGTGACGTTGGTCGTGTACCAGCCGTTTAGCCCGAGTATCCCTGTGATCACCGGAGTCACGACCGGCGGAGTCGGGTCGCCAGGGACATTTGGTAGGCCGGCGGCGCCCGGCGTGAGCAGGAGTGCGGCTACCGCGAAAATGAGAGCTGCAGCGTGCCGGCGCACGCGGCAGCGCTATTTCGTCACGACGAACGTACTGCTTCCGAGCGGGCGGCCGAAGCGGGCGGCGGAGATCCGCCCATACCCGGGCCAGACGTACCAGCGATAAACGCCCGGCTCGAGTCGATAGCGCCGTCCGTTGTAAAGCCACGTTCGCCGCAGTCGAAAGCTCGGACGCGCGGGCCAGGCGCTCAGCACCTTGCGCCCGCGAATCAGTTGCAGGTTGTAGTAGGTCGCTTTCCTTGCAGGAGCCCAGACGAGGGTTGGCGGGGATTTCGATGTGAGCCGTAGTCCTGGAGTCGGGTTCAGTAGCGCGCCCGTGGCGACAAAGTTGAGCTTCTGCTCTGCACGGTTCGCGGCCTCGTCGAAGGCGACCACCCGGTACTCGTACTTGCGTCCGACGACCAGCCCAGTGTCCTTGACCCCGGTCGCTGAGCCGCGGTAGATCCCCGATTCGCCCTGGCCCTTCCGGCCCGGCGTCCTGAAGACCTCGATGAACTTCGTGTCGCTGGACTTGCGCCAGGAGATCTGCGCGCTGCGGTTTCCGTGCACGGCTGTGACCGCAAAGACGCTGGGGGCGGTGGCGTCGTACTTGAACGGGAGGGCAGTTCCGGCCATGTTCCCGGCGACGTCGCGGCATGCGCCGACAATCACGGCCGCTGGATTATCAGGCCCGGCGTACGTAGCAGATGAGCAACTCTCGATCCCGGAGGTCGGGTCAGTACCGACCGACGTCACGCTGAGCAGACGGTTGTACCAGCCGTTCGCGTCCGGGGGGCGATCAGGGACAGCGGCGGCGGACGGAGCTGTCTTGTCGAGCTTGATAGTCACACTCTTCGACAGCTCTTCTCCCAAGTCGTCGTTCCTCGCTGAGCAGGTGATCTTGGTGCCGGGTGTGTCTGTGACGAGCGTCCTTATTGCGCAGCCCTGGGGGTCCGACCAAGTTGCGCCGGTCACCACCCATGTGACAGTTACGTTCCCCCTGTACCACCCATTCGCCCCTGGAGTCCCGATCTGCGTCACGTTGATTTCGAGCGGTCCTGGTACGGCTGCCACGCCCGGCGCGGGTGCAACCAGCAACATCCCGGCCAGAGCCCCCACGAAGACAGACCGGCGGAGAAATCCACGCCGACCTCCACGCCGCAGCAACATCGGGCCCTCGTTCAACTTTCGCCCCCCGCTGCCTTAGGTTGCAACCCTACTTGACCGTACTCCACCCCTGGAAGAATTTCAAATTCGACAATTTTTCGACGGGGGGCGGCTCGCGCCGCCCCCCGTCGAGTGTCGTTACTGGTCGGCCCAGTAGGCGGCCGAGGCCAGCATCGGCCACTCGCGCTCCGGATCTGCGCGATAGGCCGGGTTCATCGCGAAGGTGGTCATCCGCGAGGTGCCCGCGGTGTTCATGCCGTGAGCAATGACCCGCGAGCCCGGAGCGGTCGCCGACTGCGCGTCGACCGGCCAGAGGCCGGAGAGGAAGAACCCCGTCAAGGGCAGGGTTCCGTCAGCCGTCCACGTAGCCGGCAGACCCGTGAACCATGTCGGCGGGTCCATGATCGCCGTGTCCTGGCTGCGGTAGGCCCCGGTGATGATGCCGGTTCCGGAACCGCTGTTGATCCAGTTCACAATCCCGCTGTAACCCGCCCCGCCGCCGCTGTTCGACATGGCGGCGAGACCGGTCACCTGGGCGCCGGTGACCAGGAAGTTGGCACCGTTTGCCAGCGCTCCGATGTAGCCGCCGCCGGCGGCGAAGAACGCCGTCAAGCGTGCGCGTGCTGTCGGATTGGCGGCCGAGGGCCACGCGGCCGTGTTGAAGACGACGTCGTAGTCAACGAGCGGGTCCGTAGGCGCGGTGTTGAGCGTCGCCGTCGAGACCGGATTCGCCGTGAAGCCGAGCTCGCGGAGAACCCAGATGTCTTGGTTGACGGCAGCGGTGAGGACCGCGATCCGCGGTGTCTGGTCGACCGCCTCGACAGGCGGCAGCGCTCCGCCCCTGACGCCGATGAACCAGACGCCTGACTCGTCGCCCGCGTCCTCGAGCACGGACCGAGCGCTCGCCGGGAAGAGCACGGTCCCGGCGGGCATCTGCTCACCCAAGGCGTTCGTGAACGGCGAGGTCGCGAGCTCTGCGTCGAGGCCGCTATCCAGCAGGTCGTTCAACGTCCGCACCGCCGTGGGTGAGTCGATCGCGAGCGCGAACGCCGCGGCGTTCCGCCTGCCGTCGACCCCACCCCGAGCGTTCCTGACTTTCCGGACGCGCTTGGTTTTCGGGTTGAACGTCGCCGCGTCTGAGATCTCCGCGACGTCGGCGCCCCATAGGTAGCCGTGGCTCCAGGCGCCCGGAGGCGCGTAGAGGATGCTGATCCGCGAGCTGATGTCCTGGCCCGCTCCCAGCGAGGTGTAAGCGAGCCCGCGCAGCGGCTGATCCATGAAGACCACCCACGAGTCCTGCTCGAAGCGAGTGGTGGCGTCGACCTGGTAGCCCTTCTTGAGCTGGCGGACCTCGATCCCGTTGGCAAGGAGCCAGCGGACCAGCCGCCGAGCCTCGGGGTCGCTGCGCTGGTGATCGCCCTTCGGGATCACGAACGCCTGCGGGTAGTCGATCATCCAGTTGTTCTCGACGTTGTCGAAGCCCGGCGGGATGTCGACGTCGGTCGGGTCACCCGGCGTCTGCGGCGCCAGATCGGCCGTCGTCGGCCTCGGTGCGTCGTCCTCGCCCCGGACGTAGATCTCGAGCTGATCCTTCATCAGTTCGACGCGGTTCTCAGTGTCGAAGAGCAGCGTCGACCAGACGGTGATGTATTGCATCAGCCGAGAGCCGGACCGGCCGACCTTCTCGTAGATGTTCGCGCCCGGCCCGCAAATGTTCCCGCCCGAGTTGAGGGCCGCGTTGTTGCACATCTCGACGGTCGAGCCATTCAGGCCAACGAGCTGGGAATACATCGGCGTGTAGAACGGGCCCCAGTCGTCCCAGCTCTCCGCCCACCTCGGTCCGATCCGGGACGTGTCGTCATCGCAAAGGCCGTCCGGGTTCTGGTCCGGGATGCTCCCATCCGCGCACCAGTCGTTGATCGGACGCGTGACGTTGAAGCCCTGAGCGTTCATCGCCGCCTCGTTGGCGTCGATCCGGCTCTGGTTCCACTTGAGCCACATGTCGTACTCGATGCCCGGGTTGTGTGGCTTCGTCGTTGCCTCGATTAGCGTCGGCGAGACGTAGCCGTGGAGATCGAGCAGCTCCGGCGAAAGCCACTC
>DATFOC010000035.1:0-19970 GCA_035265935.1 Gaiellaceae bacterium
CGTGACGAGCGCGAGCCTGATGGTGGAGCGGCCGGCAGCGGCCGAGGCCGCCGCCCAGGCGCAGGAGCGACCGGGCTTCGGGGTCGGCCTCCACGTCGAGCTAAGGAGCTGGCGGACGTCACGCTTCCCGCGGCGAGGATCCGCACGGTCGGCCGGGGCCGTCGAACGCCGGGCGGCGGAGGATCTGCAACGCCAGCTCGACCGTTTTCGTCGGCTCGTCGGTCGGGAACCCTCACACCTCGACTCTCACCAGCACCGTCACATCGTGGAGCTCGTGCGTCCCGCGTTCGAGGAGGCCGCCACCGAGCTCGGCATCCCTCTGCGCCGCCTCGATCGGCGTATCCGCTTCTGCGGCGATTTCTACGGCCACGACGGGCGGGGACGTCCGGAGCCAGAAGCGATCAGCGTCGACGCGCTCATCCGCCTGATCGAGAACCTCGAGGACGGCGTTACGGAGCTCTGCTGCCATCCGGGATACGCAGATGGTCTCGATGACTGGTACCGCCTCGAGCGTGTGCAGGAGGTCCGAGCGCTTTGCGACCCGCGCGTCCGGCTTGCAGTCGAGCGGGAGGGTGTACTGCTGTGCTCGTTCGAGGCCGTCGAGCATCGAGTTTCGGGACCGAGCGCCGTGTGATCGCGATTGTCGTCATCACGCACAATCGACTTCACCTCCTACGACGCTGCGTCGAGGACGTCCTTGGACGGACGTCCGAGAAGACGAAGGAGATCGTCATCTGGGACAACGCTTCGGTTGATGGTACCCGCGAGTACCTCGACGCCCTGCGAGAGCCGCGCCTTCGCGTCGTGCTCCATCCCGAAAACGTCGGGATGAACGCCTACGCGCAGGCGATTGCACTCACGTCGCAGGACTATCTCGTCGAGCTGGACGACGACGTCGTCGAGGCCCCGCACCGCTGGGACGAGACGCTGCTCGATGCCTTTCTGCGCATTCCGAAGACCGGCTACCTCGCGGCGAACCTCGTCGACGATCCCAACGACTCCGCCTCGCGGTACCTCAAGTACCTGCGCGAAGAACGATCTGCGTATACGCGAAGCGAGGTCGACGGGATTGCGCTTCTCGAGGGCCCGACGGGCGGCAGCTGCACGCTCACGTCGCGAGAGCTCTACGACCGCGTTGGCGGATTCGGGCAGAAGCCGGGGTCCGTCTACTGGCGCGAGGATGCGCGGTACGTCCGGGAGATCGAGCGGCTCGGATATCGATCGGCGGTGCTGGAGGAGCTGCGCGTGTGGCACGCGGGCAGCCCGTACTACTCGAACACCGCACCCGCCAAGAACGCCTTTCACGTTCGCCAGGCGCGGATCAAAGCCCGAAAGGACTTCGCGAAACGCCTTCTGCTTCGGACGCCTTTCGTCGCGGCATTGAACGCCCGTTACCACTGGTTCGAGCCGCCTCACACGTATGTCCCGCCTCGATTCGGCTCCTCGGGGATGCAGTCACCGCGGCCGGATGAGCAGAACCGCGAACTCGGTCCCGCCCCGTAGCTGCCGCTCGAGCGTGGCGGGGCTCACCGGCCGGCTCCGCGGTGCCCGGAGGCGAACGACGGTAAACGCGTCGACTCGTTGGGCGCCGACACGTTGGAAGCCGTGCGGTGGCAACGGCGCGATACTGCTCCCCGGTTCGGCAATGACGTCCACCTCACGGATCGAGGTGCCGGCCTCAGGGGCGTCCACCGCCTCCGGGAGATAGAGCTTTAGCACTTCCGCTGTGCGGACATCCGCGACGATTGCGCGGCGTTCCGGCGGTGCTTGCGTGACTGTGGCAACTGCGCGGATGTCGGGCCTTTGCAGGTCGGGCCGCCTTGCGATCTCAACCGACACCCCCGTCAGTAGGACACAGGCGACCACGACAACCGCCGCTCCGAGCCTGCCGGCGCGAGGCGTTGCGACAACTGTGGCGGCTGCGATCGTCAGAGGTACCGTTGCAACGATCACGTTGCGATAGATGAAGTAGTCCCCGCGGCCGCCCAAGACGTTATCGCTGACAAGTGCCAGCGCGGCTGGAGGCGCGATCGCGACAACCGCGAAGCCCAGCATGAGGAGCGCGCCCGACCGCTCGTCGGGTGCCGTCCACATGAAGAGGCCGACGAGCAGAACGATCGGCACCGCGACGAGGAGCGGTCGGATGTGCGTCGCCGGGTATTCGCCGATAACTGGGGAACTGCTCCGAGCATCCCGTTGAACGGACGCCTCACGAGCTCGACGGTGATCGCCTCGTCGTACCAGTAGCTCTGCGTGCTGAGCGTCAGAAAGCGGATGAGCGCGGCGCCCACGGTGAGCGCGAAACGGCGCGCGGACGGCGCCACGGTTGCGTCAGCGCCCATTCGCCTCACCGTGGCAGTGGAAAACGACCTTGGCAAGTACAGCTGCGAGCGGTACGTTAGAAGTGATGCTGCGGCGATGGACCGTCCATGCGACGAGTTCTGTTTTTGCGTCCGTTCTTGTGATCATGCTTGTCGCAGGCCAGGTCGCTTCAGCGGCCGGTCGGGCAGAGCCGTCTCGGTTTCGATATGCAGGCGTCGTCGCCGACGGCCGTGGTATACCGACCCATTACCTCACGAGAGGCGGCGGGGCCACCTTTTTCTTCCTCGATGCTCTGAGCCGAGGGCGAAAATCGACGTCCTACCAACTCTGCATTGGTCCCCCTGCCAAGGCGCCCGTTCGGTGCTGGAACCGGAAGGCGAGATACGGCGTCGGCAAGGTCGCCTTTTCGTTCACCCTTCCGATCAACGTTCCGTTAGGCGAGTTGATCGCGGGTTGGCGCGTGAGCGATCGCACCGTCGCGAGTTGGCGGTTCGTCTACGTCCGTGGTGAGGGAGCGACAGAGGATGTTGCGCCGGAAGCGTAGACACGAGGGATCCCCGCGCCTGGATGCGAAGCACCTCGCAGAGCTCGCGTGGTGGGAGCGGGGCCTCCGCTACCGCGTCGAGTGGTACCGGGGGGAACGGACGATGTACGGGCGTCCTCCTCCCACCGACGAAGAGAAGGAAGTGAGGGACACGATCGAGGCGAGCGCGGGCGTCACGACGGTGGCTGTCAGCCTCGACCGCTACCCGAAAGCCTTGAAGATCTCGCGTCATCACTTCGCTGGTAAGACGCTTCTCGACGTTGGCTGCGGCCCGTACCCGCTCTCGATCGCCTTCGAGGATTGCCGCATTGTCGGACTCGATCCTCTCGTCCGTCATTACGAGGAGGCGGGATTCCCGCTCTCGGAGTTCACGGATCGCGTGACGTTCGTTTGCGGCTTCGCAGAGGACATGCCGTTCCCGTCGGAATCGTTCGATGCGGTTATCTCGGTGAACGCGATCGACCATGTGGACGATTTCGCGCGGGCGGCGAGCGAGATCAGCAGGGTCCTCAAGAAGGACGGCGTGTTGCGGATGCAAGTGCACTACCATCCGCCGAGGGAGCTCGAGCCCTATGCACTCACCGACGAAGACGTTCTCGCGCATTTCGGCCACCTGGGGATAGAGAAGATCAGCGAAGAAGTGCCTTCTGGCCCGGCTCGTGACCCCGGTTCCAGCCCGGAGGTCGATCCGAGGGAAAGGCTCGTCGTCTGGGGGAACGACGCGTGACGGCGAGCGACTGGGCGCTGTTCGTCCGGTGAAGCTGCTAAAGGTTGTTAGAGATTTGGGAAATCTGTACAGTGTGAGCGCGGCGCGGGGTTTGCGGCGTACGTCGAGAGGAACAGAGGTTTTGCGGTGACCGTTACTCGGAGGGTCAGGGGTCTAGTCGTCTTCGCCGGCCTGGTTGGCGCGCTGGTCGTGCCAAACCTAGGGGCCGCGGCGCCGACGATTGTTTCGTTGACTTTCGATGACGGGACTGCCGACCATACTGCCGCCCGCTCAATCCTGGCTCAGAACTCCGCTCACGCGACGTTCTACGTCAATAGCAACACGCTTGGGACGTCGTCCTCGTTCATGACCTGGGGCGACGTTTCGGGTCTCGCCGCTGACGGCAACGAAATCGGCGGCCACACGCTCGATCATGTCGACCTGACGTCCGCCACGACGGCCGAGGCCACGCGCCAGATCTGCGACGACCGCCAGGCCCTCGTCTCACGGGGATTCCCGGGCTCGAGCTTTTCCTATCCCTTCGGTGCAAGCAACTCCAGCGTCGAATCGATCGTCCAGGCGTGCGGATACCAGGCGGCCCGACGCGCCTGGGGCCTGTGCAGCGTTGGCCTCATGCCTCCGAACTGCAACGACGTCGTTGCCGAGACTGTCCCGCCGCGGAACCGATGGGCGATCGCCGCCGCTTCGGTCAATGCGTCCCATACGCTCAGCAACATCCAAGGCGCCGTCACTCGGGCCGAAGATGCGGGCGGCGGTTGGGTCGTGCTCATGTTCCACCATGTGTGCGACGGCTGCGATCCGGCGGGTGGGCTGTCGGTGAGCCCGTCCATCCTCAGCGCCTTCCTCGGCTGGCTTACACCGCGCTCGTCGAGTGGGACGTATGTGCGAACCATGGCGGACGTTGCGACCGACATGACGCCGCCTTCCTCCGCGATCACGTGCAACGGCAGCGCTTGCTCGAACATCTACAGCCAGCCCGTCAGCGTCTCGCTGTCCGGCACGGACACGGGGACGGCCGTCAGCGCTATCCGTTACACGACGGACGGTTCCGACCCGACGTCCTCGAGCACGCTCTACACCGGCCCGTTCACCGTCTCGACCACGACGACCGTGAAGTACCGGGCCTGGGACATGGCCGGCAACGTTGAGACGCCCAAGAGCCAGGTGATCCAGTTCCTCACGACACCGACGGACACGACGCCACCTACGTCGACGATCTCCTGCAACAGCGCGGCCTGCTCGAGCGGTTGGTACGCGCCGCCGGTGAGCGTGTCACTCTCTGCGACAGACGTAGGAGGCTCGGTCGCGGCCATCCGCTACACGACGGACGGGTCTGATCCGACCACATCCAGCACGCTCTATACCGGCCCGTTCGCCGTCTCGACCGCCACGACCGTGAAGTACCGAGCTTGGGACGACAGCGGAAACGTCGAGGCGACAAAGAGTCAGCTGATCCAGGTCGACGGCTCCCCGCCAACCGTCAGCATCACCTCGCCGGCGAACGGCGCGACGGTATCCGGGAACGTCAAGATCGTCGCGGCGGTGACGGATGCACAAGCAGGCGTCGCCTCGGTGGCGTTCTCCGTGGACGGAGCGCTTGTCGGCACAGCGACCGGTTCGCCGTGGCAGCTCCCCTGGAACACGAAGAAGGTAGCTAGCGGGCAGCACGTGCTGACCGCGGTTGCACGAGACCGCGCGGGCAACAGCGCTACATCCGCAGCGGTGACAGTCACCGTTCGCTAAGGCGTGTCTACACGTCCTCTGCCCGCCCGGCGCGCTGGAGGCCGAGGGGTAGCCGGTGAGCCTCGCCTGCATCGTCGCCAGTTCGTCCTGGGGCCCGAGCCCTGGCTCGCGGCAGACGGGTGGGTCTCGGAGCAGATCACCCCGTCACTCCATCTCAGCCGCTGCGCAGAGTTGCCCGTCGCCTCGGTTACAGACGGCCATGGCGTTCCGTGGTGGCTGCTCGGAGTCGCGTTGCAGAGCGATGCCGATGCACCGGCGCCTTTGGACCAGCTTGCTGAGCACGCGCAGGGTCCGCTGCTCGCCTTGTACGCCTCATGGTCCGGCCGCTGGCTCCTGTTCAGCGATACGGAGCTCCACATCGACGCATCGGGCCTCCTCGGATGCTTTTACCGCACGGTCCATCGTGGCCCGAAGGCCCAACTGTGGGTGTCCAGCAGTCTTGCGCTCATAGCCGCACTACCGGGATGCGACCCTGTGTCATCCGCCGCCCCCGGGCTGCATCTGGGGAAGGGCATGGATTGGTATCCACCCCCGCGGTCGCGATTCGCCGGTGTGAAGAAGCTTCTGCCGACACAGATCCTGTCGCTGGCCGCTGGGACAGAAAGGCGAGTCGTCGCCCGCTCGCCCCTTGCCGACGTGCCGAAGCCGAAGACCTACGAGCGAGCGCTCGACATTCTCCAGCGCAACCTCGTGACTTCACTCAGCCGACTGCGGGAACGGCCCGATCGAATTTGGTTGCCTCTGACATCGGGCCTCGATTCGCGCCTGATCCTTGCGGCCGCCAGGCACGCAGATGTTCCGCTCAGCACGTTCACCCAGACGTATCCCCTCATGGAGAGCGGCGATCGTCGACTTCCGCCGCTTCTCGCCCGGGCGGTCGGCTATGAGCATCGGGAGCTTCGCCCGAAGAGCTTTTCGCGCGATCGTCAGGCCTTATTCGATGCTCACACGGCAGGTGACTGCGCAGATGGCGATCGACGGTTCTTTGCTCACGGGCAGTGGGAAATGTTTGCTCCTCCGGCGATCATTCTGAGAGGAGGAGTCTTCGAACTCGGACGATGCTATTTCCACGGAAAATTTCCAGAGCCGGACGCAGAAGATCTCGTCCATGCGATTTCCACGCGATTTCACTTCCGCGAATTTCATCCCACTTCGTGCGCGCATTTCGCCGGGATCGCCGAGTGGGTCGAATGGGCGGCGGCGACTTCATATGCAGGCCTCGATTGGCGCGACCGACTGTACCTCGAGCAACGGATCGCGGGATGGGTCAGCTCAATCGAACAGGCGCTCGACCTGACGGCGTACGAGCGGTTGTACATCGCGAACTGCCATACGTACTTGGCAACCGTGCTGACGCTTCCCGAGTCGGCTCGCCGCGACGGCCAACATCACACCGATTTGATCGGCCGAATGGCTCCTGAGCTGCTTCGTTTCCCGTTCAATCCAGCTGATGACCGATGGCGTTTGGCGCGGCGATTGCGGGACGAGTGGCACGAATTCGCCGCTCGTCCGCGGAAGCGACGCTACGCCGCGTACACCGCCCAAAGAGGCGCCGGTCGCGCAAGACAGGCGCTCGCACGCCTACGAGGAGACCGGCATCCTGCCGACGACTGAGCTGTCGAAGAGCAACAGCGGCGGTACGCTCCGGACCATGAAGCAGCGCGCACGATGAGGCGAATTCTCGCGCCCGCGCCGGAACGACCCATTGCTGCGGTGGCGCCACCCAGCTTTTCGATCATCATCCCTGCCTACCAAGCCGCGGCTTTCATCGCGGACGCGGTGGAGTCGGCACTGACACAGGCGGTTGCTCCCGCTGAGGTAATCGTCTGCGACGACGGTTCCACCGACGAACTGGCTAAAGCGCTTCGGCCGTTCTCCGGCCGGATCACCGTTCTCCGAAAGGAGCATGGAGGCGCCGCATCAGCCCGCAACGTCGCTACCCGCTCAGCGTCTTCGGAGTTCGTCGCGTTTCTCGATGCGGACAACATTTTCCTACCGGGCCATCTCGAAGCGGTTGGTGACCTGGCTGCCATGCGGCCGGACCTCGACATCCTGACGACGGACGCCTTTCTCGAGCTCGATGGCCATATCTACGGACGGTATTACCGAGGCAAGGCGCGCTTCATCGTCGAGGACCAGCGGCGAGGAATCATTCATCAGCACTTCATCTTCGGAAACGCCGCGTTCCGCCGCGAGGCGCTGCTGGCGGTGGGAGGGTATGACGAAACGGTTCTCGCAGAGGACACGGACCTCTTCCTGCGGATGATCCTCGGCGGCTCGCGGGTCGGCCTCGTCGACGAGCCGTTATGTGTGTATCGAATCCGGTCGGGCACGCTCAGCTCGAACCTGCCGCGCTCTCTTCGTTCGGGAGTCGTCGTGCTCGAGCGTGCCCGTAATCATGCAAGCCTCACCTCCGAGGAGCGGCGCTACCTCCAACGGGAGCTCGCCGATAAGCGCAGGGAAGCCGAGCTAGCTGAGGCAGAAGAAGCGTTGCGTGGCTTCGCTCCCCACCCGAGGCGCAGGGCGCTCAAGATCGCTTTCGGGCGTCCGGGTTACGGGTTCGTCCCGCGTATGAAGGCACTGGCGGCCGCCTTGGCACCAGGCATCGCACGCCGTTATCTCGAGCGTCTCGACGAGAGGACTGGTCGGTCCCGACTCGCGCTGCAGACGCGGGGGCGCTAGAGCGGAAAAGCCGCGCGCGGCACGGTGGGTACCGCTGGGCGAACACGCCGGTTGGGTTCGTGGCGGGCTTCTTAACCCGTGAGCGAGGTGTCACGCGTACGGCGCTGCGCAGCTCGTACCGCGCGTCCTTGATGCGAAACGCGCGGCGTCGGCGTACCGTCTCAGGGGGTGGAGCGTCCGAGCGAGCGCTTCAGTCGGCTCCGTCCGCTTCGCATTTCCCGCCGCTCGAGCGCTCGTCGCGCTGCCTTCGGCGCGAGTGCGGCCGCAAGAGCGGCGGTCCGGGCACGGAAGCCCACCGTCGGCGTGCGCGCCGCGACGAAGGCACGGCGGCGGGCGTCGGGCGAGCCTCCACGCAACGCCGCTTCAGCTTCTGTCAATGCGAGCGACGCGCGCTGTCGCGCTACCGATCGCGCAAGCACCGCACGTTCTCGGTCGCTGAGGTTGTACGTCTGCCCGACGCGTTCGAGGAGGCCAACACGATCGCGGAGCGTCCGAACGCGGTCGGCGGTCAAGCTCCGGGCGTGGAAGCGATAGCGGTAAAGAGGCTCGTCCACTAGGCCGGCGATGGCCTGGCGGTGAAGCAGCCGGATCACGCATTCCCAATCGGAGCCCCTCGACAGCGATTCGTCGAAGCCGCCGGCGTCGATGAGTGTTCTGGTCCGGGCCGCCGGCGCGACGCAGAAACACCGCTCGAGGATCGCTGTGGCCTGATCGGCGACCTCGAATGGAGTGTCATCGCCAAATTTCGAAACAGGCTGTCCGTCAAGCTCGAGGAACGCGTCAGTGCAAAGGATGTCGAGATCGGATCGAGCCGTTGCGAGCTCTGTCAGGGCCTCGAGCCGTGTCGGCATGTACGCATCGTCCGCGCCAAGAACCGCAAAGAACTCACCCCTTGTTCGGCCGAGAGCCACGTTCCACGCAGACGCGACGCCGCCGCGCCACTTCCGGATGTACGTGACGCGGTCGCCGAAGGGTTCGAGTGCTGCGGCAGTTCGGTCCGTCGATCCGTCGTCGCAGACGATCACCTCGAGCGGTGGAAGCGTCTGCCGTAACGCCGACTCGACTGCCTCGGCGATCGTATCGGCGGCGTTGTAGGCCGCGACCACAACGGAGAAGGTCGGAGACGCGCGTGGCGGAACGTCACTCTTGACTGGTGGCGCGCGAAAGACCCGCACCCTCGCGGTCACGGGACGACCGGCTTCATAGGAAATCCGCATGACATAGCACTGCTCTCGTCATGATTCCATCGGTAGGGCGAGAACGGCCCGGTGGACGAAGTAACGTCTTTGCCATGGTGCAGCGCCCGAGTCGCCTGTCCGTGAATGACCGAGTTCGATGGCGGCGTCGCCTGGAGCGGATTCGGCGACCAGCGTGGCTCGGAACCATTCGCCGAACCACGCCGCTGAGCGAGCACTGGGGCCGCGACCGCGGAACGCCCGTCGACCGCTACTACATCGAACGGTTTCTGGCCGAGGAGCGCGCCGCGATCCGGGGCCGAGTACTCGAGGTGATGAACGCCGACTACGTCGAGCGCTTCGGCGTGGCCGTCGAACGCCAGGACATCCTCGATATCGATCCGGCGAACGAAGCCGCGACGATTGTCGCGGACCTCGCTGCAGCCGACTCGGTCCCAAGCGAGCTGTTCGACTGCGTCATCCTCACGCAGACGCTCCAGTACATCTACGACCTCGAAGCGGCCGTGGAGCACGTGCATCGGATTCTGCGTCCCGGCGGTACGCTCCTCTGCACGGTTCCGGCAGTCAGTCGGATAACTCGGCTCCAACTCGAATCTGAGTTTTGGCGGTTAACGCCGGCTGCATGCTCGCGACTATTTGGAGAGGTCTTCGCCGGAGGACACGTTGCTGTGCGTGGGCACGGCAACGTGCTCACTGCTGTGGCGTTTCTCGTCGGGATGGCCATGGAGGAGCTCTCGCCGCGAGAGCTGAACCGCGACGATCCGTTTTTTCCGCTTGTCGTAACCGTTCGCGCAACGAAGGGAGCTTGACACTCGGCCGCTTAAGTGCTCCCCACGGAGTCGAGGTAGCGCGGCTGAGTCTGATCGAAGGGGCCGTGTTCTCGGACCGACCCGTTTTCCAGCCATAGTGCTCGGCTGCAGAGGCTGGCGAGCATGGGGTGGTCGTGCCCCGCAGCGACGACGATACCGCCGGCCTCGATAAGCGCGTGTGCGCGCTCCTGGAGAAACTGGCGGAACTCGTGGTCGAGTGCCTCGTGAACCTCATCCAACACGAGGATGTCAGGGTTGGCCTCCTCCGCGACGGCGAGCCCGAGCCGGGCCTTCATCCCCTGCGAGTACGTCAGGACAGGACGTTCGAACGCCTCGCCGAGAGCGCTCCTCTCCTTCACGGTGCCGAGCGCCCGTGCGGCGGAACGTCGGGAAAGTCCTCCGAGGACGCCGAGCAAGAGCGCATTTTCGCGACCCGTCAGCAACGAGAGCAGCCCGGCGTCGATCGAGAGTAGGGAAGCAACGCGCCCCCGAATCTCGATCCTCCCGCGATCGGGCGAATAGACACCTGCCAGGACGCGCAGCAAGGTCGTTTTCCCCGAGCCGCTGGGCCCGATCAATGCCGTACCCACGCCGCGCTCAATCGAGAACGTGAGGTCGCGTAGGCCCCAGGTGGTGACGCCGGTGCCGCGGAGGCGCGCCTGTCCAGGGGTGACAACCCGGAGATAGCGGTTGAAGAAGAACTGCACACCGACGTCCTCGGCGATGATCATCAAATGACCTTCGCGAACTGACGCTGCTCTGAGCGGTACAGAGGCAGGAAGATCACAAGGAGCGCCAGGGCGGCCGCGAGCGGAAAGGCCAGTTCCCAAAGCGCGGGTCTCGTTCCATCCATGAACACATCGCGATAGGCCTCGAACAATCCGGTCAGAGGATTGAGGCGCAGCAGGGTCTGTACGTCTTCGCTTGTTTCGGCGAGGGGTACGAGGCCGGGTGCGAGAAAGAAGAGTGCGCGCACGAAGCTCGTGACAAAGGACCGTAGCTCGCGAAGCCATATTCCAAACAAGACGGCTGCGTAGGCTGTTGTGATCGCGAGCAGAATGTTGATTACCAGCACGAGTGGAAACCAGAGGATGCTCCAAGTCGGGGCTACGCCGTAAATCGCCATCATCACAACCACGAGCAACAAGCTCGAGGAAAATGCGACGGCCTCAGTTAGCGCTGCGGAGATCGGCAACAGCATCCGTCTGAACGACATGTTCAGGAGGATGGGCCTGCGCAGCTCGAGCGCCGTCATCGCATTCGCGATCGTCAACATCACGAGCTGGAATGGGATGATCGCGCACGCGAGGCTTAGGCCCGGGGTCGTTGCCTCGAGATCGAGCACGAAACTTACGAGAAAGAGGTAAACGCCGACGAGCGCCACGGGGTCCAGCAGCCAACGCGCGAACCGGAACGGACCCCGCCCGTAGCGGAAACGAATGTCCGACTCAGTCAGTGCGCGAAGCACATCGATAGAGCTGCCGAGCGACCGGATCAGAAGGGGGACGGTGGACTCGCCGCCGACCCATGGCGTTGCCGTCCCTGGTGACCCCGCTTCGCGATTCGCCTGCATCATCTCAGAGTAGTGGCTCTCGGGGCATGCGTTGCCGAACCGGCATCGTTCCTATCGCGCCTGGCTCCCCCGACGTTGGATGCATGGAAAAGAAAGGCAACACGGCCTAGACCTCGGTGCGTTATCGCGCGGCGGCTACTTCAGCCGTAGGGTGGTGGATCGACCCGCCGCAAGGCGCTCTTCTGCGACGCTGCCTGTCGAAGCGAGAGGGTCTGTCTGCGGCGACAATTCCAGTGGGTCGAACTCGATGAGTCCCGAGAACTCCTGGCCGAGTTTGGCCAAGATCGCCGCGAGAAACAGTCCGATTAGGAGCGAGGCGGCGAAGAACCCGGCAACCCCGACGAATATCCAAAGCCAGACCGACATCGCGCCTCCTCAGCAGGCATCGCCGAACTATTGAAAGTTCGAGATCGCTGGGGGGAATCATTCCATAAACGGCGGCGTGCACCGGAATCATCCGGGGATCTCGCCACAACGCCGCTCTGCGGTCACGGGCTCAAAGAGCGCTGGACACATCGGGCGAGGTCGGCGACTCTGCCTGCTCGTCGCGACTCCGGTGCGCTAGCGAGAGGCAGCTGACGTGCCGGGCGGCCGAGCCCGGTCTTGAGCTCCGGCTCGAGTCGAACATGCCCGACCGGCGGAACAACGGCGTTCATTCGTCACGAGAACCGAGCCGATGGTATCCACGGTGCCGAAATCTCACCGGGTAGGAAATGTGAGATGCCGAAGGCCTGCACACGCGCGCAGCAGGAGCTCGTTGCTTTCCCCGAACCGCGGTCGCCGTATCATGGAACGGTGAAGGCGCGGCCAATCACCACCGCGTTCTGGGTAGTTGGTGTCCTCAGTCTGGGAACCAGTCTCGTCCCGATCGTAAACGGTGAGCAGGGCTACGATACGGCACCCTTATGGCACGCAGTCCGGGCGCTTCTCGAAGGTGGGACGGTATATACGGAAAAGGGTGCCGGCGACCTGCTCTATCCACCGAGTGCTCTGCTCATGCTCTTGCCCCTTGGAGCCTTGACCCTGAATTGGGCGGGCCGCCTTTTCTTCGTCGTCGATATTGCGACGATTCTCGCGGCAACGGCAGTCCTGTTGAATGTCTTCGGACTGCGGTGGCGCGGTCTTGCGGGGGCGATTGCATTGCTGGGAATAAGCCTCGCATGGCCGGTGCTCTTCACTATCGACGCCGGAAATGTCAACGGTCCGCTGCTTCTCGGGCTGGCTCTCTTCCTTCGTGCGGCCACCCGTGGCCTCTGGACCAGCGCTGGAGTGTGGCTGGGCCTCACACTCGCCCTCAAACCTCTCCTGGCGCCGCTTCTGATCGTGCTTATCCTTTACCGCCGTTGGAAGGGTTTCGCTATCGCAGTTGCGGTTCCGCTCGCCCTATCAGCTCTCGTTCTTCTTTCGGCTCCCGAGACACGGCATTTTTTCGATAGAACGTTGCCCCTCTTGTTCCGTGGTCAGAATCAGGACATTCAGGATGTGAGCATCTCCCTATCGAGCGTAGCGGCTCGGTTTTCGATTCCCGATCCCGCGGTCGTCGCCATTCAGCTCGTCGTGATCTCGGCAACCGGCATTCTGGTTTGGCGTCGGTGGCAGTCCACCGACAGATCGGAGCCGCGCCGCCTCGTCGAGCTGAGTTCGATCCTGCTCGTCGGAGCATTTCTCGCTTCGACGTTCGCGTTTCCGCACTACGGCATCTTCCTGCTGCCGCTTGCGGTGTCGATAACCGACCGGGCTTCTCCGTATCGCGATTGGCTGACCTGGGGAGCGCTGTTCTGTCTAGCTACTCCGATCAGCTGGCAACTCGAGCTCCTGCCGGAGGGGGTGAATGAGGTGTTGGCGGAGCGCTTCACGTTCGCCCTGCTGATCCTGCTCGTCTCGGTGTCGCTCGCTCTCAGAAGGCAGACTCAGGTCCAGACCGCGAGTCCGGCAGTGCCGTCAGTTCCGGTCGCAGCACCCAGGAAGGCTCGCGTGGCGACGGGGCTACGCGAGAGGCCCGAGCACCGTGGAGGAATCGCCGCTCAGGACGCGGAGGGCAACCCGTAGGAGTCGCGCGATCCTTGGCGGATGTCGTGCCTCAATGCCGTGACCGACTCGTCGGGTGTCATGGTCGTCCTTGGTTCGCGGCTTCCTCGGAGGCTTCCTCCCAGACGAAGACTCGTCTCCCCGGTTCGATCTCCCTCGAGAAGCCAGCCGCGCGATTGACAATGTAGAGCGGCCGCCGTTTCGTCTCCACGTAGATTCTTCCCACATACTCGCCCACGACGCCAAGGACGATCAGTTGGACACCGCCGAGAAAGCTCGCTACGAAGATAATTGACGTCCAGCCGGGCACCGTGAAAGCACCGCTGAGTTTGAGAATAATTGCGACGATGCCGTAGATGAACGAGCCAATCGATACCGCGAAACCGAGTGCAAGTGCGAGTCTAAGAGGCGCGTTCGAGAAGCTGACAATGCCGTCCATGGCGAAATTCATCATCTTTCTCAAGGGGTACTTGGTTTCCCCCGCGAAGCGCTCGTCTCGGTCGTACACGACGCCCGCTTGCTTGAAGCCTACCCAGCTGAACATTCCTCGGACGTAACGATCGCTCTCTCGCATTGTCTTGTATGCCTCGAGCGCCTTCCGGTCGACAAGGCGAAAATCTCCAACGTCGGGGGGAATGTTGACATCAGTAAGCTTTCTCAATAGACGATAGAAAGTCGCGGCGGTAACTCGCTTGAAGTGGCTGTCACCGAGCCGTTCGTTGCGAACTGCGTACACGACGTCAAACCCTTCGCGCCACCGTTGTGCCATCGTGAGAACGGTTTCCGGCGGGTCCTGAAGATCCGCATCCATGACGATGACAGCATTGCCGGATGCAAAGTCCAGGCCAGCCGTGATTGCAGTTTGGTGGCCGAAATTGCGCGATAGCTGAAGAACCTTGAATCGGGAGTCCTGAAGAGTGATCTCGAACAGCTGATCGAAGCTGCCGTCGTCGCTACCGTCGTCTACGAAAATGACTTCGGCGGTTGCGTCGAGTTGCCCCAATAGCGACAGCAACCGTTCATAAAGGGCCCGGATACTCTCGTCTTCATTGTAAACGGGCAGGACGAAAGAATACTCTGGCCCATTATCTCTTCGAGGTTCCCGAACGCTCTCAGGGGAGGGCCTCATCGGTCGCTGGCGCGAAGGGGGCGGCTGATCCGAGCGGAACAGCGGACGAAGTGCCAAACCAGCGGCGGCCCATGCGACTGGAAATTCATCGCAGGCAGACTACCGCCGCGCTCGAAAGGACGGCTGCGCACGGTACAGCCATGCAGCGAGTCAGCCGGGGGGCCACCGAGGCCATCCGCGGAATTCTCTGCGTCCTGCCGGCTGTGACCTGAACCAGCGTCGCAGGGGGACGAACTCCGGTATCCCCGGTACCCTCAGAGGGGCAGGACGTGATGGAGCCGATCAGTCCAGAACTCGTACTCGTCGACCCAGACTTGGCGACTCGTGTCCGGGCGGTGCCCGCCAAGCGCCCAAGACCCGGGCCAAGGCAGACGCTCGGTGATGATGCAGCTGCGCAGCGGGGGGGCGCTGACGTACGCGCTGGTTCCACTCGTGCTTTGAAGCGACTGAGCGCGGTGCTACTCGGCATTGGCCTAATGGCGACTGGTTTCCTAGCTGCAGCTGCCGTCTCGGGAACCAAGAGCGAACCGCAGCCTGCTTCACCCGACGGCGGGGCGGCGCTCGCTCCGGAGACCACCCGGGCCGCTTCCGTTCTGACAGCGGGACGACGGCGGTCCGCCTCGGCGGCGAGAACGACCGTGCGGGATCGCCCGGTGGGGAAGCCCAAGCAACGACGCGCGGCGAACGCGAACCGGCGCAGGAGCGCGCCGCCGAAACGCCGCAAGCAGAGCACAGCGAAAGTGGCAGCTGAAACGAGCGCCGCCGTCGAACGGAAGCTCCTCACGGTGATCGTTCAATCTCCCGCCGGAAAGTTGCCTCCAGCGTTAATCGACGGGAAAACGGGACTGGCGAAGAACAATCTCCAGGCGGTGTGTACGCCTAGCAGCAACGCGCGGTCGTTCGTCTGTGTGGTGACGTCCGCGATTCAACCGGGCGCACCGCCCGTGTATGCGCTCTACCGTCCGGCCAGGACCGGCCGCGGCGGATTCACGTGGTACCGCAGCCGCGGCACCTAGCGCGATCTCGTCGCGCGGGCCGGCACGCCGGCGACCGTCTCGCCAGGCGCGATGTCACGCGTGACGACGGCGCCTGCTCCGATGAGCGCACCCGCACCGATCCGAACCCCGGCGAGGACGATCGCCCCCGAGCCGAGCGCGGCACCGTGCTCGACGACCGTACCCACCAGCTCCCAGTCGTCGTCCGTCTTGAGCGCACCTGACTGGGTTGTCGCACGCGGAAACTTGTCGTTGATGAAGAGCGCGCCATGACCGACGAAGACTTCGTCCTCGATCGTGACCCCAGTACATATGAACGCATGGCTCTGGATCTTGCACCTCGCACCGATGGTGGCATCGCGCTGGATCTCCACGAATGGCCCGATCCGCGTCTCGTCGCCGATGCGGCAGCCGTAGAGATTCGTGAATGGTGACACGATGACGTTGTCGCCGAAATCGACATCGTCGAGCAACCGATACTGCGCATCGTTCACGGGTTGGTTGCCCACGTCGACGGTCAAATAGGTGCGCTGGCTGCGTGAGTTCGGGCGCCGGCCCGGGGTGCGCTGCGGTCGAGGATGAGCTCCGCGACCTGCAAGGCATTGAGCGCCGCGCCCTTGCGGAGGTTGTCGTTCACGGCCCACAGTGCGAGCTCATTCGGCTCCGAGCCTCGGCGGATCCGGCCGACTAGGACCTCATCACGGCCTGCGGCCGTTCCAGGGGTCGCGAAGTCTTCGAGCGCGACGTGCGGCGCCGAGCCGAGAATCGTCCGCGCCTGGTCCGGCGCCAATGGCTCCTCGGTTTCGACCCAGATCGCCTGCCCATGTCCGACGAGGACTGGGATCCGGATGCAGGTGGCCTGGACTGCGAGGTCAGGCAGGCCGAGGATCTTCTGTGTCTCGGCGCGGAGCTTCGACTCCTCGCTGAACTCGTCGTCCTCCAGTTCCCAGTCCATCGCGAGGTCGGCCTGCATCGGCGCAACGTCGCGCAGGCGCTCGACGCCCGGATCGCCCGCGCCGGACATCGATTGGTAGGTCGCCAACCGGACTCGCCGCAGGCCGGCGGCCTCGTGCAGCGGCTTGAGGAGGCAGGAGAGCTGAATGGCCGAGCAGTTCGGGTTCGCGATGATCGGGCCATCGTCGATCGCCTCGTCGTTCACCCCTGCGACAACGAGCGGAATTCCTTCAGCGAGCCGGAAGGCATCCGATTTGTCGATGCACGTTGTCCCTGCTTCCGCTGTCGGCGGAACGAGCTCGGAGCTCGGGCCGGTGCCGACCGAGAAGAAGCAGAGATCGAGCCCGTCGGCCGCGAGCCGCTCCGGCGTCGCCTCCTCGACCCGCAGCGAGCCGCCGCCGTAGTGCACTTCCGAGCCGGCTGACCGGGATGACGCGTACGCACGGACGTCGGAGCAGCGGCGCTCGGCGAGCAGCTCGAGCGTGACGGCCCCGACCACGCCCGTGGCGCCGACGACGCCGATGCGGGCGTCAGTCGTGCGCACGGACTGCCTCCTCGGCGTCCAGCTCGAAGGCGCTGTGCAGTGCGCGCACGGCGTCCTCGACGCGGTCGCGGTCGACGAAGCAGGAGATCTTGATCGGTGAGGTGCTCACGATCTCGGGCTCGATCCCGAGTTCCCCGAGGGTCGCGAACGTCTTGCCGGCGACGCCGGGATGCGTTTTCATCCCCGCGCCGATGACGCTGACCTGGCCGAGGTCGTCGCGCGACGACCATGAGACACCGAGCCGGTCGAGTGCCGCGGAGGTATCCGCGGCATCGGAGATCGGCCCGGAAAAGACGATGTCCGCGCCGGTCTGGAGGATGGTGTCGACGCTGAGCCCTGCATCGGAGAGCGCCTCGAATAGCCGTGAAGGCGCCGCGCCGTCGACGCGATATACCGCCTCCTCCACCGAATGCGTGACGCCGGAGATGATCGCCTTCTCGAGCATCCGTTCGTCCTCCTCCCGGATCCAGGTGCCCTCCGCGTCGCTGAAGCTGGAGCGGACGTGGAGCTTGACGCCGTGGTTGCGCGCGAGCTCCACCGAGCGTAGCTGGAGCACCTTCGCGCCGGACGCGGCCATCTCCAGCATCTCCTCGTAGCTGACCGCGTGCAGCTTTCGGGCGCTCGGGACGAGCCGCGGGTCGGCCGTGAAGACCCCCTTGACGTCCGTATACATCTCGCATGCGTCGGCGCCGAGGGCGGCGGCGAGCGCGACCGCCGTCAGGTTCGAGCCGCCCCGGCCGAGCGTTGTCACGTCGTACGCCGTCGAGACGCCCTGGAACCCGGCGACGAGGACGATCCGGTCGGCGTCCAGCGCCTCGTGGATGCGACGCGCGCGGACGTCCACGATCTTGGCGCGGCCGTGCACCGTGTCCGTGACGATTCCCGCCTGCGAGCCCGTCAGTGAGATCGCCTCGTGGCCGAGGTCGTGGATCGCCATCGCCGCAAGCGCGCACGACACGCGCTCGCCGACCGAGATCAGCATGTCCACCTCGCGCGGCGCCGGCGTGGGGGAGATCTCGTGTGCGAGGCGCAGCAGCTCGTCCGTCGTGTCGCCCATCGCCGACAGGACGGCGACGACGCGGTTCCCGGCCTCGCGCGCGGCGACCAGGCGCTGCGCCACCGCCTTGATTCGCCCTGTGTCCGCGACTGAGGTCCCGCCGAACTTCATGACCACGGTGCCGGCCGGGCCCGCAGCCTCGCCGGCCACCGCAGGAATCCCCTCGTACTGCGTCGTAGCCATCAAACCTCCCGCCGGCCCGAGAGCGCCCGGCCCAGGGTCACCTCGTCCGCGTACTCCAGGTCGCCGCCGACGGGGAGCCCGCTCGCGAGGCGCGTCACGCGCACTCGGCCGCGCAGCCGGTCCGCGATGAACGATGCCGTCGCCTCCCCGGTCGTGTTCGGGTTCGTCGCCAGCACGACCTCCACGACGCCGTCCGAGTCGACCCGCCGGAAGAGCTCGTCGATCCGGAGATCCTCGGGATCGACCCCGTCCAGCGGGGAAAGCGCGCCGCCGAGGACGTGGTAGAGGCCGCGGTACTCGTGCGTCCGCTCAAGGGACATGACGTCTGCGGGCTGCTCCACGACGCAGATGACCGCCCTGTCGCGGCGGGCATCGCGGCAGATCTCGCACGTCTCGTCCTCCGTCCAGTTTCCGCACTCGTCACAGAACCGGACCCGCTCCTTCGCCTCCTGAAGGGCGCCCGCGAGCTCGAGCGCCTCGTCCTTTGGTGCCCGGAGCAGGTGAAAAGCCAGCCGGTGCGCGGTGCGGGTACCCACCCCGGGAAGCCGCGTCAGCTGCGCAACGAGATTCTCGATCGCCGGGCTGAGCACGCGGCAATTGTGCCTGTCCGGATCGGACCCATAAGGTGCGGAAGCGGGTCACCGGACAAGCCGTAGCGGAAACCGCTAGAGCCCTGGAAGCCCCAGGCCGCCGGTTAGCCCGCCGAGGCGCGACTGCGCGAGGTCGTTCGCCGAGCGCAGCGCCTCGTTGACCGCGCCGACGATCATGTCGGCGAGGAGCTCGGGGTCGTCAGGATCAATCGCCTCGGCCGCGATCTCGATCTTCTCGATCTCGCCGGCGCCGTTGGCCGTGACCTTCACCGCGCCGCCGCCGGCGGACGCCTCCACAGTCTCGGTGGCGAGCTCCTCCTGGACGCGGGCCATCTCCGCCTGCATTTGCTGCACCTGCTGCATCATCTTGTTGATGTCCATTCCACCGGGCACGCTCATTCGGGTGTGACCTCCCGCGCGTCGAAGGCCTGCTTGACCTCTTCCACGAACTCTCCTTCGCTGAGACGGCGCTCCTGCACCGGCTCAGCTTCCCCGTTTTCGCCGACCTCGAACGCGACGGCGAACTTGCGGCCCGTGACCTCGTAGAGCGCATCGACGAGCAGCGTCGCGTTCTTGGGCTCTTCGGCGAGCTGCCGGTGGAATGAAGCGGCGACCGGGAACTCGACCGTGAGCGTGTCGCCGGCGATCCCCGCGGGCTGCGCCTCACGCAGCACTGACGCCGTCGGCACCGAGCGCTCCTCGACGGCCGGGATCACCGAGCGCTGCCAAGCCGCCTTCAGCTGGTCGAGCTCGAGCGGCGGCGGCGCAGGCGCATCCGGCGCCGGCGCGGGAACCTCCGCCTCCGCGACGGCGACCGTCGCCGGTCCGCGCTGCTCGAGCTGCTCGATCCGGAAGGCCAGCGACTCACGGTCGAGGTCGGCCCCGGGTCGGGTG
>DATFOC010000036.1:0-9450 GCA_035265935.1 Gaiellaceae bacterium
CTCGTCGTGAAGCCGAACCTGCCGGTGCTGGGGCCGAAGCTCGGAAAGGAGCTCGGCCCGCTGAGGTCGGCGCTCGCCACAGGGGAGTTCGAGGAGCTCGAGGGCGGGCGGTTCAGGGTCGGCGATCGAGAGCTCGAGCCGGACGAAGTGCTCGTCGAGCGGCGCGGCAAGGAGGGCTGGGTAGTCGCGTCGGAGGACGGCGTCACCGTTGCGCTCGATACCCGCCTCGACCCCGAGCTGGAGCTCGAGGCGCGCGTCCTCGATCTCATCCACCGGCTGAACGGCATGCGCAAGGAGGCCGGGCTCGAGCTCACCGACCGGATCGCGGTCACCCTGCCGGCCGACCAGTCCGACCTGCTCGAGCGGCACGCCGACTGGATCAAGGACGAGGTGCTCGCCGTCTCGATCGAGGCAAACGGCGGTTCCGCCGAGCCGGAGATCGCGAAGGCCTGACTACACCCCGGGGACGAATCTGCCGACAATGTCCGTATGGACCGTCCTGGACGCGACCGGCGCCGCGGAACGGACCGGCGGAGCGGTGAAGACCGCCGCAGTCAACCCCAGCGCGAGTTCGAGGGGGAGCGGCGCTCTGGCGACGACCGCCGGTCGGGCAAGGACCGCCGCAAGCCACGGCCCGATTCGAACTAGTTCTGGGCGTCTGCGAGCGCGAGCTCGCGGCGAAGCTCGACGGGGAGACGGAAGACCACATCCTCGTGGACGGACTTGAAGGGCTCGATGCGCTCGACTCCACGGGCGTGGAACCAGTCGCACACACGCTCGACGAGGTTCTCCGGTGCCGACGCCCCCGAGGTGATCCCGACGACGCGCGCGTCCTCGAGCCAGTCCTCGACAATGTCCGTCTCGTCGTCGATCAGGTAGGAGGCGACGCCGCCGGCGCGGGCGACCTCGACGAGCCGGTTGGAGTTGGATGAGTTCTGCGAGCCGATGACGAGCAGGAGGTCGACTTCACTGAGCATGTCCTTCACGGCCCACTGCCGGTTGGATGTCGCGTAACAGATGTCGTCCCGCTTCGGCGCGCGCGCGTTGGGGAACCGTCGGCGGATCGCCGCGATGATCTCGCCGGTCTCGTCGACCGAGAGCGTCGTCTGCGTGATGTAGGCGACGCGATCGGGATCGGGCGCCTCGAGCGCTTCGGCTTCCTCGACCGACTGAACGAGGACGGTCGCCTCGGGCGCCTCGCCCATCGTCCCGACCACCTCCTCGTGGCCGGCGTGGCCGATCAGGATGACGGTGTAGCCTTCGGCTGCATAGCGGCGGGCCTCGACGTGAACCTTCGTCACGAGCGGGCAGGTCGCGTCGGTCGTCCTAAGCCCCAGCTCGGCGGCGTTCGCGTACACGGACGGCGCCACGCCGTGCGCCGACAGGACAATCCGCGCGCCCGACGGCACCTCCGTTTCGCTCTCGACGAAGATCGCGCCGCGCTCCTCGAGCTCGCGGACCACGTGGATGTTGTGGACGATCTGCTTGCGCACGTAGATCGGCGGCCCGTGGAGGTCGAGCAGCCGCTCGACGGTCTCCACCGCCCGTTCGACGCCGGCGCAGTAGCCGCGTGGGGAAGCCAACAACACACGTTCGACCATCCCGGCCATGGTATCCCTGGGAGGGTTCGGCGAAATAGCGGCTGTGCCGCCGGGCCCCGCTGCTCGCCCCGAGGCGGCTTCCTCAGTCGCGCCCGTATCTCATCGATACGAACGCTCCCTGCGTCCTTGCCTCGGAACGACCATCGCGCCCCTGCGACGAGCGCCATTCCGCCAGAGCTCCGGGTCTTTCTGCCTTTCAAAGATGGGCCGTTCGGCCTATTGGATTTCCGTCGCCGCAGGGGTAGCTTGGCGTCACTGGGCGACGCGAACCGCGGTGCGCGTACCTGGCCACGATCCGCGGTTAGCACTAGGGAGTGTCCGCCGCACCGACCCCCCCGAGCGGCGGGCCTCCCTCGTTTTTCTGGTCCGCCTCCGTATCCTTTGACATGCCAGTGGCGGCTGTCGGCTATCTCATGCTCGCTCTCGCGGGGGCCTTCCTCGTCGCTGGCGTGGTTTTTCTCCTCGTCTCCAAGAAAAAAGAGGAGACGCCCGAGCCAGCCGACCAGCAGCGCGAGCCCGAGGCACCGTCGCTCGCGGCCGGCTTGGCGCGTGCCCAGGATGCAACGTCGGTCGCGCGGGCACTCGTCGACGAGGTGGTCGCGCTCCTCGAGGTCGAGTTTGCCGCGGTCATGCTGATCAGCGACGACCGCAAGGAGGCGACCGGGCTCGTCGCGCGCATGGACGGAGAGGACGCCGACTGGGTCCGTTCGGTGCAGATCGATCTCGAGCACGAGCCCTCGGCGGTCGCGAGCGCCGCGTTCGAGGCGGCGCCGCTGACGATCTTCGACGTCGAGTCCTCGCCTCGCGTCAGTCGACGCCTCGCCGATCGCGTCGGGGCGAAGAGCGCAGCCTTTGTTCCGGTGGCCTCCGGCGCTCGCGTGCTCGCAGTTCTCATCGCCGCCAGCACGAACCGCCGGCGAACCTTCCCGCCGAGCGAGATCGCCCGGCTCGAGGCGCTTGCGGGCGAGACCGCTCTGGCCCTGGAGAAGACCCGCTCGGCGGCTCAGCTCGAGGAGGCGCTCGGTCGCGAGCGGCTCGTTGCCGAGATCGCCAGGCGCGTCCGCTCGGAGCACGACGTCGGGGCCGTGCTCCGCATCGCCGTGGAGGAGGTCGGCAAGGCCACTGACGTCTCACGCTGCTTCATCCGCCTCGGCGAGCCCGGCGCGCCCACGCCGATCCGCGCCGAGTGGGAAAGCGAGGGCCTGCCGCCGATCGGCGCCGATGCCCCGAATCTTGCCGTCTCGAATCTCGCGATGCGTGAGCGGATGACCGTCGCTGTCGAGGATGTCGAGCAGGAGCCCAAGCTGGAGGATTCGAGCCTCGGCGGCGTGGACACGCTGCTCCGGCTGCGGACACGGGCCGCACTCGCCACGCCGATCCAGGTCTTCGACCGGATGATCGGCGTCTTCGCACTCCACTGCAGTGAGCCAACCGAGTGGACGCAGTCGCACGCACTGCTCGCCGAGGCCGTGGCGCGCGAGGTCGGGCTTGCGCTCCACACGGCGGAGCTTCTGGAGGAGAACCGGCTCCGGCTGGGCAGGCAGGCCGCCCTGGTACAGGCCGCTCAGGTGATGACGAGCGAGCTCGAGGTCGAGACGGTGCTCCAGCAGCTCGTCGTCGAGGTGACGAAGCTGCTCGACGCCGAGGCTGCCGACTGCTACCTGTTCGACTCACGACGGGGCGTTCTCCGCTGCGCGGCCGTGTACGGGCTCCCCGCCGAGCTCGTCGACCTCGACTTCCCGGCGGAGGGAGCACTCGCCGGCGAGGCGATGCGTCGCCGCCAGGCAGTCGTCTCGGGGGACTACGACGACGTCGAGCCGCCGCACCCGGCGTACGAGGGGTTCACCGCGGCGATGGTCGCGCCCATGACATGGTGGGGCGAGGTTCGCGGCGTCATCGGCGTGGGCACGACCGACCGGGAGCGCAGGTTCAGTCGGGAGGACGTCGAGGTGCTAGAGGCATTCGCGAGCCTGGGCTCCGTCGCCCTGAGAAACGTCGCCAGCATCGAGCAGAGCTCGAGGCAGGTCCGGATCCAGCGCGGGTTTTTCCGGATCGCCTCGGTTCTCGCCCAGCCGCTGTCGCTGGACGAGACGCTGGACGCCGTCGCGCAGGCGGCAAGCGAGGCGCTCGGAGGGAGCTTCGGCGCCGTGCTCATGCCCGGCGAGGGTGGCCTGCGGCTCGCGGGCTCCCATGAGCTTCCGCCGGCGGTCTCGGAGCTGTTCCGCGAAGGCATCCGCGGAGCGGAGGCGCTCGAGGATGCTGCGGCCAGGAAGCAGGTGCTCGCTTCGCCCGACCTGGCAGACGACGACCGGTTCGGCGACGACTGGCGAGCCCTCGCCGACGCCGAGGGCTCTCGATCGCTCGTGGCGGTCCCGGTCGAGGCTCCGCGGCGCGAGCAGACCGGCATCGGGCTCGTCTTCTTCGCCGAGGAGCAGGCGTTTTCGGACGACGAGATCGAGTTGGCACACCATCTCGCGGGAGCCGCCCGCGGCGCGCTGGAGCGGGCCGAGCTCTTCGAGGCCGAGCGCCGCAACCGCGCCATCGCCCAGCAGCTTGCGCGTACGGGCACGCTGCTCGCGAGCGAGCTCGACCCCGACGCGATCCTCGAGGAGATCGTGGCGCAGGCTCCCGGGCTCGTCGGCGCCGACGCAGCGGCGGTGAGCGTCCTCGAAGGGGACGAGCTCGTCGTCAGCGCCGCACACGGGGAGGGCGCCGACACGGCGATCGGCAGCAGGGTCTCGCCGGTCGGTGAGCTCGCCGGCGAGGTCGTCCAGTCACGCGGCCCGGTTGCCGTCGGCGACGCACGCGCCGACGGGCTCGTCAGCGGCTCGGACGCGCTGCTCGAGGCCGGCTACGCCGCGTATCTCGGCGCGCCGCTGCTCGGCCCGGAAGGAGGCGTCCACGGCGTGCTCGCCGTGTACGCGCGGGAGGCACGCTCGTGGCGCGAGGAGGAGGTCGAGGCTCTAGCGGCGCTCGCCGGAAACGTCTCCGCGTTCCTCTCGAACGCCGAGCTCTACCAGCGCGTCGTGCTCGAGCGGGAGCGTAGCCTGGCGATCCTCGGCAACGTCGCCGACGGCATCGTCGCGGTCGACCGGGAGGGCAATGTCGTCCTGTGGAACTCCGCTGCGGAGGAGATCACCGACGTGCCCGCGTCGGAGGCGATGGGCCGAAGCCCCGCAGACGTTCTGCAGCGGAGCCTGGAGGCGGACGAGACCTCGGCCGAGGGCCGTGGGCTGATCCAGATCCGCCGCGGCGAGGAGGAGGTCTGGCTCTCGGTCAGCGAGGCCGTGATGCGTGATCCCGCCGGTGTCGTCTCCGGCCGCATCTACGCCTTCAGAGACGTGTCCTCGGACCGGCTTGTCGAACAGCTCAAGTCCGGTTTCGTGTCCACGGTCTCGCACGAGCTGCGGGCGCCGCTGACGTCGATCTACGGCTTCGCAGAGACGCTGCTCCGCGAAGATGTCGCGTTCAGTGAGGAGGAGCGCCGCATCTTCCTCGGCTACATCGCAACGGAGGCGCAGCGCCTGACCGGCATCGTCGACGCGCTCCTCAGCGTCGCGCGGCTGGAGTCCGGCGACCTTCAGGTTCAGTTCGCGCCGACCGATCTCCGCGAGGTCGTCTCCGACGTGGTCGAGAACGCCGACCGCGAGCTCGCGAACGGGCGCCGGTTCATCGTCGAGATCCCTGAGGAGCCGCTCGACGCGTCCGCCGACCGGGACAAAGTCCGGCAGATCCTCGCCAACCTCGTCGACAACGCGCTCAGGTACTCCCCGAGCGGCGGCACGGTGACCGTCGCCGCACGGAAGACGCACGATGCCGTCCAGGTTCGGGTCGTCGACGAGGGCGCCGGCGTGCCGCAGGGCGAGCAGGAGCGGATCTTCAGGAAGTTCTACCGCGCCGAGGCGACTGGCCAGCCGACCGGCGGCACCGGCCTAGGGCTGTTCATCGCGCGCGGGCTCGCGAGCGCGATGGGCGGCCGCGTATGGGTCGACTCCGACACGGGAGTGGGCGGCTGCTTCGTCCTCGAGCTGCCGGTGACCGTGAGTGACGTGAGGGAGGAACGGGTATAGCGATCGGAATGGACCGGGCAGCGCCGATTCGGGTTCTCGTCGTCGACGACGAGGCGCCGATCCGGCTGCTCTGCCGCGTGAACCTCGAGGCAGAGGACATCGAGGTGCTCGAAGCGGCCGACGGCATCTCCGGGGTCGAGACGGCGCGGGCGGAGCGGCCCGACGTGATTCTCCTGGACGTGATGATGCCCGGTATGGACGGCTGGCAGGTCGCCGAGAGCCTCATGGACGACGAGACGACCAACCACATCCCGCTGATCTTCCTGACCGCGCGCGCGGAGCTCCGCGACCGCGCCAAGGGCCTCGAGCTGGGAGGCATCGACTACATCACGAAGCCGTTCAACCCCGTCGAGCTCGCGTCGGGCGTCGAGCGGCTCCTCGAGCGCGTCCGGCGCGGCGAGCGCGACGAGCTCCGGCGTGAGAAGATCGCCGAGCTCCGGACGTTACTCGTCGAGTAGAGCTAGGGGCCGCCGAAGTCGGCGGTGGCGATGCTGGCGCCACCGAAGCCGCTGAACGATCCCGTCGCGACCCCGACGCCGACGCAGCGGAAGCCGCGGCGCAGCAGCGTCGAGCGGTGCGGCGGACTGGCGAGCCACATCCGCACGACCGCGCGTGCGGTTCCCTCGGTTCCGACGCCCCAGGCGATCGTCTCTCCCAGCGTGCGTCCACGGGCGCCGTGCCGGCGGAGTCGGCTGTACCAGTCCCCGTGGTCGAAGTTGCCCGTGCGCAGCATCGTCTTCGAGTGCGAGCGGGCGGCGCGTTGGAGCGCGGGGCCGATTCGAAGCGGCGGCGCCCCGTGCCTGGCGCGCGCCCGGTTGATCGCGCTCAAGAAACTCGCTTCCTGTCCCGAAAGTTGCGCATGGCCGACCAGGCCTGACGATTGCGCACCCGGCGACGAAGCCAGAAACGCAATCCCACCGACGGCAAGAGCGAGAAGTGTGCGGCTCCTCACCACTCGGCGGATGAGTCTGCCACACGAATGCAAATCTGTTGTCAGTTTTGGAGATATCGCGAGTTATCAGCAGAATTAGCGGGCCGTTTGCGCCAATCCGATCCCGCAGAGCACGACTGCGGCACCCACGAGCTGGATCGGGTCCAGCTCCTCTCGCAGCCACGCGTAGGCCATCACCGTGCCCGCGACGGGCTCGAACATCGCCAGGATCCCGGCGCGGGTGGGGCTGACATGCCGGAGCGCTCCGACCAGCAGCCCGAACGGCACGATCGTCCCGAGGACGACCATCCACGCCATCAGCAGCCAGACCGGCAGCTCGATCGACTCGAGGCGGCCGAGCAGCGACACGCTGTCGTCGAGGAGGTCCCACGGAAAGCTCGTCCACGGCTGCACGACGGCCCAGAAGAGGGCGGCGAAGAGGAATCCGTAGGCGAGCAGCGAGGACGACGTGCGACGGCGGATCCCTCGATCGGCCATGAGGATGTAGAGCGCGAAGGTGACCGCCGCTCCGATGGACGCGAGGACGCCGATCCCGTCCAGCACGAGGCCCTGCCAGAGCTGGAGGAGGAGCGCGAGGCCGGCGATCGCGAGGGCCAGCGCGGCCCAGATCCGTCGACGCACGGGCTCGTGGAGGACGTACCGCGCGTACAGCGCGACGAGAACGGGCGCGACGTACTGGATCAGCAGCGCGATGCCGATCTCGAGGCGCTCGATCGCGACGAAGTAGAACCAGGCGACGAATGCGAGGCCGGCGACGCCGAAGACGGCGAGAAACGGAAGCTCGCCGCGGGTCACTCGAAGGGTTGAGCGCCGCCACACGAGCAGGACGGCAAAGAGGAGCAGGAACGCCCCGGTGGCGCGCACCTCGGTCAGCCGCTCCGAGGTGACGCCTCCCGACTGGAGGATGACCTTCGAGACGACGCCGTTGAGCGCCCAAAGCGCCGCCGCCGTGAGCACCATCGCGTACCCCAGCGCGGGCCGGCGGGTCACGCCGCGAGCCTATCCGGGCGCCGGCTCTACACTGAGACGGCCGGGACGTGGCGCAGCCTGGTAGCGCGCCCGCTTTGGGAGCGGGAGGCCGCCGGTTCGAATCCGGCCGTCCCGACTAGTCTGCTTCGCTCCGCTCCCAGAAAAGGACGACGAAGAACGGCATCCCGCCGCTTCGCGTCTCGCCGACGCGGTACTCGCAGCTCAGCGGTGTGCCGTCCTTGCACTTCAGCTCCGCGACGCCGCTGTGAAGATCGCCGTTCGCCATCACTTCCATCGCCGTCTTGAGGCGTGCGGGATCGAACACGAGCGCCGCTGCGCCGCCGGCCAGGAGTTCCTCGCGCTTGTAGCCGGAGAGCTTGCAGGCGAGCCGGTTCGCGGCGAGATACCTGCCCTCCTCGTCGAGGACGATGGCCCCGACCGGACCGTGCTCGAGCGCCTCTCCGAGGAGCGTCTCCTGGACCAGGTCTTGCTGGAGGGGGGCGAGCTGGGGTACCGACATGGCTACATCCAACGCTGGCAGGCCGGGCAGTGGATTTCAATAGGCCGACCGGCCTATTTCGTGCCGGCGGAGGACCTCACGTTCTCCTCGTCGGCGAGGAACCGGAAGAAGAAGATCGCGAAGACGGCGAAGAAGACGACCGCCTGCTCCATCGCCATCGTCACGCCCGCGAGCTGCTGGTCTGCGTGCGCACCGAGCCCCCAGAGCCCGCCGCCCTCGACGTAGTAGTCGTAGGCCGCGTCGGGCGCGAGGGCCAGCAGCAGCCCGATGGGGCTCGCGAGGATGAAGGCGAGGAACAGGTAGAGCGCACGGGCGGCGTTCGAGAGGTGGTGCGGCGCATCCTGGAGGACCGGCCACCAGAGCAGCGCTCCGGCGCCGAGATACATGGCGTGCTCCAGGTGGAGCAGGGTCGCCGGGTGCTCCAGCGCGATGTCGTAGGCGGCCGGCAGGTGCCAGGCGAAGTAGACGAGGAGCCAGAGGCCGAGCGCGACCGGAGGCCGGGTCAGCAGCCGGACGGCACCGATTCGCGCAAGCCGTTCGCCGACGGAGGGCGGAATGCCCAGGACGAGGAGCGCCGGCGCCCACTCGGCGAGGATGACGTTCTGGAGCAGGTGCATCGAAAGCAGGTGGTAGCTCAGCGCCTCGAGCGGCGTCACCGCCGTGGCGAGGAGCAGCAGGCAGCCGGCCGCGTAGGCGGCGACGCGCCACCGCTCGACCCGCTCGCCGCGGGTGGCGAGGACATAGGCGAGCACGAGCGCCGCGACGCCGAGCGTCGCCTCCGGGTGAACGGTCCAGGAGTAGGGATCGGGGCGAGAGATCGAGCGCTACGCTAGTCCGGCGCGGGCGTAGCTCAATGGTAGAGCCCTAGCCTTCCAAGCTAGTTATGCGGGTTCGATTCCCGCCGCCCGCTTCCTACGGGTCTTCGGGAAGCTCGACGCGCTCGATCGCGACCGGGCTTGCCGGGCGGTCGTTCTCGTCCCGCTCGGCCTCACAGATCCGCTCGACGACGTCCATCCCGGACGTGACCTTGCCGAAGACCGTGTGCTTCCCGTCCAGCCACGGCGTCGCCTCGGCGGTGACGATGAAGAACTGGCTGCCGTTCGTGTTCGGGCCGGAGTTCGCCATCGCGAGGGCGCCCTTCACGACCTTGTGGTCGTTGAACTCGTCCTCGAAGGAGTAGCCGGGGCCGCCGGTGCCCGAGCCCTCCGGGCAGCCGCCCTGGATCATGAAGTCCGGGATGACGCGGTGGAACGAGAGGCCGTCGTAGAAGCCCTTGCGCGCGAGCGTCAGGAAGCTGTCGACGGTCTTGGGGGCGTCGTCGGCGAAGAGCTCGATCGC
>DATFOC010000037.1:0-55224 GCA_035265935.1 Gaiellaceae bacterium
GCGCCGTTCGGGCCGATGAGCCCGCCGATCGTGCCCTCCTCCAAGGCGAGCGACACATCGTCGAGCGCAACGATCCCGCCGAAACGCCGCGTCACGTTCTCGACAGCGAGGAGTGCCACGGGGCGACGATCATAAAGCCGAGTGGAGGAGTTGAATACCCACATGGTCGAGCTCGAGGGTGGAATCCGCCGCCAGACGTTCGCCTTGCCGCTAGGCATCGACCATGTCCACTGCTACCTGCTGCCCTCCTCCGGCGGCGGCTGGACCGCGGTCGACACGGGTCTCGGCTTGCCCGACGCGGGGACGCGCTGGACCCAGGCGCTGAACCGCCTTGATGCGCCGGTGCAGCGGATCGCGATCACACATTTCCATCCCGACCATGTCGGGGCGGCGGCAGATCTGGCCGAGCTGACCGGTGCTCCTGTCTTCCAGGGCGTCGACGACTACGACCAGTGCATGCGGACCTGGGGAGAGCTCCGAGTGGCGGGACGGATGCCCGACTACCTCAGGGCTCACGGCACGCCCGAGGAGGATGTCGAGTCGTTCGAGGAGGAGGGCCGCGCCTTCGTGCAGTTCGTACGGTTCGTGCGCGATCCGGAGCGCCTCGAGCCCGGGGGGGAGCTGGACGGTTGGGAGGTGCTCCACCTGCCCGGACACGCCGACGGCCACCTTGCGCTCCTGCGCGACGGGATCCTGGTCGCAGGCGACACGTTGCTCGGATCGATCACCCCGAACGTGGGCCTGTATCCGGACTCCAGGCCCGATCCGCTCGCCGACTACCTCACGTCGCTGGAGCGCATCGCCGAGCTCGCCCCGAGGGTTGCGCTGCCGGGCCACGGCGATCCGATCGAGGATCCCGCCGGCAGGGCGCGGGAGCTGATCGCGCACCACAGGGAGCGCCTCGACCGCACTGCGGAAGCGCTCGACGGCGATCCCCTGAGCGCCTACGACGTCTCGCTCACGCTGTTCCCGGAGCCGCTCCCTCCGACCCTTCGCCGCTTTGCGCTCGCGGAAACGCGGGCGCACCTCGAGTATCTCGTCCGGCGCGACGGCGCGAAGCGGGTTGACGCGGAAGAGCGGGTCTCCTACCTGGCTTGAAACATCGAGGCCCGCCTTGCGGGCGGGCCTCGATGTGGAGAGAGGGTTATGGAGAGAGGAGCTCTTATTCCCCGTCGTCGGGGTGCGAAGTCGCCACGGTCTTGACGATCTCGCAGTTGACGTGCACGTCGGACTCCTTGGAGTTGAGCCAGACGACGTCCTTGTCGCCGGGACCGCAGTCGATCGTGTCGACCATGCGGTCGCGGGCAAGTGCGTGGATGCGGTCGTTGCCGGCGCCGCCATTCCCGACGTCCGCGCCACGGCCGAGCCAGATGAGGTCGTCGCCGTTGTCGCCGTTCACGACGTCGTTGCCCCAGCGGCCACGGAGGACGTCGTTGCCCTCGCCGCCGTTGAGCGTGTCGTTACCGACACCGCCGCGCATGCGGTCGTTTCCGCCCTCACCGTTGAGGGTGTCGTTGCCCCGCTGCCCGAACACGAGGTCGTTTCCTTCACCAGCGTTGACGGTGTCGTCACCGCCGCGGGCATGGATCCTGTCGTTGCCCATCGTGCCGGTCAGAGTCTCACCGTTGTTCGTCCCTTTGATGACGACGACGCGGTGAGCCACGGCGGCACTCACGATCGCGAGCGCGAGAAGCGCGGCGAGCGAGAGAACCGTGAGTCGAGTCTTCCTGGTCACTGCTGAGAACCTCCTTGGCGACGTTGATCGGAGTCTTCCCAGCGCGCATGAGGGAGCCGTGGTCCTTCTGAAAGGATTTCGCGGTGAGTTGTTAGGCCTGTGTAAGCACAGCACGATGGTGCCGGCCGTACACCTCGCGCAGTGCAGCCAGCGTCATCACAAGGCCGGTGCTGCCGGCGACGAGGAAGGCGAGCTGTGTGCCGCCGACCTCGGAGAGCCAACCCGTGAAGAGCCCGCCGAGCGGCGCGAGTCCCGCGAACGCGAAGAGATAGAGGCTGAGGACGCGGCCGCGCAGATGGTCGGGCGCCGACAACTGGAGGAGCGACTGGCTGTTCGCCGTCCAGAGGGTGAAGCAAACGCCGACGGCGTACAGGAGCCCCGCGCAGGCCGCGACGGTGTCGAGGGGAGCGAGGGCGAGCAGCGCGAGGCTGAACCCGCCGACCCCGAGGAGGAGCGCCTTCCAGCTCGCGCGGCCGAGTGCCGCGGAGAGCAGCGCGCCGGTGAACGCGCCGGCGCCGAAGCACGCAGAGAGCAGGCCGAACGTCCGCGGGCCAGCGTCAAGCGTCTCCGACGTCAGCACCGGCACGAGCACGTGGAAGTTGAACCCGACCGTGCTCACGACCATCGTCATCATGAGCACCAGCCGCACGCGGGGCGAGTGCCGCGCGTAGGAGAGGCCTTCCCGCACGCTTCTCAGCACCGTCGGATGCTCCTTCGGCCGATCGAGCTTCACGAGCTCGCTGGCCCGCATGAGCCAGAGGCTCGTCAGGACGGCGAGAAAGCTGAGCGCGTTGATCGCGAAGCAGACGCCGACGCCGAACGCGGCAACGAGGACGCCCGCGAAGGCAGGGCCGATGACGCGCGAGCCGTTGAAGAGGCTCGCGTTGAGCGCAATCGCATTGGGTAGCTCCTGGCGGCCGACCATCTGGAACGTGAGCGCATGGCGCCCCGGAGCATCGAAAACGAGCGCGGTTCCGGCGGCCGCGGCAAGCGCGTACGCGAGCCAGACGATCTCCGCGCCGGAGAACGCCAGCGCCGTCAGCGCCAGGGCGACGACCATCGACGCTGTCTGCGTGACCATCACGAGCCGCCGGTTGTCGAAGCGATCCGCAACGACACCGGACACGAGGCCGAAGACGGTGAAGGGCGCGAAACGGCAGAAGGCGAGGAAGCCGACGGCGACGGCCGAGTGCGTGAGCTCGACGACGTACCAGGCGAGGGCGATGTTCTGCATCCAGGTCCCGACGAGGGAGACGATCTGTCCCGTGAAGAACAGCCGATAGTTCCGGTGCTTGCGCAGGCTCGCAAAGGTGCGGCGGAAGGCGACGGTCACTCGTCCTCCAGGAGTTGGACGAGCGGCTCGATCGCCGCGTCGATCGTCTCGAGCTCTGCAGGCTCGAGCTGCTTCAAGCGGGCCGCGAGCCAGGCTGTCCGGCGGGACTTGACCGAGCGCAGCACCCGCTCGCCCTCCTCTGTCACGGACAGGGTCTGGCGCCGGCCGTCGGCCTCGTGCTGCGCGCGGCGGACGAGGCCTGCCCGCTCCAGGCGCGCGACATGCTTCGACATCGCCGCGGCGGAGATTCGCTCCCGCGCGGCGAGCTCATTGACGCCGATCCCACGGTTGCGGTGGATCTGGATCAGCAGCGTGACTTGCCCGCCGGTGACACCGAGCGCGTGGCTCTCGCGGCGGAGCTCGCGCGCGAGCTTCAGCAGCGCCGGCCGAAGCCGGTTCGCGACATCGGTATGGGTTTGCGTGGCGGCCAAGTCGTTAACCAGGCTAACAATCTTTCGCCGGTTTCCGCATGAGTCTCCCGGGTACGCTTCCGCTGCCATGCCGCGCGATGTCCGTGAGGAGCTGGCCGAGAACGTCAGGGAGCTGGCGCAGCGTCTGCGCAGGACGGCAGCGCACGAGGCGCCGTTCGACTGGGTCGCGGAGCAGCTCGGTTTCAACCGGCCCGAGCCGGCGAGGTCGCTGGAAGAACTCCAGGCGGACCTCGATGCGCTCGTCGGGCTCGCCACGGTCAAGGAGCAGGTACGAGCGCTCGTCGCTTTCCTTCAGGTGCAGGCGCGCCGGCAGGAGCACGACCTCCCCGAGGTCGCCACGAGCCAGCATCTCGTCTTCTACGGGAACCCTGGCACCGGCAAGACGACCGTCGCCCGGCTGCTGGCGCAGATGTACCGGGCCATGGGGCTGCTTCGGCGCGGGCATCTCGTCGAGGTCGACCGCAGCGGGCTCGTCGGACAGTACGTGGGGACGACCGCGCTCAAGACCGAACGGGTGATCCGGCGAGCGCTCGACGGCGTCCTCTTCATCGACGAGGCCTACGCGCTCGCGCCCGAGGCGACGTACCACGACTTCGGGCCGGAGGCGATCGAGACGCTGCTCAAGCGGATGGAGGACTACCGCCACCGCCTGATCGTCATCGTCGCCGGTTATCCACGGCCGATGGGCCGCTTCCTCGACTCGAACCCAGGGCTTCGGTCACGTTTCTCGCGCGAGATCTCGTTTCCCGACTACTCGACGGACGAGCTGCTGGCGATCACACACAAGTTCGCCGGCGACCACGCGTACGAGCTCACTGAGGGCGCCGAGCAGGCGCTGCGCGCCGTGTTCGACTCGGCCGTGCGGGGCGAGGGCTTCGGCAACGCGCGCTATGCGCGGACGATCTTCGAGCAGGCGCTGAACGCCCAGGCGCTGCGGCTCGCGGGCCTGTCCGGACGCCGGCTGGAGGAGCTCGGCCCCGAGGAGCTGACCACGCTCACGGACGAGGACGTCGTCTCTGCGGCAACCGCCCTCGGCGAGGGGATCGAGTTGCCGACCGAGCGCGCTCGCTGGTTCCGGCGCCGCGCGTCCTAGGGCGGAGGACCGCATCGGGGAACGCGCGGACCTCTGGGTCGCTGCGCAGTGATCACGACGCGCTTCTCGGAGGTCGCGAGCTCGAGCCGCTCTTGCCGCAACCGCTCACACTGCGACCTCTTGTCCGCGCCGGAACATCCGCGGCGATCAGGTCTGTGCGTCACGGCGACTGGCTTGATCGGGCCTCAGGCGTTCGGGCCGGCAACTGCGTGTGAGAGCGCGGAGTTCTAGACCCGGCGAGCAGCAACCCCGCCGACAGGACGCCGAGCACGCCGCAGAAGAGCCAGAACGCGTCGCCGTTCCACGCAAAGAACGCGGCTCCCAGCCCCGGGCCGAGCATGAACGCAAGGCCCCACATCAGCCCCCAGGCGCCCTGGTACCGGCCGCGGAGATGCACCGGCGCGATGTCCGCGACGTACGCGGAGGCGACCGGCGCATAGACGATCTCGCCGATCGTCCAGATCAGCACGGTGAAGGCGAGAGCGGCCAGCGACTCGGCCCACGCGTTCAGCGCGAAGCCGAGACCGACGAGGATCGAGCCGACGGCCAGGGTCGGGATCGCCGGGTAGCGCTGCGTGATCGACGTGAACGGCAGCTCCAGGAGGACGATCGCAAGTCCGTTCAGCGAGATCAGTAGGCCGTAGTCCGCGTTTGACAGCCCGCTCTCCTTGACGTGCAACGGGAAGGTGGCGTTCGACTGGAAGTAGACGAAGGCGCCGAGGATCGACGAGACGAGGAAGAACACGAACGCGCGGTCGCGGGCGATCGTCCGAATCCCCTCGCCGCGCCGCTCCTCTCCGCGGCGGGTGCGGACGCCTTCCGGCAGCGCCGCGAGCGCCAAGATCCCGAACACGAGCGACGTGAGCGCGTCGCCGACGAAGAGATACGTGAACGAGCGGTCGGCGAGGAGGCCCGCGGTCGCGGGGCCGGCGGCGAAACCGAGGTTGATCGCAAGGCGGTTGAGCGCGAACGCCGGCAGGCGCTGCCCGGCCGGGACGAGGTCGGCGAGGAGCGCCGCCGACGCGGGCCTGTACATCTCGCCGGTCAGCCCGGCCAGGATGGTCAGCCCTCCGATCAGCACGATCTCGTCGGCCTGCGAGAGCGCCAGCAGTGTGGCGGCGGAGGTGAACATCGAGATGGCGATGGCGTTTCGGCGCCCGAGCCGGTCGGCGACCAGGCCGCCGACGGCGGCTGCCATCACGTTCCCGGCGCCGTAAAGGCTGACGACGAACCCGGCCTCTGCGATCGAGTAGCCCTTCTCGCGGAGGTAGAGGACGAGGAAGACTGCGACGAAGCTGCCGAAGCGGTTGACGAACGAGCCGGCGCAGAGGATCCAGACCGGGCCCGGCAGTGAGCGGATCCCCGCACGCAGCGTCCTCCGCTCCTCCTCAGCCATTGCCTTAACTGAACCACCTGGAGCCCGGCTCGCGTTAGACGGGAGGCGCCCGGCGGGTAAGAGACGCCGAATGGCTCGTTGGTCACCATGGCGCCGCCGTCGCGCGACGGAATATCGCGAGGAGCGCGTCGCCGCGCCGCCTCAGCCGAGGCCGTTCTGGCCCTGGCTTCTCTTGCTGCTGCTGCTGGTCCTGGGGGCGCTCGGCGCCTCCTGGTACTTCGCGAACCGGGGCGAGACCGTGGACGCCGCGGATGTGCCGAACGTCGTCGGCGCTCAACAGGGCGAGGCGGAGCGCGAGCTCGAGGAGCACGAGTTCGTCCCGGAGGTCGAGCGCACGGTCAGCGAGCGCCCTCCCGGGACGGTGGTCGCGCAGCGACCTGAGGCGGGCACGCTGTACGGCGAGGGCGGCATCGTCGTGCTTGCGGTCGCCCGAGATCCGCTGCGGACGGAAGTGCCGGACGTCTCGGGCCTCATGACCCCGCGGGCGCTCGCCCGTCTGCGAGCGGCCGAGCTCCGCCCGCGGGCGCAGGCCGTGCAGTCGCAGGAGCCGAGGGGCACCGTGCTGCGCCAGCTACCCGCGCCGGGGACCGAGGTGCCGACTGGTTCACCCGCGATCGTCGTCGTCTCGTCCGGGCCCGATCTCGGGACGGTCCCCGATGTCGTGGGGAGGACCCTCGGGCAGGCGACGGCGCAGATCTCCCAGGCGGGCTTTCGAGTCCGTGCAGTGCGCGTCGCGAGCTCGGACGAGGAGGGGACGGTCGTTGCGCAGAACCCGGTCGGCGGGGCTCGCGCGAATCGCGGGACCGTCGTCCGGCTGAACGTGTCGCGCAGGTCGGGCGGCTCCACCACGACGGTGACGACGACGTCGTCGCAGGCCACGGTGCCCGACACCGTCGGGCAGGACGAGGCGACGGCGCAGGCGATTCTCGAGGGCGCCGGGTTCACCGTCCGCGTCGTCGATCAGCCGACCACGAGCACCGAACAGGACGGGATCGTCGTGCGCCAGGCGCCGGCGGGCGGCGGCACCGCTCGAACGGGCTCCACCGTCTCGATCTCCGTCGGCAGACTGTCATAAGGAGAGTTCGGTGACACGAGGCTGTGCCGCCGCGAGCAACGTTCCGCCAAACTCTCCTAAGTGCGGATCGCACTCCTGACCGCTACGCTCCTCGGCGCGCTCGCCGTCGTGGTCGGCTTCGCCCTGACACGTGACGACGACGAGCCCGCCTTCCGAGGAAGCGTCCCGCCGGAAGGACTGGTTTTGCCGCAGGCGGTCGCCGATTCGCCCGGCGTCGCCGGCAAGGCGCTGGCGGTCACCTTCCTGGACACCCAGTGCACCGAGGCCTGCCCGATCGCCGCCTCGCAGGTAGCCGAGGCGATGCGCCTCCTCGGAGACGACCGCGCCAGGGTCCTCGCCCTCGCCTACAGCGTGGACCCGCTCAACGACACGCCGAAGAGCATCCGCGACTTCCTGGCCAAGAACCGCGCGACCGGCGAGCTCCGCTACGTGGACGGATCGGTCGCCGAGCTGCGTCCGATCTGGACGGAGTTCAAGATCATGGCCTCACACGAGACCGGCAACAGCAACATGCATTCTGTTCCCGTCCGCGTCTACGACGCGGAGGGCCACTGGCGCTCGACGCTCCATCCGGGGGTCGACCTGACAGCGGCGAACCTCGCGAACGACCTTCGGGCGGCGCTCGAACGAACGTAAGGCCGCCCAGAGGCGGCCCCACGTCGGACGCGTTGTCAGGGAGAAGCCTCGAAGGCCTGGTGAAACCGAAGGAGACGCCTCCTCGACTGTGCGTCCCGGATGGCCTACCCGGCCGGCCGGGCGCGAAACATCAGCCGGAGGTGCCGGTCTCCGTGTGCGGCGCGCCGACGGGCTTCGACTCCGGCGACCCGCGCTGGCGGAGATAGACCGTGAAGACGGCCATCGTCCCGACGGCGAGGAACTCCGACTGCCAGTTCTGGAGGCTTCGCTCCCAGAAGTCCGACGAGGTCACATACGTCCCCCACGAGGACTCGGGTTCCCCGTGGGCTGTCTGCTCCTCGTTGTAGGTAGTCAGGCTCGTGAACGACTGGCCGAGCCAGGTGGCCAGGAAAATCGCGCCCATCACGATCGTGAACGAGTACGAGTAGATGCTCAGCCGCCAGTCGCGTGCCCTCGCCCAGCGGGGACCGTCCTCCGGAGCATGAGCCCCCACGCGCTGCTGCTCGTCCGTCTCGAGGCCGAGATCCTCCTCCTTCTTCGACTCGTTCGAGCCCTTCTGGAAGAACCAGACCGTCGCGAGTGCAAAGAGCCAGAACTGGAGCCACTCCGACTGCCAGTTCTCGAGCACATTCGCACCGAAGTCGGAGCTGACGAGGAAGCGGAAGTAGCTGATCGTCGGCTCGTCGTGCTCCAGCTGCTCCTGGTTGTAGACATTGTGGCCGGCGATCGACTGACCGACGAGGGCGAGCAGGAACAGCGCAAGGAAGAACAGCGAGAGGCTGTTGTCCCGGACGAAGCGCCTCACGGTTACAGGTGCGCGAGGCCGACGATCGTGTACAGGACGATCCCCGTCACGATCACGAGCACATAGACGACGAACATGGATCCGATCCGGCGACGCTAGCGGCGCATCCGGACGGTTCCGCTCGGACTAGCCCTCGGTGCGCGATGCCGCGCTGAGCGCGTCGAAGCCCTCGGCGAACGAAACGGTCGCAGGCTCGTCCAAGGGGATGGCGTCGCCGTTACGGCGGGTGAGCAGGCTCTGGCCCAGCCGAGCAAGCCCCTGTTCCCGTTCTGCGAGGTCGGCGGAATGGCGCTCCAGGCGCTCGGCCGCTACCTGCTGGCGCTGCTCATCCTTGCGGAGGCGCTTCTCGCGCGCGGCCAGATCTTCGAGCTTCGCGGTCAGCTCGGCTTCCTGCGACGAGACGAGCTCCTCCCGCTCGGCGACGGAGCGCTCGAGCTCGGCGGCGCGCGCCTCCCGCCCGAGGAAACCTTGCTCGCGCGTCGCGAGCTCGCTCTCGCGCTGCGCGACCTCAGTCCGGGCCGTGGTTGCTTCTTCGTTGAGACGGCCTGACTCCCCGTCGCGCGCGTCGAGCTCCAGCTCACGCGCCACGAGTGCCTCTGTGCGCCGGTCGAGCTCGACGGCCCTCACCTCGAGCTCGAGCGCCCGCCGCTCGAGCTCGCTTTCGCGGGGGCTGATGCGCTTCTCTCCTCGGTCGAGCTCGGGCTCCTTGCGCTTCTGCCTCCCCTTCAGCAGCTCGGTGCGGGAGACCTTGGCGCGGAGGGCCGAGATCCGGTGCTGCCGCTCGCGCCTTGCCTCCAGCTTGCGGGCAATCCGGTGCATGCGCTGTTCCAGGCGCTTCTCCCGGTCCGCGAGCTGCTGCTCCCGCTCCGCGAGACGCGCAGCAGCCTGGGCGAGCTCGCGCTTTGCGAGGTTGAGGTCCTCGAGCGCCGCTGCACGGTCGCGCTGCCGCTCTTCGATCGTCTGCCGGTCGAGCATCGTCGGGTCTCTCGGGTCGGGAAGGGAACGTAGCACCCGTCGTTAGAAAGGAGAGGGATGCGCGCCAAAGTCTGGATCGCGCTGGGGACGATCTACGTCGTCTGGGGGTCGACGTTCCTGGCCATCGCCGTCGTCGTGCGCGACCTCCCGCCGTTCCTCTCCATGGCGCTGCGCCACCTCGTCGCCGGGGCGCTCCTCTTCGGCTGGGTGATCGTCCGGCACCGGGACCGCGACCCGATCGGCTGGCGCCAGTGGCGGGCGGCGTTCTTGTTCGGTGGAGCGCTCTTCCTGGTCGGCCACGGCTTGCTGGCCTGGGCGCAGCAGGACGTCCCGTCCGGAATCGCCGCGCTCCTCGTCGGGACGATCCCGCTGTGGTTCGCGATCCTGGCGCGGATCTTCATGGGCGAGCGGCTCGGCGGCCGGGCGCTCGCCGGCCTCGTCCTCGGGTTCGCCGGCCTCGCGTTGCTCGTCGACCCCTCGGGCCAGGAGGGTGCCGAGCCGATCGGCGCGCTCGCGATCGTCATAGGTGCGCTCGCCTGGTCAGTGGGCTCGATCTACTCCCAGCGCTCGGCGCTCCCGAAGGACACGCTCCTGGGTGCAGCGATGGGCATGCTCGCCGGCGGCGCGCTGCTCGCGGTCGTCAGCGCAGGACGAGGGGAGTGGAACGACGCGACGTTCTCCGCCGACGCGCTGCTCGCGACCGCGTACATGGTCGTCGTCGGCTCCCTGATCGGCTTCAGCGCCTATGTCTGGCTGCTGAAGACGGTCCCGGCGTCGACAGTCTCGACCTATGCGTACGTGAACCCGGTGATCGCCGTGCTGCTCGGCTGGGCCTTCAACGACGAGGTGATCACGGGCCGAACCCTGGTCGCCGGCGCTGCCATCGTCGTCGGCGTCGCGCTCATGGTGAGCCGAAGCAGGGAGAAGCAACCGGCGGATGGCCGCGAGCCCAAGCCGGAGCCCGGACTAAGCTCGGCGCGTGGCTGAAGTCCAGGACGTCCTCGCGCGCCTCTCCCTCTTCGCGGACGTGCCGCCTGCGCGGCTGGAGGCGATCGCCCACCGATTCGACGAGGAGGTCTACCCGGAGGGCGAGCGCGTCCTGCGCAAGGACCTCAAAGGCTCCGGGCTGTTCGTGATCCTCGACGGCGAGGCGGTCGTGCGGATCGAGGAAATCGAGGTGACGCGGTTCGGGCCTGGCGAGTTCTTCGGCGAGATCTCCCTGCTGACGAGCGAGCCGCCGGTCGCCGACATCGTGGCGCTGACGATGCTCCGCTGCCTCGTGATCCCGGGACCCGAGTTCGAGCGGTTCATGCTCGAGAACCCCCGCATCCTCTACCGGATGCTGCAGGCGGAGGCGCGGCGGCTCCGGACCACCACAGAGTGGAAGAGCGGCTCCTGAGCCCATTCCCGCCGGGGGACTACGATGCCGTCGTCGTCGGCACCGGGCCGGCCGGCCTCCAGACGAGCTACTCCCTGACGCGCGCCGGGGTGACGAATCACGCGCTGCTCTCCGCCGACGATGCGCCCGGCGGGATGTTCCGCAGATTTCCGCTCTTCGAGCGGCTGATCAGCTGGACGAAGCCGGATGCCCCCTGCGATCGCCAGACCCGCGAGTACGAGTGCTACGACAACAACAGCCTGGTCGCCGACGAGCCGGAGGCCCGCGGCCTGATCGCGGGCTTCATGGACCGGAGCTTCGACGTCCCTGCGCGAGGCGAGATGGAGGCGGCGATCGTCGACTTCGTCCAGCGGGTCGGCATCGAGGCGCGCTACGGGTGCCGATGGACCGGGACGAGGCGGGAGGAGGACAGGTTCGTGCTCGAGACGACCGATGGGGAGTACCGCTCACGGGTCGTCGTCTTCGCGATCGGGATGACAGAGCCCTGGTCGCCGCAGCTCAAAGGCGCCGAGCACGCGACGCACTACGCCGAGACCGGCTCGGCAGATTCGTATCGCGACAGGCGCGTCGTGATCATCGGAAAGCGCAACTCGGGCTTCGAGCTCGCATACGGACTGCTGCCCTGGGCGCGCGAGCTGACGCTCGTCTCACCGCGGCCGGTGGACATCTCGGTCCTCTCGCAGTCGCCGCTCCGCGCCCGTTATCTCCAGCCCTACGAGGAGTACGTCCGGGGCAGCGCCGGCACCTACGTCGTCGACGCGTCGATCGTCGGGATCGAGCGCGGCGCCGACGGACTCCGCGTGACCGCCGATGCGACCACGTGGGAGGGTCGGCTCTCCTTCACGGGTGACGACGTGATCCTGGCGACGGGCTTCAGGGCTCCGCTCGGCGACCTCCGCGAGCTCGGAGTCGTCACGGTGCTGAACGACCGCGTCCCGGCACTCTCGCGCTTCTGGGAGAGCGTGTCGGTGCCCGGGATCTTCTTCGCCGGGAACATCACGATCGCCTCGCGCGGCCTCGCGAAGGAAGGCGTCGCCGCCAACTCGAGCTCCGTGAACGGCTTCCGCTACAACGCGCGGGTCCTCGCCAGGCACATCGCCGGGCGGCTCGGCTTCGAGCAGCCAAGGCCGACGCTGGCCCGCGACGATGTCGTCCCGCTGTTGGTCGACGAGCTGGCACGGGGGCCGGAGGTCTGGATCCAGAAGGGCTACCTCGCACGCGCGCTGTCCTTCTCCGACGACGGGATCAGGGACGAGGGCATCCTGCCCCTCGAGGAGTTCGTGGACGGAGGCGGCGGGCCGGACGCCGCGGCCGTCGCCGTCGAGATGCGCGCGGACGGAGCGATCTATCCGGCGGTCTACGTGCGCCGGGGCGGGGAGCTCGAGGAACACGAGCTCGACCCGCACCCGGTGCGTGCCTTCGACGGCGACCCGTACCGCCGAGACGTCGAGCGGCTCGTTCGGCCGCTGCTCAGGCGCTCGTAACAAGTTGTTACTAACCCCGGAGCGGCCCTGAGTGAAGGGCGCTGGGAACCTAGTAACAACTTGTTACTTGGCCGACTAGCGCTTCTTCGCCGCCGCCTTGCCGCCCTTGCGGCCGGCGGCCTTCTTCTGGGCCGTCGTCCCGCCCTGACTCGAGTTCGAGCGGGAGCTCGACCCCGAGCCGGACTTCTTGCCGCCGCGGCTCGATGCGCCCGGTGAATTGGCGATCCGCGCGGCGCGCTCCTTCGACATACCCTTGTCCTTCAGCGCCTCGTACTGCTTCTCGTTTTTGACATTGGCCTTCTTGCCGGGCATCGAAGCCTCCTCGGTCGTTTCCAAAATTGTTCCCGGCTTCGGGTTTCGGAAACGGCCCTCAGCGGGCGAGCGTGACCTTGCTGAGCCCTCGCGGCCGGTCGGGATCGAGGCCCTTGGCGCGGGCGAGCGCCCACGCGAAGAGCTGGCCGGGCACGACCGAGAGCAGGGGGCTGAGGAGACGGGAGCCCAGGTCGGGGATCGGCAGTGAGTACTCGGCAGCGAACCGACCGGCGGCGCTGCCGCTCGCGATCAACGCCGCCCCTGTCGCCCTGATTCGCTCCGCGGCCTCGAGGACGGCCGGGAGCGTCTCGTCCTCGGAGGCCACCGCCCAGACCGGGAAGAGCGGATCGAGCGCGGCCACGGGGCCGTGAGCCAGGTCGGTTGCGGTCAGCGGCTCCGCGGCGATCCTCGTCGTCTCCAGCAACTTGAGAGCGATCTCGCGGGCCGTCGCGAACTCGGCCCCACGCCCGATCACGAACATCCGTCCTGTGAACGCGAATGACGCGGCCAGGGGGACCAGCCGCCGCTCCAGGTCGGGAATGAGCCCTTCGAGCTCTTCCGAAACGAGCCGGATGCCGCCGGCATAGCGCCGCTCGGTCCCGGCGACGTGCGCGGCAAGGAGCAGGAGCGCGGCGATCTGGTTCAGGTAGGTCTTGGTCGCCGCGACGGCCTGCTCGCTCCCTGCCTCGAGCGGAATGACGGCTTCGGCTGCCGAGGCGAGCTCCGAGCCTGGCTCGTTGGTGAGGGCAACCGTGAGGGCCCCTGCGGCGCGGGCGCGTTCGACGTACGCGAGGACGTCAGGCGTACGGCCGGACTGCGAGAGCGCGAGCACCGTCGATCCCTTGAAGTCGAGGCGGCTCCCGTAGTGGACGGTCAGCGAGATCGAGTCGCGGAAGGCCGTCCAGCGAGGGCCGAGGCCGAAGGCGTAGACGCCGAAAGACGCGGCATTGTCCGACGAGCCGTGCCCCACGATCCGGACGGTCCGCGCGCCACGCCCGTGCATCAGCGCCGCCACGCGATGAAAGTCTTCGCCGCGCTCGAGGAGCCGGCGCAGCGCGGCGGGCTGCTCGCGGATCTCCGCGAGGAACGTCGCGCCGCTCTCCGGCCCCGCCGGCTCGGGATCGGCCTCGGGCTCGGGCTCAGGCAATGACACGTTCTCGTCCCCCGACGAGCACGCGCTCCACGGCCAGGTTGTCGTCGACGACCGTCACGTCGGCGGGCGCGCCTGCGACGAGGCCACCGGCATGCTCGCCGATCACTCGAGCGGGTACCGACGACGCGGCGTCGAGCGCGCTGCCGAGCGGGACGCCCAGCTCGTGCAGGTTCTGAACGGCCTCGATCATGGTCAGGGAGCTCCCGGCGAGAACACCGTCTGGGCGTCGCGCGACCCCGTCGCGGATCTTCACCTCGAACCCCCCGAGGCTGTACGAGCCGTCGTCCAGGCCTGCTCCCGCGACGGCGTCGGTGACCAGAGCCACGCGGCCCGCCGCTGCGCTCCAGACGAGCTTCGCCGTCTCGGCGGCCAAGTGGATCCGGTCGAGGATGATCTGGACGACGACGTCCGGGCGCGCGAGAGCGGCTCCGACGATGCCCGGGTCACGGTGGCGGAAGGGGCGCATCGCGTTGAACAGGTGCGTGACGGTCCGCACCCCGGCGTCGAAGGCGGCGTTTGCCTCCTCCGCGGTCGCGTCCGTGTGTCCGAGCGAGACGGTGACGCCGCGTCGGAGCATGAGGCCGATGAGGGAGTCGGCCCCCGGAAGCTCCGGCGCGATCGTCACCATCCGGATCCGACCCACGTCGAGCAGCCGCTCGAGCAGGGCCGGGTCGGGGTCTCGGCGCGCCAGGGGAGGATGCGTGCCGAGGCGCTTCGGGGCGAGAAACGGGCCTTCGACATGGACACCGAGGATGCGCGGCCCGCCGTTCGTCTGTGCGGGAACCTCGCGGAGCGCCGTGTGAAGCTGCTCTTCGGCCGCGGTTATGAAGGTTGGGAGGTAGGCGGTGACTCCGGTCTCGAGCAGCGCTTCTCCCGCTCGCTGATAGCCGTTGCTGTCCGCGTCCAGGAAGTCCACTCCCCCGAAACCGTTGACCTGGATGTCGACGAATCCCGGCGACGCGACTCCACGCCCGTTTCGACTTGCCAGTCCGTGGCGGCCGACGCGGCCGTCCACGATCTCGAGGTCGCCCGGGACGAGGCGCCCGTCGACGAGGGCTGCCTCGACGCCGAGCCTCACTGGGCAGCCCGGCGAACGTTGCCGTTCGCATCGCGGAGCCGCGCCACCGCCGTCTCCGCGTCGACCCCGGCGAGGAGTGAGACGACGGCGACCTTCCCGTCGCCGCCCGACGCTTCCAACGCCGCGTCGACGCGCTCGTCCGGGGCGCCGGTCGCGGCGGCGACAACCTGCCGTAGGCGGTCGCGGAGCTTCGCGTTCGCGGGTGCGACGCCGACCATGAGGTTCCCGAATGTCCGTCCGAGCCGGATCATCGCGACGGTCGAGATCGTGTTCAGCACGAGCTTCTGCGCCGTTCCCGCCTTGAGCCTCGTGGAGCCCGAGATGAGCTCGGGCCCCACGGAAACCTCGATTGCCTGATCGGCGAGGGCTGCGTGTTCCGAGCCGGTGGTGCAGACCAGCGCGATGGTCAGGGCGCCTGCCCGCGAGGCGGCCGAGAGCGCGCCCGAGACGTATCGCGTCTCTCCGCTTGCGCTCACTCCGACGACGACGTCGGCCTCCGACAACGTCAGTGAGAGGACGTCTGCCGCGCCCGCCTCGTGGTCGTCCTCTGCCGCCGCCGCTTCGAGCGGCTCGGCGTCGAGTCCCGCTGCGACGAGCGCCACGATCTCGCCGTCCTGGACGCCGAACGTCGCAGCGCACTCGAACGCGTCGAGCTCTGCGAGCCGACCGGAGGACCCTGCGCCGACATAGACGAGCCGCCCGCCCTGCGCCAGCCGCTCGACGATCGCGTCGATTGCGCGCTCGATGGAGGGTGCTGCGAGACGGACCGCAGAGGGGACGGCGAGGTCCTGCCGGTTGATCAGGTCGACTAGCTCGGCGGTCGTCCGCAGGTCGTACTCGGGTCCGGCGCCGTCCTTCACCTGGGTTGAGTGTACGCGCGCGGGCACCGGGTGGTCAATACCATTTTCAGGTCCACCGTTGCGAGTGGTATTGTCGGCCGACGCGATGGCGGACATCCGGCTCGAAGGCATCACGAAGGTCTTCCCCAGCGGCTTCTGCGCGATCCGCAGCCTGGACCTCGAGGTCGCCGACGGCGAGTTCCTTGTCCTCGTCGGCCCTTCCGGCTGCTCGAAGACGACTCTTTTGCGCACGATCGCGGGCCTGGAGGACGTGACGAACGGCCGGATCGAGATCGGCGGCAAGGATGTCACCGATGCGCCGCCACGCCGGCGCGACGTTGCAATGGTCTTCCAGAACTACGCTCTCTACCCGCACATGAACGTGCGCAAGAACCTCGGCTACGGGCTCAAGGTGCGCCGGGTTCCCCGCGCAGAAGCCCGCCGCCGAGTGGAGGAAGTGGCATCGATGCTGGGGCTGGAGGAGCTCCTCGACCGACGTCCGGCCCAGCTCTCCGGCGGCCAGCGCCAGCGGGTCGCCATGGGCCGCGCGATCGTGCGCGAGCCGAGCGCCTTCCTGATGGACGAGCCGCTCTCCAATCTCGACGCGAAGCTCAGAGTGGGGGTTCGCGCCTCGCTCGCGGAGCTCCATCGGCGCCTCGGCGTCACGACCGTCTATGTCACGCACGACCAGACCGAGGCGATGACCCTCGGCCAGCGGGTGGCCGTGATGCGCGAGGGCCGGATCCTCCAGACCGACAGGCCGCAGAAGCTCTACGAAGAGCCCAAGGATCTCTTCGTCGCCGCGTTCATCGGCTCGCCGGCCATGAACCTCGTCGAGGCGCGGATCGACGGCCGGGAGCTCGTCTTCGGTCAGTACCGCGTGCCACTGGACGCCGAGCGGCGTAGGCCGGCAGGCACGAGCCGCAACGTCGTCCTCGGTATCAGGCCGGAGAGCTTCGAAGACGCCTCGTTCGCGCCTCGGGAGCTGCCCACGATCGAGGTCGAGGTGGCCGTGCTCGAGGAGCTCGGCGCCGACGCGCACGTCTTCTTCCGCGTGGACGCGCCTCAGGTGACGGCCGAAGCGCTCGAGGGCAGGGAGGACGCCACCCTGATCGCCGACTCGACCGCGCTCTTCAGCGCCCGCGTCGATCCGCGCACGCGCGCACGCGTGGGCGAGCGCGTGCTCCTTGCAGTCGATCCGTCACGCTTCCACTTCTTCGACTCGGAGACTGGTTCCAGCCTGCTGCTGGAGCCGCGGCACGCAGCGGTCGCCGTGGCCGGCGCATGACGAAGCAGGGCGAGGCCAGGGAGCGGGTCCTCGACCTGATCGAGCGCCTCGGGATCGGCGAGGCGATCCCCTCCGAGCGCCAGCTGAGCATCGACCTCGGGTTCTCCCGCCTCACGGTGCGTGCCGCGCTCGACGACCTCGTCCGGGAGGGGTATCTCGTGCGCCGCCGTGGCGCTGGAACATTCGTCAGCGAGCCGAAGATCGCCCAGGAGTTGACCATGACGTCCTTCACGGAGGACATGCGGCGCCGCGGGATGCAGCCCTCGAGCCGAACGGTCGACCTGGAGATTGTTCCGGCCGGCGCGCGCCTCGGACGGCTGCTGCATGTCTCGCCGTCCGAGCCGGTCGTCGTCGTGACTCGGCTCCGCTATGCGGACCGCGAGACGATGGCGATGGAGACCCTCCACGTCCGTGAGTCGCTCGTCCCAGGGCTGACCGCCGCCGATCTCGAGGAGCACTCGTTCTACGAGCTGCTGGAGGACCGGTTCGGAATCGTCGTCGTCGGCGGGAGCCAGGCGATCGAGCCGACGGTGACGAACGAGGACGAATCCTCCGCACTCGGCGTCCCGCTGCACTCGCCCGCGTTCCTCTTCGAGCGCACGACGCGCTCAGACGAGGGCGAGATCGTCGAGTACGTCCGCTCCATCTACCGGGGCGACCGCTACCGTCTCGTAAGCGATCTGACGCGACCCCAGCAGGGCCGACATAGCTCGGCGGGCCTCGCCGCCGCGGGGTCTTGACAAGCAGATGTGGTTTATGCCAGTCTCCCGACTGTGGCCAAGTGGTATAAACCAATTGGCGGCCCGTCGATCATGACCCGTCCGGCCACGGATCAGGCGAATCGGGTTCTCGGCCGCCGCATCGCTCTGGGGGTATCTCTATGAGACGACGCTACATCGGAGCCCTCGCGCTCGTTGCGGCACTGACCGTTTCGGCCATCACTGCCGCCGCCGGCTCGACGAGCCCCGATCGCCAGAACGCGACCAAGATCGTGATCTGGCTTCAGAACGACGCCGAATCGAACTGGGCTTCGGTCGTCGCGGCGACGAACCAGGCCTTCAAGGCCCGCCACAGCGACGTCGAGGTGGACGTTCAGTACCAGACGTGGGGCGACCACCTCACGAAGTTCGACGCGGCGCTCGCCGGCGGAACGGCTCCGGACGTGATCGAGCTCGGGAACACCGAGACGACCCGCTACATGGCCGCCCGCCTGCTTCAGGACTTGACGACGGCGAGAGGCAGCTTCCCGAACTCGCGCACCTGGCTCGGCGCGCTCACGGACTCCTGCACGTACAGGGGCCGGCTCTACTGCGTGCCGTACTACGCCGGTGCCCGTGCCGTCATCTACCGGAAGGATCAGTACAAGGCGGCAGGCATCAAGTCGGCACCGAAGAGCCTCGCCGCGTTCCGGGCAGCCGGCAACAAGCTAATGAAGAAGTACGGGAAGCAGCGGAACTACTCGGCGCTGTACTTCCCGGGCCGCTACGTCTGGGCCAGCCTGTCCTTCGTCTACGACTACGGCGGGAAGATCGCTGAGCTCCGCAGCGGCCGCTGGGTGGGGACTCTGAACTCCCCGAAGGCGATCCAGGGCCTCAAGGCGCTGAAGGCGACTGTCGGCCCGCTCTCCCGTGCGAACAAGACCGGTGACGAGGCCAACCCGCAGCAGGCGCTCGTCTTCTCGAAGGGCCGTGTCGGCTCGTTCATCGGCAACGGCTGGGAGTGGCCCTACGCGCTCGACAAGAAGGTCGGGAACCCGTCCCTCGCCAACAAGATGGGCGCCTACGCGATGCCGAGCCACATCAAGGGCAAGTTCATGCCGGCCTTCCTCGGCGGTTCCGACCTCGCCGTGCCGATCACGAGCCGGAACAAGTCGCTCGCCTACGACTGGATCCGGACGTTCACCAACAACGCGCAGATGCGGCAGCTGGCAACTGTCGGAAAGGTCATCCCGAACACAACCACCCTGACCTCCATCCACGCACGGAACCCACAGCTGGCTCCGTTCGCCGCCGCGTCGAAGTCCAGCTACTTCGTCCCGACCGCACCCAACTGGGTCCAGGTTGAGAACGCTCGCACGTTGCAGACGATGCTCCAGTCCATCTTCACCGGACGCTCGAGCGTCGAGGCGGCTGCGACCCGCGCGAGCAGCCAAATCACCAACATCCTCAACCGGAGGACGTGAGCACCGGGCCGGGAGGCGAAACGGGCTTCCCGGCCCTCACGGCCGCCGCCGCCGAGGCTGCGATTCCTCGGCGGCGGCGCCGTGTCACGCGCCATGCAGTCGCCCGGACGCTCGCCCCGTACGCGCTGATCGCCCCGACCGCGCTCGCGATTGGCGCCGTTCTCGGCTATCCGCTCTACCTCCTCGGCCGGCTCTCGCTCCAGCAGTTCGGCCTGGCGGAGCTGATCCTCCAGGAAGGGCCGTGGATCGGCTTCGACAACTACACGCGACTCTTCCACGACCGGCAGTTCTGGACCGTCCTGCTGCGGACGTTCGTCTTCACGTTCGTGAACGTCGGCCTGACGATGGTGCTCGGGACGCTGATCGCACTCCTGCTGACCCGACTCGGCTCCTTCATGCGGCTGCTGCTGACGACGGGCCTCGTGCTCGTCTGGGCAACACCGGTCGTCGTCGCCGTGAACATCTTCCGCTGGATGGTGGACTTCGAGTTCGGCGTCCTGAACTGGACTCTGACCGAGCTGCATCTCGGCGACTTCCTGAACAAGGACTGGTTCGCCGACCCGACGACGGGCTTCGCCGTCATCACGGCGCTCATCGTCTGGGGCGCGATCCCGTTCGTGACGATCATGCTCTACGCCGGCTTCTCGCAGGTACCGGAGGAGCTCGTGGAAGCCGCGTCGATCGACGGCGCGAACGGTTGGCGCGTGTTCCGCGACATCACGTTCCCACTCCTGAAGCCGCTCTTCGTGATCCTGATCACCCTGTCGATCATCTGGGACTTCCAGGTCTTCAACCAGATCTGGCTGATCCGGGACGGCGAGCCCGAGGAGGACTACTGGCTCATGAGCGTCTACTCGTTCGTGGAGGCGTTCCGCCTCGGTGAGTACGGCTTCGGCGCCGCCATCGCCGTCGTGATGGTCGGGGTCATGTTCGCCGCCACCTTCGTCTACATCCGCCAGATGATCCGGATCGGGGAGACGCGGTGAGCGCCATCCTGCCCCGCCGGCGCAGCCGTCGCAGGATCGCGGGCCGTGTCGGCTGGAACGCCCTCGGGCTCCTGGTCTTCGCGGTGATGGTCTTCCCGGTCTACTGGATGATCTCGACCTCGTTCAAGACGGGCCAGAACATCCTCAGGGACACGCCGCAGTGGTTCCCGTCACCGGCCACGCTCGCGAACTACCGGGATGCGATGGACCGGCCGTACTTCTGGGACAACGTCAAGAACAGCGTGATCATCGTCTGCTGCGTGGTCGGGATCTCGCTCGTGCTGGCTTTCCTGGCGGCGCTCGCGCTGGCGAAGTTCAGCTTCTACGGCCGAGGCGCGTTCATCGTCCTGATCATCGCCGTCCAGATGGTGCCGCTGAACGCGCTGATCATCCCGCTCTACATCTCGCTCAGCCGCGCCGACCAGCTGAACAAGCTCAGCGGTGTGATCGTCACCTACCTGACGTTCGTCCTGCCATTCACCGTTTGGACGCTGCGGGGCTTCGTTATGGGTGTGCCGCGCGAGCTGGAGGAGGCCGCGATGGTCGACGGGAGCACGCGCTTGGGCGCCTTCACGCGGATCCTGCTACCGCTGGTCGCTCCTGGTCTGGTCGCCACTTCGATCTTCGCCTTCATCCAGGCGTGGAACGAGTTCCTGATCGCCTACGTGTTCCTCAACGATCAGGAGAAGCAGACGCTGACAGTCTGGCTCGCGTCGTTCACGACCTCCCGCGGAACCGACTGGGGCCCGCTGATGGCCGGCGCCACGCTGACCGCGCTGCCCGTCGTCGTGTTCTTCGTCCTCGTGCACCGGAAGATCGCCTTCGGCCTCACCGCGGGCGCCGTGCGCGGGTGAGCGACGAGCTCGAGCGGCTTGCCGCACGCTGCCTGCTCGTCGGGTTCGAGGGCGCCGCCGTCCCGTCCTGGCTGCGTGCCTGGCTCGACGGAGGGCTCGGCGGGGTCTGCCTGTTCGCGTGGAACGTCGAGAGCCGCGAGCAGGTCGCAAAGCTGACTGCCGAGCTGCGCGAAGAGCGGCCTGACCTCCTTGTGGCGATCGACGAGGAGGGCGGCGATGTCACTCGACTGGACGCCTCCAGCGGGAGCCGCTATCCGGGCAACCACGCTCTCGGCGCGGTCGACGACGTCGAGCTCACGGCTCACGTGGCCACCGCGATCGGCACGGAGCTGGCTGCCGCGGGTGTGAACGTCGAGCTCGCTCCCGTCGCGGACGTGAATACGAACCCGGACAACCCCATCGTGGGCGTCCGCTCGTTCGGAAGCGATCCCGAGCTCGTCGCCCGCCACGTCGCCGCGTTCGTGGGCGGGCTCCAGAGTGCCGGAGTCGCCGCCTGCGCGAAGCACTTCCCGGGTCACGGCGACACAGAGGAGGACTCGCACCTCGGACTCCCGACCGTCGAGCGCGACGACGAGACGATGGCCGCGATGCTGCTGCCGTTTCGCGCGGCCGTCAGCGCGGGAGTGCGTGCGGTGATGACCGCCCACATTCGCGTGATCGGGCTCGACGAGGCGCCGGGCACCCTCAGCCGGGCGGTGATCACGGATCTCCTCCGGCGCGAGCTCGGTTTCGACGGCGTCGTCGTCACCGACGCCCTCGAGATGCGAGCGGTCAGCGGCTCGGTCGGGGAGAAGGAAGGAGCCGTCCTTGCTCTGGAGGCCGGCGCGGACCTGCTGTGCCTCGGCCACGATCTTCGCCCCGAATGCGTCCACGCGAGGGTCGTGGAGGGCGTCCGCTCCGGGCGGCTGTCCGAGGAGCGGCTGCATGAGGCGGCGGGTCGAGTCGAGGGTCTCTCGCGAATGGCCGAGCCGGCCGGCAACGGCGGGGTCCTGCCGATCGTCGGCCTACAGGCGGCCAGGCGCGCCCTGCTGACAGACGGAGACGTGGGCCTGAAGCGGCGCGCGCTCGTGGTCGAGCTCTTGCCCGAGCCGTCGATCGCCGCGGGGCCCGCCGACCACGGGCTCGCCGACCTGCTCGGCGCGGAGGTCGTGCGGCTCGGGGCGGACGAGGATGTCTCCGCGTTTGCGGCCGCGCACCAGGAGAACCAGCTCGTGGTCGTCGTGCAGGACGCGCACCGTCATCCGTGGCAGCAGGACGTAGCCCGGACGATCCTCGACCGGGCCGAGGACGCAGTCCTCGTCGAAATCGGCCTTCACGTCTGGCAACCCGACGGGGTGAGCTACCTCGCGACCCGGGGACGCGGTCGCGTGAACCTCGAAGCGGCGGCCGAGCTCCTGCAGCCGCGCTAGATGCGCCTCATCGCGTGATGGTCTTGAGGTAGGCGAGGACGTCGCTCAGGTCCTGGCCCGAGACGAGGTCGGCCGGCATGATCCCGCTGCCGTTTTCGATCGTCGCCTGGGCATCCTCTCGGGCGACTCCGCTTCCGGCCAGCGTCGGGCCAACGCCTCCGCCGGCGCCGCCCTCTCCGTGGCAGCTGGCGCAGTTCTCGGCGAACAGCGTTTCCCCACGAGCAGCGTCGCCCGCGACGGGTGCAGCGGACGGAGCAGAAGCAGCCTCGTCCTGTGCCGGATGGAGCTCGGCGAGCGCGTAGACGCTCGCCGTGACGCCGGCGAGCAGGATCGCCGGGACGACGATCAGGCGAGTACGCCTCGACATGCGGCGATCGTAATAAGGTCGGGCAGTGCCGGTCGGGAGTCTCGAGTCCACCTACACGGACCTCGTCACCTCGGTGTTCTCGACGCCGATCGCGTTCAAGGCCTGGTTTGCGACCGCCGCCGCGATCCTGGCGATCGTCCAGGTGCTGACGGGCGCGCGCATCTTCGGGAAGCTGCAGCGGTTCGTCCCGGTCGCACCGCCGAAGGTGAACCGGATCCACCGCTGGTCCGGGCGCCTGGCGGTCCTCGCCACGATCCCAGTGGCGTTCCACTGCATCTTCATCCTCGGCTTCCAGACGACCGACGCTCGTGTCTTCGCGCACTCGCTGCTCGGGTCGTTCGTCTACGGGGTCCTGGCGGTGAAGCTCTGGTACGTCCACGACCGCGACCACCCTCGCTGGCTCGTCCCGCTCGCGGGCGGGACGCTGTTCACGATCCTCGTGGCACTCTGGAGCACGTCGAGTCTCTGGTACTTCACCGAGGTTCAGTTCGGGTTTTAGAGCGGAGCCGTCAGGTAGCGCTGGATCGTCGGTGCGATCGTGTCGACGAGACGTTCCTCTTCGAGCGACGCGAGCGGCTCGATCAGCACGATGTGCCGCGCCATCACGACGCCGACGATCTGAGAGCCCGCCAGGCTCGCGCGTAGCGGCGCCTCGTCCATCCCGAGTTGCTCGGCCAGCGGGCGGAAGATGCGCGTGCTCAGGATCTCGCGGAAGACCCTTGTCGCCTCGGGCTCGGTCACCGCCGACCGGATCAGCCCGATCCAGCGAGCGCGTGCCTCCTCGTCGGCGAGCACGGAGAGGATGAAGCGGAGCACGCGCTCTCCCACCTCCGAGCGCGGCCCTCTCGCGAGCTGCGCGATCAGCTCCTCGGGAGGAAAGGGCAGCTGAACGGCCTCGATGAACAGTCGCTGCTTGGAGCCGAAGTGGTGGATGACGAGCGCCGGATCGACGCCCGCCTCTGCGGCAATCGACCGGATGGTCGCGCGGTCGAAGCCGAGCTCCGCGAACTGGCGGGTGGCCGCCGCGCGGATCGTCTCCGGAGTCTGGGTCGGGCCGCGGCGTCGTCCTCGTTTGACAGCCATGCGTGCAGTAGTATATTTCAACGCATGATGAATTCAAGCCCAGCAATCGGGATCCGCAGGCTCAACGTCCGCCGGGGTGGACGGCTCGTCCTCCCCGAGCTCTCGCTCGACGTCCGGCGTGGCATCGTTACCGGCTTGCTCGGCCCGAGCGGCTCCGGGAAGACGACGCTGATCCGCGCGATCGTCGGCGTCCAGATCGTCGAGAGCGGAGAGGTCAACGTCCTCGGCGAGCCGGCCGGCTCGGAGGCCCTGCGCCGCCGCATCGGCTACGTCACACAGGCGCCGTCGGTCTACTCGGACCTGACGGTCCGCCAGAACCTCGAGTACTTCGCCGCGATCCTCGGCGCCCCGAGCGGCGGGGTGAAAGAGGCGATCGACGCTGTCGCTCTCGGCGGCCATGCCAACCAGATGGTTCGTACGCTGTCCGGTGGCGAGACGTCGCGCGTCTCGCTGGCGACGGCGCTGCTCGGGCATCCCGACCTGCTCGTCCTCGACGAGCCGACGGTCGGTCTCGACCCCGTTCTCCGGCGCGATCTCTGGAACATGTTCCACGAGCTCGCTGCCGGCGGCACGACACTGCTCGTCTCCAGCCATGTCATGGACGAGGCTGAGCGGTGCGACGACCTCGTCCTGCTTCGCAACGGACGCATCGTCGCGACCGGCTCACCGTCCGAGCTACGGGAGGAGACCCACACCGAAGACCTCGAAGAGGCCTTCCTGGCCCTCGCGGAGGCGTCATGAACCCCCGGATCACGCTCGCAACCGCCGGCCGCGTCCTCCGGCAGCTCCGCCACGACCACAGGACGCTCGCACTCGTCATTCTGGTCCCGCCGCTCCTCTTGACGATCATGAAGTACGTCTTCTACGGACAGGAGGAGACGTTCGACCGGATCGGTGCGCCGCTCGTCGGCATCTTTCCGTTCGTCTCGATGTTCCTCGTCACCTCGATCGCGATGCTGCGTGAACGGACGTCGGGGACGCTCGAGCGGCTGATGTCGATGCCGCTCGCCAAGCTCGACATCTTGCTGGGCTACGGGCTCGCCTTCACGCTCCTGGCGCTCGTCCAGGCGACCGTGACATCGATCGTCGCCTTCGGGCTTCTCGGCCTCGACACCGCCGGCCCAGTCTGGCTGATTTTGGTGCTCGCCGCGGGAAACGCCCTCCTCGGGATGTCGCTCGGGCTCTTCCTCAGCGCGTTTGCCCAGACGGAGTTCCAGGCCGTGCAGTTCATGCCGGCGTTCGTCCTGCCTCAGATCCTGCTCGCCGGGCTACTCGTGCCGCGGGAAAAGATGGCCGACGTCCTCGAGTGGATCTCGAATGCGCTGCCGCTCACGTACGCCTACGAGGCGTTGGCACTCGCGGCGGCCGACGATCTCGGCAGGGAGCTCGCGATCGACGCCTTGGTCGTCGCAGGCTGCATCGTTCTCGCGCTCGTCCTCGGGGCAACCACGCTCCGTCGCCGAACTGCCTAGACGCGGCCGCAGCGCCGGGCGCGCTGGAGGCGCCGGCCGAGCGACGTCGCGGCCGCCCACTGGACGAGCTGGGCGGTCCGCGGCCCGACGCCGGACGGCGGCTTGCCACCGACCAGGGGCGCTCTGAAAAGCCGGCCGTACACGACCAGCGCAGCCGTGTACGTGCCGAGCTCGCTCGGGTGGAACCCGTCGCGGCCGTATAGCGGAGTCCCCGGCTCGCAGTGCCAGGCTCTCCGCCAAGCGTCGCCGCCGGGGAGCAGCTCCGCCTGCGCCCTCGTGGCGGCTCGGCGGTACGAAGCGATTACCTCGGTGAGCGCGCCCCGCCGGTATGAGTCGGGCCACACAGTCAGCAGCGCCAGGCGCGTGCCACTAGCCCGCGCCTCCGCCGACCAGCGCAGCGCAAACTCGCGCAGGTTCGCCTGGCTCTCGGGCAGTGCGGACGGGCCCTGCTGCATGACCACGACGTCCCAGCGTCCGCCCGCGAGGGCGGCGCGCGACTCGTCGTGGTTCCAGTGATCCTCGAGCGCGTACCCGCCCGGCGCGACCATGCGGTACTCGAGCCGCCGCCCGGAACGGCTCGCAATCCGCGCGACCGTTGCCGGAAGATCGTTCGTCGCCGTCAGGCTGTTGCCGAGGAAGAGGACGCGGAGCGCCGACGGCGGTTGGGCCTCGGCCGAGGAGCCTCCCAGCCCGAGGGCGACAGCGACGGCGAGTGCTCCGAGCAGGCGAATCACGGCGGGACGGTAGCCGCCGCCCACGGGATAACGTCGGACGCATGGAGCCTGCGGCCGACGAGCGCACCGTCCGGGTCTCGACGCTCGAGCTCTTCTTCGACCTCGTCTTCGTCTTCACGCTCACGCAGCTCACGGGCCTGCTCGCGGATGATCCGACCTGGGCGGGTCTCGCGAAGGTCGTCTTGCTGCTCTCGATCATCTGGTGGATCTACGACGGCTACGTCTGGCTGACGAACACCGTCGCGCTCGACGTCCTCGGGCACCGGCTGCTGCTCCTCGGCGGCATGGCCGGATTTCTCCTCATGGCGCTCGCGATTCCGACGATGTTCGACGAGGGAGGCGTCGCGTTCGGCCTCGGCTACCTGGCGGTTGTCTCGCTCCACGGCTGGCTCTATCTCCGCGCGACGTCGGCGTCCGAGGCGGAGGCGATCCGCGGGATCGTCCCGTACAACCTTGCCGCTGCGCTGATGCTCGTCGCGGCCGGGCTGACGGGCGGAGCGCTCATGTGGGCGCTCGTCGTGGCGCCGGCCGTTCTTCTCTGGTTTGTCCCCTACGTCGCGCGAATGGAGGGATTTCAGGTCGCCGCGTCCCATTTCGTCGAGCGTCACGGGCTCGTGGTGATCGTGGCGCTCGGCGAGTCCATCGTCGTGCTCGGCGCAGGCGCGGGAGGGGCGGAGGTCGGGCTCGAGCTGGGCCTGATCGCGATCCTCGGTCTCGCGCTGAGCGCCGCCCTGTGGTGGACGTACTTCTCGCACGAGGAGGAGCTCGAGCACGCGATGCTCGTGACTCCGCCGACCGAGCGGCCGCAGCGGGCGCTCCTTCTCGGCTACGCCCACTTCTTTCTCCTGCTCGGCGTCGTCCTCGTCGCCGCTGGGCTGAAGAAGGCGATTCCCGACCCGCTCGGCGACCTCGGCTGGGAGACGGCTCTCGCGCTCGGTGCCGGCGCCGCGATGTTCGTCGCCGCGGACACGGCGATGCTCCGAACGCTGCGTGTCCCTTACGGACGCGCTCGCGTGGTGGCGGTCCTCGCAGCTCTCGCGACGCTCCCCATCGGGCTGCTCTCGACGGTCGCCCAGGTCGCGGCGCTTGCGGGGATCGTCGCCCTCGCTAGCGTCCGACCGCGCGGCGATAGCGCCACACCGACAGCACGCTGAAGACGGCGATGATCGCGAACGACCAGGCCACCGCGAGCCAGATGTCGTTGCCGGCAGGTGTGCCGACGAAGAGGGCGCGGGCGGCGTCCACCATGGTCGAGAAGGGGTTGTGCTCGGCGATCGGCTGCAGCCAGTCCGGCATCGTTTCCGGGGGAACGAACGCCGACGAGATGAACGTGAGCGGGAAGAGGATCGTGAAGCCGTAGGCGTTCGAAGCCTCGGGCGAGGACGACGAGAGCCCGATGAAGGCGAATACCCACGAGAACGCGTATCCGATCAGGAGCAGCAGCGCCATGCCGGCCACGATCTCCGGGAAGCTCGTGGCGAAGCGGAAGCCGGCCAGGATCCCGACAGTGAACATGATCACGAGCTGGATCACGTTCGTGCCGACGTCGGCCAGGATGCGTCCGGAGATCACCGCCGGCCCCCACATCGGCAGCGAGCGGAACCGGTCGATCAGGCCTTTCTTGAGATCTTCGGCGAGCCCGAGCGCCGTAACGAAGCCGCCGAAGACCATCGACTGGACGATGATCCCCGGAATCAGGAAGTCCACGTAGTCGAGCGGCGCCGTGTCGATCGCGCCGCCGAACACATAGACGAACAGCAGCACGAACATGATCGGCTGGATCGTGAAGCCGACCAAGAGATCGGGCTGGCGCGGAATCCGCTTCAGGCTCCGCTTGGCGAGCACCAGCGTGTCCCCGATCGCGTACTGGAAGGCTGTCATCGCCGCTCGACCTCCGCGGGCTCTTCCTCATCGTGCTCGACCGCTCTGCCCGTCAGCCGGAGGAACACGTCGTCGAGCGTCGGTCGCCGCACCGCGATGTCGTCGATGGTCAGCCCTGCGTCGTCGAGCCGGCGCACCGCTTCCGCGATCGCTCCGCTTCTCTCGCGGAGCGGAACGCTGATCACACCGTTCTCGGCCGACGGCGACTCGCTGGCGATCGGGGCGAGCACGGGGATCGCCTCCTCGCCACGATGGCCGTCGCAGAGATGCACCTCGAGGCGATCGCCGCCCACTTGCGCCTTCAGCGCGTCCGGCGTGCCTTCCGCGATCACCAGTCCCTGATCGATGACCGCGAGCCGTTCTGCCAGGCGGTCGGCCTCGTCCAGGTACTGCGTCGTCAGCAAGACGGTCGTCCCCCCGGCGACGAGTGCCTCCATCGCGTCCCAGAGCCCGATGCGGCTACGGATGTCGAGCCCCGTCGTGGGCTCGTCGAGGAAGAGGACCGGCGGACGGGCGACGAGCGCAGCGGCGAGATCGAGGCGGCGTCGCATCCCTCCCGAGTAGGTGCGGACGAGTCGGCCGCCGGCCTCCGTCAGGTCGAAATCGGCCAGGAGCTCGTCGGCCCGTGCCTTGGCGGCTCGCCGGCCGAGGTGGTAGAGACGGCCGACCATCTCGAGGTTCTCCCAGCCGGTCAGGTTTTCGTCGACGGCCGCGTACTGGCCGGCGAGCCCGATGCTCTCGCGCACCTTGGCCGGTTCCCGCGTCACGTCGAAGCCCGCAACTGAGGCGCTGCCCTCGTCCGGCAAGAGGAGCGTGGTCAGGATTCGCACGGCGGTCGTCTTTCCGGCGCCGTTGGGGCCGAGCAGCCCGAAGACGCGTCCCGCGTCGACCCTGAGGTCGATCCCGCGGAGCGCCTCGACCTTGCCGTAGCTCTTGCCGAGGCCGTGAGTCTCGACTGCGACGGCGGCAGCAGCCACTCAATCACGCTACCTGCTCGCGGGTGGGCCGACGACGTTCCGCCGGACTACGCTCGCTGCGTGCGGATCTTCCTGGCGGGCGCGACCGGTGTCATCGGAGTGCGGCTCGTCCCGCTCCTCGTGGACGCCGGTCACGCCGTTGCGGGGATGATGCGCTCACCGGGCAAGGCCGGCCTGCTCGTGGAGCTCGGGTCCGAGCCGGTGGTGTGCGACGTCTTCGAGGCGGAGGGCCTCCTGGAAGCGGTGACGGCGTTTCGGCCGAGTGTGGTCATGCACCAGTTGACCGACCTGCCGGACGATCCCGCTCGGATCGACGAGACGGCCGCCCTCAATGCGCGCGTTCGGCGAGAGGGAACGCGCAACCTCCTCGCGGCGGCGCGCGCGGCGGGCGCTCCGCAGTTCATCGCGCAAAGCGTCGCGTGGCAGCTCTCGGGGGACGGCGGCGCCTCTATCGCGGATCACGAAGGCCTCGTGCTCGCAAGCGGCGGCGTAGTCGTCCGCTACGGGCGGTTCTACGGGCCAGGAACGTACTACGAGCGGAGGCTGCCGGAGCATCCGCGGGTACACGTCGATGACGCAGCCCGTCGTACCATTGCGGCGGTCGGTTCCGAGCCCGGAATTCTCACCATCGCGGACAGTAAGCGCTAGCCGGCCCCGGGTCGGATGAGACCGGTCTCGTAGGCCAGGATCACCGCCTGCACGCGGTCGCGCAGCTCGAGCTTCGTCAGGATCCGCTTCACGTGGGTCTTGACCGTCGACTCCTCGATCACGAACGACTCGGCGATCTCGCGGTTCGAAAGCCCGCGTCCGATCAGCTCGAGCACCTCACGCTCGCGCGGCGTGAGCTTCTCGAGCCTGGCGCCTGACAGCCCTGCGACCGGCTGCGTGGCCATGCGGTCGATCACGCGTCGTGTCACGGACGGCGAGAGCAGCGAGTCGCCGTCGGCGACCGCATGGATGGCGGAGATCAAATCTTCCGGCTTAGTCCGCTTCAGAAGGAAACCGGATGCTCCGGCGCTGAGCGCGTCGAAGATGTAGTCGTCGTCCTCGAAGGTTGTGAGCACGACCACCTTGACGTCGGGCGAGCCCGCCAGCACCTCGCGTGTCGCGGAGATGCCGTCCACGCCGGGCATGCGGATGTCCATCAGCACGACGTGGGGCTGCGTCTCCCGGACGCGGCCCAGCGCTTCGCCGCCGTCTCCGGCTTCGCCGGCAACCTCGATGGTGTCGTCGCTCGAGAGAACCGATCGCAGGCCTGCGCGCATGAGGTCGTCGTCGTCGACGAGCAGAACGCGCACGGGGTCGTCGGTCATCGCGGCTCACCGGCGCCGCACGGCAGCCGCGCGCGTACGCGGAAGAGGCCGTTCGTCGACTCGTGCTCGACGCTTCCGCCCAGGAGGGACGCGCGCTCGCGCATCCCGACGATTCCGTGTCCCGCTTCCGCGGGGCCGTCGCGACGTGCGGGATTGTCCACGTGAATCTCGAGCGCGTCGTCGTCGTACGCCAACGTGACGTCGGCGCGTCCGGCGCCGTGCCGGAGCGCGTTCGTGAGGGACTCCTGGAGGATGCGGTAGGCGGCCTGGTCGGTGGCCGGTGGCAGGGCTCGGCGGTCGCCGCTCACTTCGACGTCCACCTCGAGACCGGCATCGCGGTGCCGCTTCACGAGTGCGTCCAGCGCTGCGAGGCCGATCGGGCTCTGCGTCCGGTCCTCGTCGTCCCGCAACGCGCCGACCAGTTGGTCGATCTCGCCCAATGTCTCGCGGGCGAGGGTCTCGATCGTCGCGAGCGCTGCTCGCGAACGAGCCGGATCCTTCTCGGCGAGCAGCCGCGCGGCGCCGGCGTGCACGAGGATGACGTTGATCGCATGCCCCGCGGAGTCGTGGAGGTCCCGCGCGATCCGCGTTCGTTCCTCGGCGGCCGCGAGGCGTCGCTCGCGCGCGGTCTCGTGTTCCGCCTGACGAGCTCGCTCCTCGAGGTTGGTAACGCGTTCACGTCGCAACCGGACACGGTCCCCGAGGACCCAGGCTCCGCCCCAGACCAGCGCCCCGAAGAGGGCCGGGACGACGGGGAACTGGTCCCGGCCGTAGCCGGCCGCGGCGACGTGCAGGAGGAAGAAGAACGGGATGACGACCGCCGTCAGCCGGCCGCTGTCCCTGGAGCGATCGCCGTACAGGCCCACGAAGAAGAGCGCGACCGTCGCACCGATGGGCGGCCCGGGTGCGTATTCGAGCGCGTTGATCGCAGCGCTCGCCGTCGCTGCCGCTGCGAATGCAGCGAGCGGCGCGGTCCGGCGCGCGAGCAGGGGCAGCGAGGCTAGTGCTGCGAGCAGGACACCGAGCGCATCGAGGCTCCGTGCGTCCTCGTCGCTCGAGACGCCGCCGCCGGCGAGCGTCGCAACCGTCAGCGCGAAGACGCCGAGCGCGATCCCGACGTCGATCGCGCGTTCCCTGCGCATATGTCGAGCGTAGCGGGGGTTTTGTACCACCTGCGGGGGGTCTCAGTCCTCCCCCAGGGGTATGCCGAATGTCCTCCCGCCGGGCGTTGTGGCGGAGGAGTCGCCGCTTCTAGCGTCGGTGCCATGTCTTCTTCACAGGCCACACCCCGTCTCGAACGTCTTGCAGATCTGACCTACCGGCGCCCCTGGCGCGTCGTCATCGCGTGGATCGCGATCCTCGCAGCCACACTCGTCGTCGTCCCGCAGCTCGCGGGAGAGTACGGCGGCGAGTTCGGCACACCGGGAAGTGAGAGCAAAGCCACGGCCGACCTGCTCGAGAAGCACTTCGCCGGCAGCTCCGGCGAGACCGTCAACGTCGTCTGGCAGGCGCCCGCCGGCGCCCGTCAGGCGGAGGATCCGATCGACCGGCTGCTGGCCGAGGCCGTGCGCGTCGACGGCGTCGCAGGCGCCTCGGAGCCGCGCTATTCACGCGACGGCGCGATCGGGCTCGTCCAGCTCCGCCTCGAGCGCAGTGCGATGGACCTCGAAACCTCCTCCGGCGCGCAGCTGATCGACCTCGCCGATGACACCTCCAGCGAGGGGCTTCGCGTCGAGGTCGGAGGCAACCTGATCCAGCAAGCCCAGGAGGGCCAGCCGCCCGAGCTGATGGGCCTGCTCGCAGCCGCGGTCGTCCTGCTGATCGCCTTCGGCTCGGTCATTGCGGCCGGGTTGCCGCTGCTCGTGGCGATCTTCGGCCTCGGCATCTCTGCGAGCCTGATCGGAATCGTCGCTCTCCTCGTCGACACCCCGGACTTCGCTCCTGCAGTGGCAGGGCTGATCGGGATCGGCGTCGGGATCGACTACTCGCTGCTGATCCTGACCCGGTTCCGCTCGGCGATGCTGGCCGGGGCCGACGAGCGCAATGCACTCGTAGAGGCGGTCACGACCGCCGGCCGCAGCGTGATCGTCGCGGGCGGGACGGTGATGATCTCGCTGCTCGGGCTGTCGTTCATGGGCGTCTCGTTCCTGTACGGGGTCGCGATCTCCGCGAGCCTCGCGGTGCTCGTGGTGGTCCTAGCCTCGATCACCCTGCTCCCGGCACTGCTGGCTATCGCCGGCCGGCGGGTCGACCGCCTCCGTATCCCCGGCCTCGGCCGCTCGCTGCGGACCGGCGGCGGCACCCTCGCCACTCGCTGGAGCCGCCTTGTCCAGCGCCGAGCCGGGATCGCGGCAGCCGCGGGCGCGACCGTGCTGATCCTGCTCACGCTGCCGGTGCTCGGACTGCGCTACGGCTTCCCCGACGAGGGGAACGATCCGGATGGGTCGTCGACGCGTGCGGCGTACGAGCTCGTGAGCCGCGGCTTCGGCCCGGGGTCGACCGGCCCGCTCCTCGTCGCCTCCGAAGAAACTTCCGGGCTGGAGGCGCTCGCGGACCGTGTGCGCGGCGAGGAGGGCGTGTCCTTCGTCACTCCAATTCGCACGAGCCCGGACGGCGAGGCGGCGGTGTTCTCCGTGATGGCGGCGACATCGCCGCAGGACGCCGAGACCGCCGATCTCGTCGCTCGGCTGCGCGACCTGGCACCGCAAGGTGTCTACGTCGGCGGCCTGACTGCGGCCTTCGTCGATCAGAGTGACTACGTCTCGGGTCGGATCCCGCTCTTCATCGCCGGTGTCGTCGGGCTGTCGTTCGTGCTGCTCCTGCTCGTCTTCCGCGCGCCGCTGATCGCGCTCAAGGCCGGCGTGATGAACCTGCTCTCCGTCGGCGCCGCCTACGGTGTCGTTGCCCTCGCCGCGGAGGGAGGCTGGTTCGGGAGCCTCATCGGCGTGGACACGGACACGCCCGTTCCGCCATTCATCCCCGTGATGATGTTCGCGGTCCTCTTCGGTCTCTCGATGGACTACGAGGTGTTCCTGCTCTCGCGGATCCGTGAGGAGTACCACCAGACCGGCGAGACGCACGCCGCGGTGACCAGCGGGCTCGCGAAGACCGCTCGGGTGATCACGGCCGCGGCCGCGATCATGGTTGTCGTCTTCCTCGCCTTCATCTTCAGCACGGAGGTGTTCCTCAAGCTGATGGGCCTCGGGATGGCCACGGCGATCCTCGTGGACGCCACGATCGTCCGGATGGTGCTCGTCCCGGCCGTGATGCAGCTCCTCGGCCGCGCGAACTGGTGGATCCCGCACTGGCTCGACCGGACGCTCCCACGGCTGGACGGCGAGCGCGTACGGGTTCCGGCACCCGCCGGGGAAAGGGGGTGAGCACCATGGTGTTTGCCGAAGCAGCCCACGGCTGGTGGGTGATCTGGCCGATCCTCTGGATTGCGGTCATCGTCACGGCTGTCTGGTTCCTGAGCCGTCGATGGCGGCGGCGCGGAGACAGCCCCCTCGACGGCGCGCGGAAGATCCTGGCCGAGCGCTTTGCGCGCGGGGAGCTCTCATACGACGAGTACCAGGAGCGGCTCACGCAGCTCGGCTGAGTCGCAAGATCGCCCCGGCGTAGCGGCCGGCTTCCCGGATTCCGAGCTCGCCGGGCGGGAGCTCGACGACGAAGGAACGGGAGGCCGGCATGGCGCCGGCCTGCCACGCGGTCGCCGCGCCGGGAGGCCGCCGCAGCCGGGCGAAGCGCATCCCGGCGAGCCGCGCGTACCGCCTGGCGATCGGCACGCTCGGGCCCCAGGCGCGGACGAGCCCCTGCGGCTGGTGGAACCAGATCGTCACGTCGGGGCGGAAGCGGCGGATGAGCTCCATCGCGAGCCTCGTTTCCACCTCGGAGGCCGGCGCCGGGCCTGCGGTGGCGATGCTTCTCCACGTGCCGGGGAAGTTGCGGTTCAGGTCGACGCCGCGGGCATTTCCCCGCCGCTTCGCCGCGTGTCCGTCGGGGTTGAGATCCTGGACGACCGTGATCGAGCCACGCCTCGACGGGCGGGCGTGGAGCAGGCGCGTGGCCACGACGCTTCCCGCGCACTCGTTCCCGTGGATGCAGCCGACGACGAGGATCCGCGGCCGGCCCGAGCCGAGCGTGAACGCACGGATCGGCAGCCCGCGTGTGCTTGTGCCCATCGGCGCCGACGAGACGCCGTCCCCCGGGAGTCGTACGTGGAGGTGGTTGTCGTGGTGGGCCGGGAGCACCTCGACGACGGCCGGCGGCCCGCGCAGGCCGGTGTTCGGCCCGACGAAGATCTTCGCCGCGCCGGCCGCGACGAAACGGTCCACCAGGTCCTGGGCGAGCGGCCGGTCGATCTGACGCGGAACTGCCGGCGGGCGCTCGCGTCGATCGCTTCGCGGGTAGTAGACGTCGGCGTCGAGCCCGTTCTGGTGTGACGCGTGGCCGATCCCGCCGTACCGTGAGCTGAAATCGCCGCCGTGCGGCCGCGAGAGGTCGCCGACGCCGACGCGGGGCGCTCCCGGATGGGCCGCCGCGTACTCGGCGAAGACGGCGAGCGTCGTTCTGATGAGCCGTGCATTCCCATAGCGCCTCCACTCGCGGTTGGGAGACCGCTTCCGGACGGAGTCCCACGTGAAGTGGAGCTCGCCCTGCGCCTCGAGCCGGACGCCGCCCGCGAGGCGGCCGTCCCACGGAAGCCCGAGCGAGCGAGACGGCGGCACTGCCGACGCGGCGCCGGCGGCGAGTGCGAAGGCGAGTACGAGGCAGCCGGCGATCCGACCGAAAGGCATTGCTCGTGGACTATCAAACCCGCGTAGGATCCGCCCGTGAGCTTCGACGACTGGATGCTCGCGCTCCACGTCCTCAGCGCGTTCTCGTACGTCGCCGGCCTCGTGCTCTTCTGGGTGCTGATCGTCGCCGCCCGCCGGACGGACACACCCGGGCGGACGCTCAGCTTCGCCCCGTTCACCAAGGTGGGCAACGCCGCGGTTGGTATCGGAGCGGGCGGCACGATCGTCCTCGGGATCTTCCTCGCCTTCTCGGTCGGGGACTACGACATCTGGGATCCCTGGATCGTCGCCGCGCTCGTCCTCTGGTTCGTCGCCGCCGGGCTTGGCCAACGCACGGGCAAGGCCTACCTCGTCCCCGTGCAGAAGGCCCAGGAGCTGAACGCAGCAGGCCAGACGGGGCCGAACACCGAGCTGCTTGCCCTCAACCGGACCTCTCAGGGCCTCATGCTGCAATTCCTCGCGAGCCTCGTCCTGCTCCTGATCCTCGCGGACATGATCTGGAAGCCGGGCGCATGAGCGCGGTCTTCGCAGCCGTCCGCGCGGAAGAGCAGAACTTCCCGCTCTTCGTCCACGTGCTCGGGGCGACCATCCTCGTGGGCGGGCTCCTCACCGCCGCGACGATCCTCGCGCTGGCGCGCGGCGATGCCCGCTCGCTCCGGGTCGGCTACTGGACTCTGCTGGCAGTGTCGTTTCCCGGCTGGATCATCATGCGGGTGGGGGCCCAATGGATCTACTCCGAGCAGGGCTGGGACGACCTTCCCGACGATTTCGAGGAGCCGGCCTGGCTCGGAATCGGCTACTTCGCCGCAGACCTCGGTGGCCTGATCCTGCTCGTGTCCCTGATCGTCGGCGGCATCGGCGTGTACCGGCTGCGCGCGGACAAGGGCTCGGGCCTGCTGCGGGCCACGATGATCCTCTCCCTCATCCTCCTCGCTGCCTACGTCGTCGCCGCCTGGGCGATGTCCGGCAAGCCGAACTAGCTAGTCGGCCTCCAGCGCCGGCGAGGCCTCGATCGGTTCCTCGCCCTCCGCTCCCGGGACGCCCGCACGGAGCAGCGCTCCTCCGATGACGGCCGCCGCGAGCGCGAAGACCGCCCCGACGAGGAATGCTGCGTGGTATCCCCCCGTGAGCGCCTCGAGCGGGCCGTCGCCGGCCGCGGCGAGCGTCTCGGTCCGGGACGCGGCCAGGCTGGCGAGAACGGCGAGGCCGAGCGCGCCGCCCATCATGAAGGCGGTGTTGACGACCCCCGAGGCGAGCCCTGCATCGCTCGGCTCGACGTCGCTCATGGCGGCGAGGAGCACCGGGTTGAACGCCATTCCGGCGCCGAGCCCGAGCAGGATCATGGGCGGGAGCACGTCCACGACGAAGCTCCCGTCCACCGGCGCACGAGCGAAGAGCAGGAGACCGAATGAGGCGAGCCCAAGCCCGACCGCCAGTGGCGGCCTGATCCCGAAGCGCATGACGAGCTTCGCGGAGAGCCCCAGCGACAGGAGCCCCATGATCAGGTTCCCTGGCAGGAACGCGAGCCCAACCTCGAGTGGGCTGTAGCCGAGCACGAGCTGGAGGTAGAGAGCCGAGAGGAAGAACCACGCGAACATCGCCGCGGCCCAGAGCACCCCAACCACATTCGAGATCGCGAGGTTGCGTAGCCGGAAGAGGCCGAGCGGAACGAGCGGCGCGGAAGCTCGGGCCTCGATCATGAGGAAGACGGCGAGGAGGACGGCGGCCGCGCCGAGCACGCCGAGCGTCCGTGCCGATGTCCAGCCCTGCTCGTTTCCGTTCACGATCGCGTAGACGGCAAGCATCAGCGACAACGTCACGGTCACCGCGCCGGCGACGTCAAGCCGCCCGCCGGCAGCCTCGCCACGCACCGCGGGAATCAGCACGAGCGTGAGCGCGAAGACGGCGATCCCGATGGGGAGGTTGACGAGGAAGATCCAGTGCCAGTCCAGGACGTCGGTGAGGATTCCGCCCAAGAGCACGCCGATGCTGCCGCCCCCCGAGGCGACAAAGCCGAAGACTCCCATCGCCTTGGCGCGCTCGCCCGGCTCCGTGAACAGCATCACGATCAGCGACAGCGCGACGGCCGAAACCACCGCGCCGCCGAGGCCCTGAACGGCCCGAGCGACGACGAGGGCCTCCTGCGAGGTCGCGAGGCCGCAGCCCAGCGAGGCGACGGTGAAGAGCGCAATCCCGATCAGGAACAGGCGCTGGTGGCCGAAAAGGTCGCCGAGCCGGCCGCCGAGCAGGAGGAAGCCCCCGAAGGTCAGCAGGTAGGCGTTCACGACCCAGGCGAGCGAGGTCTCGGAGAAGCCGAGGTCCTCGCGGATCGACGGCAGCGCCACTCCGACGATCGTCACGTCGAGGACGATCATCAGGTCGCCCAGGCACAGCACCACGAGTGCCAGCCAGCGGTTGCGTCCCTCGAGGTTCAACGGTCGTTCATCTCCTGTGTCTACGACCTGCGGGGCCTCGGAAATTCATCGCTCGAGCTCCTTGCCGAGCGCGTCGAGGAGGACTCCGGTGCCGTTCTCGCGCTGCGACGGGTCGTCGAGGCCGTCCAGGAATGCGCCTTGTTCGGTGAACACCAGCTTCGTGCCTTCGCCGTCGGGCGTGAGCTCGACCGTCGCCAGCGAGACCGAGATCCGGGCCTCGCCCATGTGCATGTCGTACGCGTAGACGATCCGCTCGTCGGGAACGATGTCCTGGTAGCGGCCTTCGAACGTGAAGACCGTGCCGTCCAGGGTCCCGGTGCTGACCTCGCGGCCGCCGACTCGGAAGTCCAGCTCGTGCTGCCAGTCGTCACCGCCGAACCAGCGGGACTTGGCGACCGGGTCGGCCCAGGCCTCGAAGACGCGCGCCGGCGGCACGGCGTAGCTCCGCTCGACGGCGAAGGTCGCGTGTGTGACGTTTCGTTCGCTCATGTCGTCCTCTCTTGTTGAACGGCTTGTTGCTCGAGGTAATCCCCGAGCCGGTCGAGTCGCTGCTCCCAGTCGGCGCGTCGGGCGGCGATCCACTGCTCCGCCGTGTTCAGCGCCGCCGGCTCGATGTGGCACGTGCGCACCCGGCCGACCTTCTCCGTCCGGACGAGGCCGCTCCTCTCGAGCACGCCGAGATGCTGGAGCACGGCCGGCAGCGAGATCGCCAGCGGTTTGGCGAGCTCGCTGACAGTCGCGGCTCTGCGGCTCAGGCGTTCGACGATCGAGCGCCTGGTCGGGTCGGCCAGCGCATGGAAGACGGGGTCGGCGGCCGCAATCGATTGGTTAAGCATTCGCTTAAGTATTACCAGATCGCGAGATGGCCACGAGCTGGGCCGTCTCCTCGCCGTCGTTGTGGATCCGGCGCAGTGGCAGCCCGGCGAGCCAGAAGGTCTCGCCGCTCGCAAGGCGGCAGCGCCGGCCGTCCCGCCACTCGAGCTCGATCTCGCCCCGCGCGACGAGGACGAGAGCATCGCGCCACTCGGGGTCGTGATAGATGCGGTCGCCGCCGGGCTCGACCGAGACCGCCCGGCACTCGAAACCGGGCGGGACGTCCATCAGAGCGTCGGGGGAAGCCCGAGTGCCTCGAGAAGCTTCTCGTCGAGCGAGAACACGGTGATTTCTCCGACCACACCGTCCTCGATGCGGAGCACGTCGAGAGCGAGCGGCCTGTACTCCGTGTCGCCCGCGCGCTTGACATAGGCGGCCACCGCCGGCTGTTGGTTGGTGCTCGTTGCGACACGGCGCAGCGTGCCCCAATCGTCGTCGCCGAAGCCGCCCTGCACCCAGGCGTTGACGATCTCCCAGCTGCCGACCCACCACGACGGGTCCGGCGGCATCGCGCAGAAAGCGTCCGCGCGGAGCAGGCGCACGATCGCCTTCGCGTCGCCTCGTTCGGTCGCCTCCATGTAGCGCTCGAGGAGCTTCCGCTCCTGCTCGCTCGGCTCTGAGTTGGCGTTCCATTCGAGCCGCCTGCGCGGGAGGTGCTGCTTCAGCGTCGCACGGGCCCGCTGGAGCGCGCTGTTCACGCCGGCAACGCTCGTGTCGAGCAGCGCCGCCGACTCCGCCGCCGACCAGCCGAGCACGTCTCTCGAGATAAGCACGGCCCGCTGTTTCGGAGGGAGCAGCTGGATCGTCGCGATAAAGGCGAGCTCGATCGTCTCCTTGGCGACGACCTCGGCGTCGGGCTCCTCGTTGTCCGAGGCGACCTCTTCGAGCAACCGGTCGGGATAGGGCTGGAGCCATGGAACCTCCGCGAGCGGCCGTCCGTCCTGCGGGGGCGCAACCCGCGGCCGGCGGACGAGCGCGTCCAGGCAGGCGTTCGTCGCGATGCCGTAGAGCCAGGCGCGGAATGAGGAGTCGCCGCGGAAGGTCTCCCGCCTCCGCCAGGCGCGGAGGAAGGTCTCCTGAACGGCGTCCTCCGCATCTTCCAGCGAGCCGAGCATCCGGTAGCAGTGCACCTGCAGCTCGCGGCGGTAGCGGTCGACGAGCGTCGAGAACGCTGCCTCGTCGCCGGCCCGCGCAGCAGTGAGGACTCCGGTTTCCGCCACGTTCAGGCTCATCATCGAATATGACGGGCCTTGCCGGAAAAATCATCGGATGGCCGCTAACCCGCCCGTCAAGTCCTTCGCGAGCCAGGCTGCCTGGGAGCGATGGCTGGACCGAAACCACGGAAACGAGGAGGGGGTCTGGCTCAAGGTCGCCAAGAAGGCGTCCGGCAAGCGGACGGTCACCGTCCCGGAGGCTCTCGAGATCGCGCTCTGCTACGGCTGGATCGACGGCCAGCGGAAGGCGTTCGACGAGGACTACTTCCTCCAGCGCTTCACGCCGAGGCGGCGGCGGAGCAGGTGGTCGAAGATCAACCGCGACAGCGCCACGGCGCTCATCGAGCGGGGAAAAATGCGGCCGCCGGGGCTCGCCGAGGTCGAGCGGGCGAAGGCCGACGGCCGCTGGGCGGCGGCGTACGACAGTCCCAGCAGAATCCAGCCGACGCCTGAGCTCCTCGCGGCGCTGGAGGCGAGCCCGAAGGCGAAAGCGCTCTTCGAGGAGCTCGACAGCCAAAATCGGTACGCGATCCTGTACCGCGTCCACGACGCCAAGCGGCCGGAGACCCGCACCCGCCGCATCGAGACGTTCGTCGAGATGCTGAGCAGGGGCGAGACGCCCTACCCGCGTCGGTAGCTCGGCGGCCCGACGGAAAATTGGCATCCTGGGGCGATGCCGCCGGACCTCGCAATCCGCCTCCGCGGAGCCGTCAAGCGCTACGGCCCGATCACCGCCGTCGACGGCCTCGACCTGGACGTGCCGATGGGAACCTGCGTCGGGCTGCTCGGGCCGAACGGGGCAGGGAAGTCGACGACAATGCGCCTGCTCACCGCGCAGTCGATCGCCGACGAGGGCGAGATCGAGGTGCTTGGGTTCAAGCTCCCGGGGGAGTCGAAGCAGGCCCGTGCGCAGCTGGGCGTGGCGCCGCAGCTCGACAACCTGGACACGACGCTGACGGTCGAACAGAACCTGCTCGTCTTCTCGCACCTGTACCGGATCGACCGCTGCGATCGGAAGGAGGCGATCGAACGCGCCCTCGTGATGGCGAAGCTCGTCGAGCGGCGTGGCGACCGCGTCGACAAGCTCTCAGGCGGCATGCGCCGGCGGTTGCTCATCGCGCGGTCGCTCATCCACCGGCCGCGGCTCGTTCTGCTCGACGAGCCGACAGTCGGGCTCGACCCACAGGTTCGCCAGGAGCTGTGGGCGCTGATCGACCTGCTCCGCTCCGACGGCACGACGATCCTGATGTCCACGCACTACATCGAGGAGGCGCAGCGGCTCGCCGACACCGTGATGATCATGTCCCACGGCACCGCGGTCGCCTCGGGCCCGCCGTCCGAGCTGGTGCTCGAGCACGCCGGACGCGAGGTGGTCGAGGTCTACGGCCCGCCGGCGCGGCTCGCCGAGGTCGAGGCCGAGGCCGAATCCGCCGGGCTCCGGACGCGCCGGACCGGGACCAGCGTCTCCGTCCTCGACGTCGATGGCTTCCGGGGCTTCGACGGCGTGCGCCGTGCGGCCAACCTCGAAGACGTGTTCGTGCTTCTCACCGGCGAGGAGATCGCGTAATGGCCGTGGCCGCCAAGGCTCCCCGGATCGGCCGCCTCGAGCGCTCGGCCCTGACCGGCGTCCTCGTCCGCGAGGTCGTCAACTACTCCTCGTACTGGAAGTCGAGCACGTTCTCATCCACGGTCGAGCCGACGATCTACTTGCTCGCGTTCGGGTTTGGCTTCGGCTCGCTCGTCAGCACGATCAACGGCGTCGACTACGTCGACTTCGTTGGCACCGGGACGGTTGCCACCGCAGTGCTGTTCTCGAGCGCCTTCCCGGGCATGTTCGGGACGTTCGTCAAGTACCAGTTCCAGCGCACTTATGACGCGATCCTCGCCGCGCCCGTCGATACAGAGGAACTGGTCAGCGCGGAGGCGATCTGGATCGCGACACGCGCCGGCGTCTATGGGTGCGTCCCCATGATCGTGGCGATGTTCTTCGGCCTCGACCCGGCCTGGGGCATGCTGGCCGTGCCGTTCATCGCCTGGATCGCCGGCTTCGGCTGGGCGAACTTCGGGATCTCGATCGCCGGTTTCTCCAAGTCGTTCGAGAACTTCAACTACGTGGTCAGTGCCGTGCTGACGCCGCTCTTCCTGCTCGCGGGGTCGTTCTTCCCGCTGGACGGATTCCCCGACTGGCTCCAGGCGCTTGCACAGCTGAACCCGCTCTACCACCTCGTCCAGCTCCTGCGCGACGCCGTGCTCTACGGCTGGGCCGGCTGGGTCGACGTCGCCCACCTCGGTTTCCTCCTTGGCTTCGGAATCCTGATGTGGCGCATCGCGATCCTCGCGATGACACGCAAGCTCGTCGACTGAGCGCCGAGGTCCTCAGTCGCCGCGAGTTGAACCGCGCGCTGCTGGAGCGGCAGCACCTGCTCCGCCGCGCCGACATGCCGGTGAAGGACATGGTCGAGCACCTCGTCGGGATCCAGGCGCAAGAGATCATGCCGCCGTACATCGGGCTCTGGTCCCGGCTCCAGGGCTTCAACCCCGATGAGCTCGGGCGGCTGCTCGAGGAGCGGGAGGCCGTCCGGCTCTGGCTCATGCGCGGGACGATCCACCTCGTCACCGTCGGGGACGCGCTCGCGTTCAAGCCGTTGACGCAGGTCGTGGCCGAGCGGCAGCACAGGGGCGGTCATTACGGCCGCCGGATGGCCGGCGCCGACATCGAGGCGCTGGTGGAAACGGCGCGGGAGCTGCTCGTCGAGGAGCCGCTCGGCGCGCGGGAGCTCGGTCGACGTCTTGTCGCGCAGGGGTTCGGCGATGATGCCGAGGCGATCGGCAACGCGGCTCGCACGCACCTGCCGCTCGTCCAGGTCACTCCCCGCGGGGTTTGGGGGAAGCGCGGTCAGGCGAAGCTCGCAACGATCCAATCGTGGACGGGGAGCGAGCTCGAGCCCGAGCCCTCAATCGACGACTTCGTCCTGCGCTACCTCCGAGCCTTCGGGCCGGCGTCGGTCGCCGACATCCAGAACTGGTCCGGCCTGACGCGGCTGAAGGAAGTTGTCGAGCGGCTCCGCGAGCGCCTCGTCGTCTTCCAAGACGAGAGCGGGAGAGAGCTTTTCGACCTTCCCGATGCACCACGGCCCGACCCTGACGTCCCGGCCCCGGTTCGCCTCCTCGGCGAGTACGACAACGTCCTCCTCGGTCATGCGGACCGGACACGAATCGTCCCGGCCGGCTTTCCCTGGGCAGCGATGCGCGCGTTTCGCCGTTTCGTGAGCACCGTGCTCGTAAACGGCGTGCTCCGTGCGACCTGGTGGCTCGAACGGGAAGGCAATGCGGCGGCGATCCTGGGCATCAGGCCGTTCGGGCGGCTCTCCAATCAGGACCGCGATGACGTCGAGTCTGAGGCGCAGCGGATGATCGACTTCGCGGCGGGCGACGCGAACGCGCGGGACGTGCGCTTCGAAGACCCCGTCTAGGAGACCCGCTCGTCCACGAGGACGTCATAGCGGTCGACGCCGGTCCGGCGGCCCGAGAACTGCTGCATCAGGTCGCCCAGGGCGCGCGGCATGTCCTCGTCGAAGACCGGCTCGGCCGCGAGTGCGTTCTCCTCGGTGTCGAAGAAGCTGATCGAGAGCGACTTGCCGGAGCTGGAGTCGGCGAGCTCCATGTGCCCTTGGATGCCTTTCAGGCCCTGGATGAGCGGCTTGACGATCTCCATCGCCTGCCCCATGAGCTCCTCGTCGGCAGCGGGATCTGTGCTCTCGAAGGTGGCAATTCGAGCGATCACGGTTCCTCCTACGGTGGGCTTTCCACCCTACGGCAGTGCGGCGTACGCTTGAGCCCTGGAACAACGGCGACCCAAGCACCTGGTTCTCATCCTGGCGCGGGAGTTCGCGTCCAACCTTGCGACACCGACCCTGATCGTGAACGAGGCGGGGCGGCTCGTCTTCTACAACGACGCGGCGGAGGCGCTCTTCGGCCGGCCCTTCGCCGGCGTCGGCGAGCTGCCGATCGACGAGTTCACGGCCAGCTTCAAGCCTCGAACACGGGACTCCGAGGCCCTGCCGCCCGGGCGGAGGCCGGCCCGGCGCGCGCTCGACGAGCGCCGCGCAGTCCACGAGAAGTTCGTGATCACGAGCGCCGACGGCTTCGACCGGGAGATCTCGGTCACCGGGGTCCCGCTCTTCGCGCACGCCGACGAGTTCGTCGGGGTCATGACGATCTTCTGGCGCGAGTAACGTGGAGGCCGTATGCAGCTAAAGATCTGGGGCTGCCGCGGTTCCGTGCCCTCGCCGGGCCCGACCACGGTGGTCTGCGGCGGCAACACATCGTGCGTCGAGCTCTCGCTCGACGACGGCACGGTGCTCGTGCTGGACGCCGGCACCGGGATCAGAGATCTCGGCGACGACCTCGTCGAGCGAGGAGTACGACGCATCCACCTCTTGCTGACGCATCTGCATCTGGATCACGTCGAGGGGCTGCGTTTCTTCGGGCCGATGTGGGACAAAAACGTCGTGCTCGACGTCTGGGGGCCGCCGTCGACCGTGCTCAGCCTCGAGGACTCGATCGCGCGGACGTTCTCGCCGCCGCTCTTCCCGATCGATCTCGGCGTCGTGCCCGCGCAGGTGGCGTTCCACGACGCGCCGCGGCAGCCGTGGAAGGTTGAGGGCGCGCTCGTGACGGCGGCCCTCGTCGTCCATCCCGGCCCGACACTTGGCTACCGGATCGAGGCCGACGGATCGAGCGTCGCATACCTGCCCGACCACGAGCCGGCGCTCACGGGCATCGAGGAGCGGTCGTCGGACTGGATCTCCGGAGCCGCGATCGCAGAGGGCGTCGACGTGCTCCTCCACGACGCGCAGTACTTCGAGGACGAGTACGAGCAGAGGATCGGCTGGGGCCACTCGAGCGTCTCCGACACGATCGCGTACGCCCAGGCGCTCCGGGTTAAACAGCTCGTGCTCTTCCACCACGAGCCGCACCACTCCGACGACGTTCTGTCGGGGCTCGAGGAACGCGCGCAGGACCTCATCCGCCAGGACGGGGGCCGGTCGACGCTCGCCCGTGAGGGCATGGTCGTCGAGTTTTCCTAGCCGACGTCGCCCAGAAAGCTCGTCACGCGCTGCTTGACCAGCGTCGTCGCGGCTTCGTCGTACTCGGGGAGGCTCTCATCGGTGAAGAGGTGCCGGTCGCCGGGGTAGAGGAAAAGCTGCGCGCTCTCGACCGTCGCGTCGAGCTCGCGCGCCGCGTCGAGGTCTCCCTCGAGAGCCCACTCGTCCTCCTCCATGATGTGGATCTGCACCGGGACGCCCTCCGGCCACGGCCCCCCGAACTCCTCGGGCGGGAAGCAGCTCTGAAACAGCACGGCCCCTTTTGCGCCGGGCCTTGTCTGGGCCAACTCCTGCGCGGGCATGGCGCCGAGGGAGAACCCGGCGTAGACGATTTCGTTCGGCAAGCCTTCGGCGGCGAGTCGTCCGCGCTCCCCGATCGTGCCGAAGCCGACTTCCTTCGCGTAGCTGACGCCCTCGGTGAGGTTCGGAAAGGTCTTGCCGTCGTAGAGGTCTGGGGCGTGGACGACATGACCGGCGGCGCGCAGCTCGTCGGCGAACGAGAGGACCCCGGGCGTCAGCCCCTGAGCGTGATGGAAGAGCAGAACGTCAGCCACCGGGGCGGCAGCTTACTTAGCTGCCCAGGCGGCGGGCGCCGACGAGGCGACTGCCGTAGTGCGAACGGCCGAGCGGGACGATCTCGACCGTCCTCCCCGACTGCGGCGCGTGCACCATACGGCCGCGCCCGATGTAGAGGCCGACATGGCCGAGGCCGGAGAAAAAGAGGACGTCGCCGGGCTTCAGCCGCGACCGCGCCACGTTCCTCCCCAGCCCGTAGAGGGCGTACGAGCTGTGCGGTACCGAGATGCCCAACCGGCCGTAGGCCCAGTACACGAGCCCCGAGCAGTCGAAGCCGCCGGCCGGAGACGAGCCGCCCCAGCGGTACGGCACGCCGACGGCACGAAGCGCAGCCTTGGCGGCGCGCTGCCCCAGCGTGGGCTTCGGTCGTTCGCGCCTGGGCGGGCCGTCGAACCTTGCTGACGCCGTCGGAGCGACACATGCGAACGCGATCGCGGCAAGTGCGAACGCAAGCAGACGGCTGCGGAAACGGGGCGGCATAGAGGGGAGAGGAACGTCGGGCTGCGCGAGCAGACGCGCGAGTGCGCGGCCCTGGCCTGTTCGTCAGCGAAGAATCGTAGTTGCAAAATCGGGTTTGTCCACTCCTAGGAGGTAAGAGTCGGCTAGACCGGCTCCGCGGCGACCGCGTGCAATCGCCACTCTCCCTCGAGACCCTTGAGCTCGTGCACCCCGCGATCCTCGAACGGCAGTCCGGCGGGGACGGCGAGCAGGCGGGTCGTCTCCGAGACGAGGATCTCGTCCGCGGCCGCCTGGCCCATGATCCGGGAGGCCTCGTGCACCGCGACGCCGCGCACGTTGCGGCCGACGAGCTCCACCTCGCCGACGTGGACGCCGGCGCGGATGCTGAGACCCTGATCCCGAGCGCCGCGTTGGATCGCGCGGGCGCAGTGGAGTGCGCGCGCCGGCCCGTCGAAGGTCGCGAACATCCCGTCGCCGGTCGTGGCCACCTCGCGCCCGCCGAACCGGTCCAGCTCTCGCCTGATCGCCTCGAAGTGGTTGACCAGGAGCTCGCGCCAGGCCGTGTCCCCCAGTTGGGCGGCGGTCGTGGTCGAGTCGACGAGATCGGTGAAGAGGAGTGTCACGAGGGCACGGCCCTGGAGCCCGGTGTTCAGCCCGGCGAAGGTGAGCATGCCGGCCCACTCGATCTGGATGCAGGGCTCGTCGCCGACTGTCCAGCCGTCGTGGCCGGGCGGGATGTCGAAGACGTCGTTGGGCCCGAACTCGCGAACGCGTCCGTCCTGGAGCTGCACGGCAACCCGGCCGGACAGGACCACGCCCACATGGCGGGCCTGGCACCACTCGCCGCCGACTGTCGGACGGACGTGCTCCGACCAGCGCCAGCCCGGCTGCGTGACGAGGTGGCCGACCGTCAGCTCGCCGACCTCCACCAGCTCGACCGTCAGTTTGGGGAGCCTGAGCACCTGGTCGGGAGCGTCGAAGCTCTTCCAGTGGAACTCGACCATCCGGATGATCGTACGCTGACGCACGTGGCCTGGCTCCCCGATGGATCCAGCCATCGGCACCGGCTCGACCTCCCGGCGGGCCATCACCTGCGGGCACCGACGCCGTCGTCGCTTGGTGGGTCGTCGACGACGCGGTGGGCACCGACCTGGAGCGCACGCTCGGCGAGCTTCGTCCCGGCCTGGCTCGCCGAGACCTGGCGCTTCAGGTCAGTGCACTACGCGCCGTAGGGCGAAATAGCGGCTGAGCCGCCCGGCCGTGCTGCTCGCCCCAAGCCGCGTCCTCAGTCGCGCCCGTATCTCACTCGATACGGGCGCTCCCTGCGTCCTTGCCTGCAAACAAGCATCACAGCCCGGCGACGAGCGCCATTCCGCCAGAGCCTCCTAGCGCGTCGCCTCCGCGGGCACGGCAGCAGGTGCCTCGCCGTCGTGCGGCGGCTCGATCGTGACCTTGGGCAGGAGCCGGTCGAGCCAGCCCGGGATGTACCACGCCTTCTCGCCCAGCATCGTCAAGAACGCAGGGACGAGCGTCATCTTCACGAGTAGCGCGTCCGTGAGGATCGCGACCGCCAGCAGCAGGCCGAACTCCTTGGAGATCCGGTCGGACGTGAGGATGAAGGCTGCGAATACGGTGCCCATGATCAGTGCTGCCGCGACGATGACTCGACCGATCGCCGCCATCCCGTGCTCTACCGCGTCCCGTGTCTCGAGTCCGTGGACGTGCTCCTCGCGGATGCGGCTCATCAGAAACACCATGTAGTCCATCGAAAGCCCGAAGAGGATCGCGAACGCAATTGGCGGCACGAAGGTTTCGATCGGGCCGGTGCGGTCGAGCCCGGTCAGGCTCATCCCATGGCCCTCCTGGATGACCATGGTGAGAACGCCGAAGCCGACGAACGCGGAGAGGATCGTCGTGATCGCGGCGGTCAGTGAGATGACGATCGACCGGAACGCCATTGCGAGCACGATGAACGTGACGCCGATGATGTAGAGGAGGAAGAGCGGCAGCCGCTCCATGATCCGGTCGGCGATGTCGATGAACGCCGCGTTCAAGCCGGACACATAGACAACCGCGTCGCCACCTTCCGTCGCGGCAGGCGCGACGTCGCTCCTCAACCGGTCGACGAGCTGCTCGGTCTCCTCGGCCTGAGGGGCTGAATCGGGGGTGACGAAGACGAGTGCAACAGTCTTGGCGTCGTTGAACTGCGGCTCGCCTGCCGACGCGACGCCGTCGAGATCTCGGACCCCCTCGTAGACCCGCTGCGGGGCTTCGGCATCGCCGTTCACGTCGACGACGATCGGAATCGGTCCGTTGAAGCCGGGCCCGAACCCCTCGGCCAGCAGGTCGTATGCCCGACGAGCCGTCTGTGCTGTCGGCTGGGTCCCCTGGTCCGAGGCGCCGAGGCGAACGAGCGCCGACGTGGCTGCCAGAACGACGAGCACGAGCAACATGACCACGAACACGCCACGAGCATGCGCTGTCACGAACCGCCCCCAGCGGGCGATCAGGGTCTTCCCCCGCGTCGCCTCGGAGTCGTCGATCGGACGGAGGAACGGGACCTTCAGACGGTCGATCTTGTGGCCGAGCTTGGCGAGGACAGCGATCAGCAACGAGTTCGCGATCAGCACCGTGGTCAGGACGCCGAGCGCGGAGCCGATCCCGAGCTTCGTCACGAAGTCGAGGCCGAAGAACGCCAAGCCCGTGACCGAGATCGCGACGGTCAGCCCGGCGAAGAGCACCGCCCGCCCAGCGGACGCGCCGGCTTCAGCAGCCGCCTCGGGCGGAGGTATTCCTTCGTGCAAGAGCTGTCGGAAACGCGTGACGATGAAGAGCGAATAGTCGATCCCGACGCCGATCCCGATCATCGATACGAGCAGCGGAGTGATCGTGTTGATGTCCGTGAGGCCGGCCAGGACGAAGAGGAGGAGGAACGCGGACATGACTGCGACGATTGCGAGCGCCAGTGGAATCGCCGTCGCCACGAGCGTCCTGAAGACGACGAGCAGCACGATGAGCGCTGCGAACAGGCCGAGCAGCTCCTGCGTCCCCTGCTCGATCGGGGGGAACTCCGCGTCGCCGTTGAACTCGACGGTCAGACCGGCCGGTTCGGCCGTCTCGCGGACGGCATCCTGTACGGCGACGACCCGTTCGCGATCCTCTTCGTAGATGACTCGGTCGAACTGGGCCTCCGCATAGGCGATGCGGCCGTCGTCCGAGAAGGTGTTGTTGCTGAACGGATCTCCCACGCTTTCGATGCCCGCCTTGCCTTCCGGATCCGTTCCGGTTGGCTTGAACTCATCGGTCTTGACCTTCGCGATCGCGGCTTCGACCGCAGCCTTTCGCTCTGGGGTGTCGAGCCTTTCTCCCGCGGGCGCCGCGAACACCAGGTTCAGCACTCCGCCCTGCTCCTCGGCGAACTCGGACTCGATCAGGTCGGTCGCCTTCTGCGTGTCCGACCCCGGGATCTCGAACTCGTCCTTGAGGCTTCCGCCGACGGTTCCGACCAGGACGACCAACAGGGCGATGATCCCGAGCCAGGAGAACACCACCCTCCAGGGATGGGTCGCGCAGGCTCGCATCCAGCGCGCGAGCGCGCCGCTCGAGAGTCGCTCGTGCGCTAGGCGCCGATCGGCCATGTGCGCTTCAACGTCAGGCCGCGCGGGAGAATTCCCTTCGGGATGCTGGTTCTCGCTCATGGGGGGTCGCCCTTCGTCGTCGTTTCTGTCGCTGTGGTTTCTATCTAAGACGAGCGGTCGGGCCGGAACTCATCGGTCCTCCGATCCTGAACTCGACGCAAACGAAAACGTTCGTCGTACGCTGCGAGTGTGGCGGAAAGGCTCGTCGACGTCGGCGGACGCCGCCTGTGGACGCGCGTAACGGGCGAAGGCGCGCCCACGGTCGTCTTCGAGGCAGGCGGAGGGGACGACTCGTCCGTCTGGAGGAGGATCGAGACCGACGTGCGCCGAAGGAACGGCGTGACAACCCTGGTCTACGACCGCGAGGGGCTGGGCAAGAGCGATCCGCCACCCGAAGGTGAGTACCGAATCGGCGATGAGGCTGCGGCGCTGGTGCGAGTGCTCGACGTCCTGAGTCCGGCCGAGCCGATCGTGCTCGTGGCGCACTCCTACGGGGGATTCGTGGCCACGCTCGTCGCGGGCGACCCGCGCATGGCGGGTGTGGTGCTCGTCGACGCGAATCTGCCCGCGTACTTCGACGAGGCCGTCGTCGAGCGGCTGGTCGCGACCTACACACCGCAATTCCCCGAGCTGGAAAGGCGAGCGCCGGACCTTGCGAGGGTCATGATCCCGCTCATTCGCGCCTATCCCGACACGGCTCGCGATCTGCGCGCCGTCGACTACCCCACGACGCTGCGGACGATCGACATCGTCGCGGAGCGCTCGTGGGGTGAGACCGCCGAGGACAACGACGACATGCGTCGCGCGCATGCGAACTTCGTGGCGGCAGCCCCGGGGGCGCGCGAACTGGTGCTCGCGCGCGGCAGCGGGCACTACGTCATGCGGGACCGTCCTGAGGTCGTGCTCGATGCGCTCGCGCGCATGCTTGAGCGCGTGCGGACCGCTGACTGACTCGAGCTCGTTGGAACTACTTCCCGTCCGCTGAGCCCGCGGGCTCGAAGAGCCCGGTCTGGTAGGCGAGCACGACGGCCTGGACGCGGTCGCGCAGGTCGAGCTTCTGGAGGATGTGCGTGATGTGCGTCTTGACCGTGGCCTCGCTGATGTAGAGCTCTCGAGCGATCTCCGGATTGGAGAGACCATTTGCGATCAGACGGAACACCTCCTGTTCACGCGTGGTCAGCTCGTCGAACTCCTCGGGGGGCGTGGGGCGTGGGATGGCGGTGAACTGCTTGATCACACGTTTCGTGACCGAGGGCGAGAGCAGCGCGTCCCCGGCGGCGACGGTGCGGATCGCCGCGAGGAGCTGTTCCGGCGGGTCGTCCTTGAGCACGAACCCGCTTGCGCCGGCCCGGAGCGCCTCGTAGACGTACTCGTCGAGGTCGAAGGTCGTCAGGATCAGGACCCGCGCCTTGTCGTCGGCGGCGAGGATCCTCCGCGTCGCCTCGAGCCCGTCGAGCTCGGGCATGCGGATGTCCATGAGGACGACGGTCGGATGGAAGCGCGACGCCTTGTCGACCGCCTCGAGCCCGTTGCTCGCCTCGGCGACGACCTCGATGTCCGGCTCGCCCCCGAGCAGCATCCGAAAGCCCGCGCGAACCATCGACTGGTCGTCTGCGACGAGAACGCGCATGCTCATCCCCGGTAGCGGTCAATGGGAAGGCGCGCGCTCAAGACGAAGCCGCCTTCAGGCGGGGTGCCTGCGTTCATGTCGCCGCCGTAGATCTTGACGCGCTCACGGATGCCGACGAGCCCGTGGCCGAGGCCGTCGCTCGTTGCGACACCGGCACCGTTATCCACGACTTCGATGCTGAGCTCCTCGTCGCGATAGCGGACCGTCACATCCGCGCGGGTGGCATTGGCGTGCTTCAGTGAATTGGTCAAGCCCTCCTGGACGATTCGATAGGCCGAGAGGTCGATCGCGCGCGGAAGCTCGCAAGGATCGCCTTCCACGTGCAGCTCAGCTGGAAGCCCGGCGCGTCCGACGTCCTCCAGCAGCGAGTCGAGCCCGTCGAGGCCGGGCTGAGGCGCAAGATCGAGGCCGTCGCCGTCGCGGCGCATCGCTCCGAGGAGCCGGCGCATCTCCGCGAGCGCAGTGCGGCCGGCGTGCTCGACCCGCCCCAGGGCCTCTCGGTCCTCCTCGAGCACTTGAGGGAGCTTGTGCCGCACCGCCCCGACCTGCAGCACCATCACGCTCATGGCGTGGGCGACGATGTCGTGCAGCTCCCGTGCAATCCGCGCACGCTCCTCGGCTACCGCGATGCGAGCCGCTGCATCTCGCTCCTGCTCGGCGAGGGTCGCACGCGTCTCCGCCGCTTCGGCCTGCTCGGAACGCTCGCGGAGAGCGAAGCCCGCGGCCCAGCTGACCGCGAAGTCGAGGGGGACGAATACGAGCTCGCCCGTAGTGTGACCAGGGATCTTGTAAACGATCACCGCCAAACTGGCGAGCACGACGACGAGGCCGATACCCGCCTGCCAGGCGCTACGCAGGTTTCCGAGCAGGAAGGCGACTGCGAGCCCAACCACGAAGAAGCTCTCGGTGGACGGGATCAGCTGCCAGTCGATGAACGAGATCCCGGCCGCGAGCACGAAGTACGCGAGCGGGCCGGCGAAGGGAAAGCGCCGGCGAGCGAAGATCGGGAGAACCAGGACCGCGATCGCCGGGATGCCGAACCACAGTGTCGTGAGCGCGGAATCGCGTCCGACGACCACTTGGATCATGGCTGCGATTCCCAGGAACGCAATCAGCAGGTCGAACCAGTACGTACGCGCGATCGGCCGAAGCTTGTTCACACACCGAAGGTACTGAACGCCGCCAACCTGCGCCTCGTACTCGAGTAGGAGGCGGATCGGCCCTTGGTACGAGCTCGAATCGGACTTGGCTCCGACGACGGCGCTCCGCCGCGCTCCTAGCGTCGAGGCATGCAACTCGACCAGCAAAGGAGGAAGCTCATGACGGGCACGAAGCCCAACAACCTGGCGGCGCGCATGGGGCGATGGAGCGCCGCCCACTGGAAGACCGCGACCTTCGGCTGGCTTGCGCTCGTCGTCGGCGCGTTTGCGATCGGCGGCGCGGTCGGGGCGAAAACCATCGACCCGAACACCGCGGGACCGGGCGAGTCCGGCCGCATGGACCGGATTCTCGAGGCTGGCTTTAAGCAGCCCGCCGGCGAGAGCGTCCTCATCCAGAGCGACTCGCTCCGCACGACCCATCCCGCGTTCAAGGCCGCGATCGAGGACGTCGTCGCGGGCGTTTCGGCGCTGGACGTCGTCCAGAACGTGCGGTCGCCGCTCGACCCCGGGAACAGCGGCCAGATCGCCCAGAGTGGCCGCGCGGCCCTCGTCGAGTTCGACATCCGCGGCGACAAGGACGAAGCGTCCGACAAGGTCGCCCCGGTGCTCGATCGCGTCGACGAGGCGCAAAGGGCGCACCGCGGGCTCTTCATCGGCGAGTTCGGCGACGCCAGCGCCGTCTATGAGACGGACGCGCTCTTCGCGGACGACCTGGCGAAGGCGGGCCTCTACTCGCTCCCGATCACGCTGATCATCCTTGTAGTCGCCTTCGGCGCGCTTGTGGCGGCCGGCATCCCGCTGCTGCTGGGACTGACCGCCGTCATCGGGACGTTTGGGCTGATCGCACTGGCGAGCCAGGTGCTGCCGATGGCGAATGAGGTCTTCGCGCTCGTGCTCCTGATCGGCCTCGCTGTCGGCGTCGACTACTCGATGTTCTACTTGAAGCGGGAACGCGAGGAGCGGGCCACCGGGCGCAGCGAGCGGGCGTCACTGGAGGCAGCCGCCGCGACGTCGGGCCGCTCGGTGCTGATCTCCGGCGTGACCGTGATGGTCGCGATGGCCGGGATGTTCCTGACCACGGACTCGACGTTCGCATCGTTCGCCGTCGCGACGATCATCGTCGTCGCGCTGGCGATGCTCGGCTCGCTGACCGTGTTGCCCGCGCTGCTCTCGCGGCTCGGCGACAAGGTCGACCGGGTGCACGTCCCGTTCGTGCGGCGCCTCCGCCGCGACGACGGCGAAGGCCGGATCTGGGGCGCGATCATCGACAGCGTGCTCAGGCGCCCGGTCGTTTCGACCGTCGTCGCCGGCGGTCTGCTGCTGGCCCTGGCCGCGCCCGCGCTTCAGCTCAAGATGGTCAAGCCCGGGCCGGACACGTTCCCGCAGTCCCTCGACGTCGTCCAGACCTACGACCGGATGCAGGAGTCCTTCCCGGGCACCGCGCTGCCGGCCAACGTCGTCGTCAAGGCGGCGGACGTGAACGCACCAGCGGTTCGCGATGGGATCGACCGGCTGGAGCAGCAGGCGCTCGCGAGCGGCCGCATGCAGGAGCCGATCACGGTCGATGTCAGTCCCGATGCAACGGTCGCCAACGTCACGATCCCGATCGCCGGAACCGGAACCGACGACGCATCGGTCGCGGCGCTCGAAGCGCTTCGTGAAGACATCGTCCCGGCAACCGTGGGCGCACTTCCGGACACCGAGTCCGGCGTGACCGGGCAGTCCGGCCAGTGGAAGGACCAGGCCGACGAGATGACCTCGAAGCTGCCGCTCGTGGTCGCATTCGTCCTCGTGTTCGCATTTGCGCTGATGCTGGTCGCCTTCCGGTCGCTCGTGGTGGCGGCGAAGGCGATCGTGCTGAACGCGCTCTCGGTCGCCGCGGCGTACGGCGTCCTGGTGATCGTGTTCCAGTACGGCTTCGCCAAGGATCTGCTCGGCTTCAGCTCAACGGCCGGGATCGACCCTGTCGTTCCGCTGTTGCTGTTCGTGATCCTGTTCGGCCTTTCGATGGACTACCACGTCCTCGTGATCGGTCGCATCCGGGAGGCGTTCAACGGCGGCGCGTCCATGGACGACGCGATCTCGCTCGGGATCAGGCGCACGGCCGGCGTGGTCACGAGCGCGGCCGTCGTGATGGTCGGCGTCTTCTCGATCTTCGGCCTGCTCTCGCTGCTGTTCTTCAAGCAGTTCGGCGTCGGGCTCGCGACGGCGATCCTGATCGACGCCACGATCATCCGTGCCGTGCTTCTGCCGGCGACGATGAAGCTGCTCGGCGAGTGGAACTGGTACCTCCCCCGCTGGCTCGAGTGGCTTCCTCGGCTCGAGGGCCGCACGCCCGAGCCCGCGCGGGAGCTCGGGCCGGCGCAGACCTCTGCCTGAATCCCAACATCCGCCTCCTACCCCGGTAGGAGGCGGGATCACTCCGGCCGCAGGCTAGGGGAACCGCGCGATGCCCGGATTCAGGTCGAGGCGGCCACCGTCGCGGCACTCCGCCGGGACGCGGTACTCCGCGGTCGATCCGATTCGAAGCGAGTTCTCGACGAGCTGCCGACGCATCATCCCCTGCGCCGTGTCCGCCGAGAGGCCGAGGCGCTGTCCGAGCTCGACGCCGGACTGCAGCGCGTAGCACTCGGTCGCCCCCTCGTCGGAGACACCGCGGAGATGCCACGCCTCGTGTGCGAGAACGGCGAGAGCCCGGGCGCCTTGGTTGAACCTCACTTCCCCCGTGAAGGCCAGCCGGTAGAGATCGAGACAGCGCTCCGGCGTCAGGTACGCGAGCTGCCCACCGATGGCGGCAACGCCGTCCGCATGCTGGACAGCGCCGACGAACTCGCCGGCCTCGTCACATCGGATCGTCACCGGCTTCCCCGCGACCCGTGAGGCTTCCTGGGAGTAGCGGGCCGCCGCCTCGGCACGCGTGCTCTCGTCGAGCCCGTTCCAGCCGGTTCGGCTCTCGACGGACCAGAAGACCAGTGCGAGCGCGGCGATCAGGCCGAGGCCCACGAGGAGTCGCCGAAGGGGCAGCCTCATGCGCTCCGGATCTGC
>DATFOC010000038.1:0-4617 GCA_035265935.1 Gaiellaceae bacterium
GCCCGTTGCGCCCACGATGAGCAAGGTCTCGCCCTCGGAAGGCGCCAATGCGTCGATTGCCGTCATGGCGGCGATCCCAGCCACCGGTGCGGCGCCGGCGATGGCCGCGTCCACGCCCGTCGGCGCTTGGGCGATGGAGGTGTCCTGCGGGACGACGATGAACTCGGCCCAGCTTCCGTCGCGGACGGTCGGATCGGCGTGCAAGACGAAGCCGAAGACCTCGTCGCCGACGTTGTAGCGGGTAACGTCGGCGCCGACCTGCTCAACCACACCGGCGTAATCGCGGCCAAGGATGACGGGGAACTCGTACTCGATTCCCATGTGCTTGAGCATTCCGCCAGCGATCGAGTTGTCGGCCGGATTGACCGAGGAGGCTCGCACGCGCACGAGTACCTGGTCGGGTTCAGGCGTAGGTTCCGGAAGGTCCTCCCGCACCGCGGGCGGCGTTTCCAACGCTGTGAGGGCAACGGCTTTCACTGCTGAGGTTCCATTCTGATTACTCGGGTTGATAGCTGGATTGCAGGCGCGGCACCGACCCCAGCTGACGCGTGGCTACTTGCGCAACTTTGCCCGTTCCGCCTAGAAGGCCAACCGGACCGCCAGGCCAACCGAATGCGCGGAGGTCAGGTGACATTTCCGAACGCTGGCGCAGGCGGCGTTGTTTCGTTAGGAGCCTCGTTGTTCGTGGCAGTGCCGCCAGAGGCAGGCGACTTGGCTGGCTGGTCGGTCGTCCAGATCCACTCCGGCAGCTCCGTCGCTGGTGCTGTTTCGTTGCCCCGAAAATGGGCAGACTAAGAGCATGAGCGCACGGAATGTGCTGCTCGTTGCGCTTGACCCCGTCCCGGCGAACCAGGTCCGGACGGCGATCGCCGAACGGCAAGAATACGAAGACGTCAACGTTCATGTCGTCGCGCCGGCGACGCATATTGGAAGGTTCCAGTGGTTGACTGGCGCAACCGACGAAGCGCGCGCCGATGCCGCTGAGCTCGCCGATCAGACCGCGGAAGCGGTCGAGGCGGAGGTCGAGACTGAGGTTGGGGACCGCGATGCTCTGCTCGCCGTCGAGGATGCACTTGCGCTCTTCCCCGCCGACGAGATCCTCATAGCCGGAACCGCCGACGAGAAGACGGAAGCAGGGCTTCGCCGCCTCGACCTGCCGATCTTCAGAGTGGGCGTGGGGGGCGAAGTCGACGGCGACGGGGTAAGCGGAGCGGAGTCATACGCTCGCGCTGTCGCTAAGGGTCAGCGCGAAGAGACGCCGTTCGTGATCGTCGGCACGGTCGCCGCGATTCTTTTCGCGCTGATCGCCTTCATCAGCCTGATCGCATTCCTCGCCTTCTCGCTCGCGTAAGCCAGATGCCGTGTTTCGCTGGGTTGAGCACACCGCCGAGCTCGAGCTGGAGATAGAGGCCCCTTCCGAGGCGGCGGTCTTCGAAGAGGCGCTTATCGCATTCGCCGAGCTCGCCGGCGACGGCGGTGGCTACCCGGTGACTCACGAGCTCGAGTTGGAGGCAGAGGAGTCCTCGATGCTGTTGGTCGAATGGCTCAGTGAGCTCGTCTACCTGAGCGAGGCCGAGCAGTTCATGCCGGCGCGGATCGCGTCGCTGGAGCTCGCCGACGGCCGCCTCCGCGCGACAGTGGAAGGTCATCGGGGCGAGCCGAAGCATCTCGTCAAGGGGGTCACACTGCACCGACTTGCGCTTCGGCAGGACGATACGGCGGGCTGGCACGCTCGCGTGGTGCTCGATGTCTGAGCTCGTGGAGATCAGCGAAGTGCAGTGGGAAATCCCAGCAACCGCGCGGCCGGACATGCGCGTTCCGGCGAGGGTGTTCGCCGACCGCGAGCTGCTCGCGGCGATCGAAGGCGACGGCTCGCTGGAGCAAATCCAGAACGTGGCGACGCTGCCAGGTGTCGTGGAGGTGGCGCTCGCGATGCCGGACGTGCATCAGGGCTACGGCTTCCCCGTCGGCGGCGTGGCGGCGATGGAGCTTCCGGACGGCGTCGTCTCGCCGGGCGGTGTCGGTTACGACATCAACTGTGGCGTGCGGCTGCTCGCCCTCCCCCTGGCCGAGGCTGAGCTCGGCCGGCGCCGGGAGGCGCTCGTGCACGAGATCTCGCGTGAGGTTCCCGCGGGCGCCGGTAAGACGAAGCGTGGTACGCACCGCACCGCCGACCTCGACGTCCTCCTCCGGGACGGGCCGCGGGGCTTCGGTCGCACCGAGGACGTCGAACGCACCGAGTCGGGCGGCTCGCTCCCCGGCGCTGATGCAGCGGCCGTCTCCGAGCGAGCGCGCGAGCGCGGCGCCAGCCAACTCGGGACGATGGGCTCGGGGAACCACTTCGTCGAGCTACAGCGGGTGGTCCGCCTCTTCGACCAGCGGGCCGCGGAGGCATACGGGCTGCGCGACGATCAGGTGACGGTGCTCATCCACTCCGGCTCGCGCGGGCTTGGGCACCAAGTCTGCACCGACTACGTCAAACAGATGGACGCCGCGATGCGCCGCCACGGCATCGAGCTTCCCGACCGCCAACTCGCCTGCGCGCCCGCCTCTTCGCCTGAGGGACGTGCCTACCTGGCGGCGATGGCCGCTGCCGCCAACTTCGCCTGGGCCAATCGGCAAGCGATCGCCGACGCCGTTCGGGCCGCGGTCGCCCGAGTGTTGGGGAACGAAAGTGCCGAGGGGACGCGCCAGGTCTATGACGTCGCCCACAACGTGGCGAAGGTCGAGCGCTATGACGGACGCGAGCTACTCGTGCATCGAAAGGGGGCGACTCGGGCGTTTCCGGCGGGCTCCGCGGAGATACCGGAGCCCTATCGTGAAGTCGGGCAGCCAGTCTTCATCCCCGGCAGCATGGGCACGGCGAGCTTCGTTCTGGCCGGGGAACCGGGATCAATTGCGCTGGCCTTCGGCAGCACCTGTCACGGGGCGGGCAGACGGCTCTCACGGACCGCGGCCCGGAAGCAAATCGCGGGAGCGGAGCTCCGGCGGGAGCTCGAGGGCCGCGGAATCGTCGTCCGTTCACCGTCAACCAAGGGCCTGGCCGAAGAGGCGCCGGTCGCGTACAAGGACGTCGACCGTGTGGTCGACATCGTTGAGCGGGCGGGGCTGTCGCGCCGCGTGGCCCAGCTGACCCCGATCGGAGTAATCAAAGGCTGACCACGAGCCGGCCGTCTTGCTCGCGACCTCGGTGCTTGGCGCACCTCGCACGTCTCCCGCAAGCGGCCGCGGATCCGGGCCGCATCGTCGCCGCCCGGCCTGGTGGCGCAAACTCAAGCTTGAGCGGCACCGCCTCGAGCGGCATCAGGCCCTTCTCGCGCGAGCGTGACGAGGAGCAGTCCCAAGTCGCCGCGCAGCGTCGGATCGACGGCGTAGTCGTCGAGGAAGTAGCCGAGGTCTGGAGGATCCGCCCGGGCTCCGCAGCGTTCGCCTACACGATCTGCTCTGGCGCCTGTCGAGCAGCGCTATCGAAAATCGGCCGTGGGCGTGCCACTATCGGGGGCCAGTCACGGCCCGGTTGCACGATGCGGGAGTCGGGGCCGTCCGCCGCCGCAGCAAGCGGAACATCCTTCCACGCCGGCGCGACGGCCCCAGCAATCGTTTTCTTAAGCGCGATCGGCGAGCGCTGTCACACCCATCGCTGACGCGCAGTGGGCGCAGCAGAAGACGCGCCCGTCGGTCTCGACGCCGTGCCCGATCACGGCGCACGCGCAGTGCTCACAGCGCGGCGCGAGCGCGTGAATCGCGCACTCGAAGCTGTCGAAAACGTGCGTCGAGTCGTCCTTCCTGACCTCGAAGGCCTTGTCGTACTCATTTCCGCAGACCTCGCACGTACCCACGCTATGCCTGCGCCTCGCCGAGTCGCTTCTGTAGACAGTTGATCAGCTCTCCGATCATCTCCTGTTCGCGCTCGGACATCCGCTCAAACACCCGTGCACAATCGTCGTCGCCGTCTTTCCGTGCGTCCTCGATGTAGAGGCCGTATCGGGCGGCCGAGTCCAACTTGATGCTCAGCGTCTGAACGAGGTTGTGCACCGTGTTCTTCACCGGTTGCTCGGTGCGAATCCTTTCCATCGACGACATGGTGAATCCACCTCCCTCGCGCGTCGTCTACCCGCGTTGTGCCCACTCTGGCCTCGTCCCACGCCTGCCCCCTTCCTTCCGAGCTTGGGACTCCGAAGGCGCTCGGCGAGCGCCTTGGCTGTGAGCCCCGTGCCCGAGGCACTTGTTGGCGCGATGGCGGCTTTTCGGAGCCCCGAACTGCGGCCCGGAAGCCGCGTTGAGCGGGGGGAAAACGCCGCAAGGCGCCGTCGCGTCGGCAACGGGTGGGCGCCGGCGGTCATCTGGCGGTGGTCGTGTGGATAGCACTGGGGCTCGGGGCGATCCTGACCGGGGCGAAGCTGCAGAAGAAGAGGACTGGAAGTCGCGCAGGCGGCCGACAGCCCCGCGTTTGGGACGGCCTCGGTGATTTCCGCCACCGCCCTACCCGCTCTAGACGAAGGGTGGCCTGCAACGCCGTAAGCGGCTTAGTGCAGCGATGCCCAGCGCTCCCAGAATCGTCCGAAATCGCTCCAGCCGCCGGTAACGGCGTCACAAGGGATTCACAGGGACCTGCCT
>DATFOC010000039.1:0-7065 GCA_035265935.1 Gaiellaceae bacterium
GACCGCCAGAGGGGCCGCCTTTCCCTTCACCTCTACCGGCGGCAGCAGCTCGGCATCCGCGGCGTGGTGGATGAGGCCATAGGTGCCCGCGCCGAGCAGGATCTCTCCGCCTTCCGCGAGCTGCTGGAGTCGCGCCGCAACGTTCGCCGTGTCACCCGCGACGAAATTGTGGTCGGGGATGAGGCCGACCCCTGCGACCGGCCCGGTGTTAACACCGGCCCGGGTCGAGAGGGTGAGGCCGAAGCGTCGTTCGAGCTCGCCATTGAGCCGTCCGAGCTCCGTCCGCATCTCGACCGCCGCCCGCACGGCGCGCAAAGCATCGTCCTCGTGCAACGTCGGGATCCCGAAGACCGCAAGCACGGCGTCGCCGACGAATTTTGCGAGCGTCCCGCCATGGCGCTCGACGATCGGCCGCATCGCGTCGAAGTACTCAGTCATGACTTGCGAGAGCGCCTCCGGATCGAGCTGTTCCCCGAGCGACGTGGAGCCGACGACGTCGGAGAAGAGGACGGTGACCGTCTTGCGGAAGGGCTCTGCCGCTTCAGCCAGGGCCGCGGGTCGGCCGCAGGACTCGCAAAAGCGCGCCGCCTCACGGTTTTTCGTGCCACAGTTCGGACAGGTCAGCATGAGTCGATGGTAGAAGGCCTTTCTGCGAACACAAGGCGCGCAAGCGTGCAGGCCCTCGTGGCTACAACCTAGAAAGGGCTTCGGGCAGGCGCCGCCCGCAGATGCGACAAGGCCGAATCAACCCCAGCGCCGGCGTGGCTAAGACTACGGGGCCAAGATGTCAGGCTGTCTAGGTAAGCCGCTTTCGCATCCCGATTGCGAACTCGACGTATTGGAGCGAGCGATAGAGCGAGCGTGCGGTCTCGTTACCGCCGAAGACGTTCAGCTGGATCTCGACGAACCCGCGACGGCGCGCCTCCTGCTCGACGAGCAGCATCGCCTCGCGGCCGAGACCGCGGCCACGGAACCGCCCGTCGATCTCGATGTCGTAGAGAAACCCGATCGGCTGCCCTGGGAAGCGCTCTCCAAGCCAGACGCGTCCGACGGGCTCGCTCGTCTCGGTCTCCTCAACGACGAACAGTTGCTGCCCTGCGACGGGACGCCCTTCCCGAACGAGCATCGCGAAGTCGCGCTCCGTCTTCTCGTGGGCTTCCTCCTCTCCCATGCCTGCATCGTTGACCAGGCTGATCAAGTAGCCGTCTCGGGTCGAGGCCACGAACGAGGCGAGCTCGTCATCGGCAACCGGGCGCAGACGGATCGGCACGCGTACTTCATACAGTCGCGCGACGAGTTGCAGCAAGCCCGATCGACTGTTCGCGGCCATGCTGCTCGCGAGCTTGCGGCTCCCTGCGACAGACGGCCGTTCAGGAGCCAACACATGTATGGAAAGGCGCTGGCGACCTACTAGGAAAGGGGCCGGAAACGGGGCTTTTCTCGTTCTCGCTGCACCATCACAGAGCGGTTGCCACCGGATTTGTTACCCGGCGCCCCGAACATGCGCGCTTCCCCTCCTCGGCCGCGCCGCGGAACAGCACCTGCGCCGCATGTACGGTCGAATCAAACGATTAGCGGGCCAACCCACGCTCGCGGCTCGCGCGGGGAAGCGGAATTTGGCATTGTCCAGCCGTGCGGCGAGGGGTCGCGCTCGTAATGGGGTCGCTTGCGCTGGCTGCTCCGGCCGGGGCGCATGACGTGCGTTTCTTTTGGTCGGTTCCGAAGGTGATGCGCGCCACGGACGACGTCCGCGTGCGGGTCGGTACGACGTTCGTCCGGATCGACGAAGCGACGACCCTTTGCAATGGCCAGGGGACGTCAATGCGCCGGAACGGCGTCCGCCGGTGGCGTCATTTCCTCTGTACCTACACGACGAGGCGGGGCCTGGGTCGCGACGTCGAGTTTCGCGTCCACGTGCTCGGGCTGCGACGATTCGTCGTCACGGACACGCACTGGGTCGGCGCGAGCCGTTAGCCGTTCCGCGTCATCGAATCGTCAGCGGCGTGCCGACCGGCATCAGGCGGGAGAGGCGCACGATGTCGTCGTTGCGCATCCGGATGCAGCCGTGCGAGATGCGGCCGGGGATCAGTTCCGGCTGGTTTGTTCCATGGATGCCGACGAAGCCCCCGCCGGGCCAATCGGTCAGCACCGCCGAGCGAGCGCTCGTGCCGAAGGCAATCGGCCCGTAGAACGGATCGTCGAAGTCCGAAACCTTGTCGCGGATGTAGAACTCTCCCTTCGGCGTCGGCCAGGCCGTCTGCCCGACGCCGACTGCGGTCCGGAACACCGGCCGCCCTCGCCGGAACAGCGTTGCCATGAACCGCGTCAGATCGACGACGAGGTGTGTGTGGACGAACTGAAAGCCGCCCAGCGCGCTCCGCGGTACCCAGGCAGTGCGGTCGTTCGGCAACACGGGCAGCCGAACGTGTACCCACGTGCCGCCGCGGCGGCTTCGCGGCTCGCCGAGGACGAGCACGATGTTCGTCGTCTCCTCCTCAGTCTCGCGGGTCAGGAGCGCCACCGGTGCCGAGTCCGGGTGAGGGAGCGCGCGCGCCTTGACCGGCCGGACGACGGGCGCAAAGCGGGCGTGCGATTCACGACTGTCGAGGAGCGCGGGGGGGCCGACCGTGAAGGCTGGGCGCGGCGCGCGGGGGAGCCCGTTCGCGTCGGCAAACTCCGCAGGATGGGCCCTGCCGCTGCCCGCCGCCTCGTCTCCCGCCTTCTGAACCAGTTTCGGGAAGGCGACGGCGGCCGCGGCAATGAGGAGCGAGGCGCCAACGAGCGCGAGGCGTCGCACCGAGGCCTCGGTCAGCCGGTCAAGCGGGGCCGCGTCCGGCTCGCCAGTCGCGGTCTCGACGCGATGAAGTTCGTCGACGCGATCAGTCGCGCCATCCGCTGCTGCGAAGCCGGCTTGTCGAACGCGTTCGCCGCAGGCCGAAGACCGATGAGATGCCGGATCCACGCCGCGTGCCGCGTCTCGACCGAGTGAAGGGAGACGGCGGCGGCGACGATCGACCGTGAGTCGAGCCGCGGCGCCTGCCACTTCAGCAACGCGGCCGTCAGATCCTCGAACCCCACCGCCGTCCTGATGAACGCACGCTCGTTGGAGCTCACGTTCCCGTAGTTGAATGTCGGGCTAGGGACGATGTTACGGCCGAGGAGACCCTTTAGCGCAGCGACGTGAGCGCGCTCGTGGGCGCCGACGACTCGGGCCCAACCAAGTGTTTTCGGAGTCAATGCGCCGAGACGCTCTACCTCGGTGTAAAGGCCCGCCTGCAGATACTCGAGCACGAGGTCGAACCTGAGGATCGCGATGTCGTTCTTCGTCATCGCCGCGTCGGCCGCCTCGGCGCTCTCCGCTGTGAAAAGACCGCCGACGCCGGCCACGGCAGCGGCAACCGATCGCCGAAGGAACGCAGCGCGCGTCCCAGGAAACGCTGCCGCGGCGGTCTCGTGGAGCGCGCCGTCTGCGTCGACCTCGGCAAGCGTGCGCGCGAGACCGTCGACCGTCGACTCAAACGGCTCGGCTCCGGATGGCTGCTCTGCGGTCACTCTTCGCCTCAGCTGCTCTTGATGAACCCGGTCGAACGGAGCGTCGCTGCGACGTCTTCCGCAGTTGCGCCGGGGTCCGCCGCACGCGGCGCAGGATCCTTGCCCGCGAGGTCGCTGATCCAGGCAGCATGGCGGCCTTCGACCGAGACGATCTCCGCGGCCGCTGCGAGTGACTTCTTCGTGAGGTTTGCCGCTTGCCCATTGTAGGCCGCGACGCCGGTGTCCTCGAGGAGGACGGCGGTGTCCAGGAACCTCTGCCGCTCCTGCGTCGCCGATCCGAACTCGAACGTCGGCCTCGGCTCGGCTCTGCCGCCGAGCGCCTCCTCCAGGAACCGCACGTGCTCGCGCTCGTGGCCGCCGACAACCTCCGCAAACTCCCGGAGCTCGCCGCGCAGCGCGCCGACGCCAACGGCTTCGGTGTAGAAGGCGGCCTGCAGCCGCTCGAGCAGGAGCGCGAAGGTGAAGATCTTCTCGTCGAGCGCCCGCGACGGCGTCGGTGCCGCCGCCGTTGCATGCCCACCCAGCGCAGCGCTGCCGGCAACCAGAGCTCCACCGGCGAGCACACCGCGCCCGATCAGTCCCCGACGAGTTGAGCGCCCGGCTCGGACAGCACGTCCGGACGCGGAGAAGTCGCGTTCGGCGCTTCGATCTCGATTCACAGATCCGCAGTGCCGCAGAGCGGATCGGAAGCTAACAGAGGAGTCTTAGTTTCGCAACGTATGCGAGCGGCGTACAACGAGCTCTGGCAGCTCTTGACACCGCGGCTGGATCGTGTACTAGTGCTGGTCGTACTCTCGTTCGCTCGCGGCGGCCCGCGAGGAAGAGGGGAATCCTGCCGGCCCAGGAGACAACACTGCGGATTCAGCTACCGATCTCCCGACGACCGCCTAGGGATGACGACCTGCCTCGCAGGAGGCGGCGGGTGCGACGGCTGGTCGGCTCCGCCTTCTTCGTGGTCGCATTGCTCGTCTCTCCAGCGGCCGAGGCCGCGCGAGGAGCGCCGCGCCCCGACCCTTCCAACCTTTGGCGGAACTTCCCCCTCGAGACAGAGCGGTCGAACCGAAAGGCCCCCGCCCCCGCCCGGTCGACGGCACGAGCCGATACGCGGACGGTCGCGAGTGCAGTAGACGAAAAGGATGGAGGTTCTGTTGTGACGATCGTGACGGCCGCCACGGTGGTCGCCGGAATGGTGCTCGTGGTGATTCTGATGATGCGGGAAGTCGGGATTGCACATCTGTTCCGTCGACGCGCCCGCAGACCCGCTGCCGAACTCTATGCGGCGCCTCCAGCAGATTCGAATTTGCACAGACGCACAACCTCGGAGGCCGGCGAGCCGGAGGCAGATCGCGGTCAAGAGAAAATGGCGCCGATCGACGTCGACGAGTCGGCGAGTCGGTCTTCCCGCGCGACGGGGGAAATCAGCGCGCCTGCGCGAAAGCGTGCAGCCCGGGGGACCCTCGAAGGCAGGCTTGATCCGTATCTCGCCCCTGAGAGGAGCAAGAAGACCGTGGAGGCGACCCCCGAGAACGGTCGGGTGAAGCCGCCGCCTCGTATGGGAACCCCGGCCGATGACGAACTCGAGATCCTGAAGGCCAAGCTTGGCAAGCCGGTGGCACCCGTGGACGGCCGGCGCGAGGTCGAGGTCGAGACGCTCAGGACCAAGCTCGGTGGGGAGCGCGGGCGCAAGAACAAGACCACAGCTGGCAACCTGTCCAAGGCGAAGTTGGCGGGCCGTGGCTCCCTCCAGGGTCTTGGGAGGGATCGTCTTCCGGCTACACCGGCGAGCAAGGGTCCGGCGGCGCCGTCGGGGCCTGCGGCGGCCGGCGCTCGCGAACAGCTGCTTTCGCTCGAACAGCACCCTGCAAGCAGGTGCCACATCGTGTGGTCGCGCGGGTATCTGAGGTCCGTGTTCCGCGCAGTTGCGAGGACGGCCACCGGAGACGTCTCCGTGATAGCGGAGTCGCCGCGTTTCCGCTGGTACAAGGCCGATCCGCCGCCGAAGATCGCCCAGGCCGTTCACGCCCATCGGGTTCTTGTCGAGGTCCTCGAGCGGGCCGGCTGGTCGGTGGCGCTCTCGGGGGAGCATTGGTACGCGCTCGAACTGGAATGCCCACAGAAGCGGCGTCGCCGAAGAGCCTCGGGTGACGAGGCCGCATGATCCCTAAGGAGGAGACAGATGTCACGAGAGGAGAACCGTCGTCTGGTCATGCTTTGCGAACGGCTTGCCGAAGCGACGCGCGCAGGTCGCGCCGAGTGGAACCGCGATGCGGAGGACGCCTTCGTGTGGACAGGCGGGCCAGGTTCCGTCTCGATCGGAAGTCGCGACAAGGACGGGGAGCCTCCGTACCAACTGGTAGTCCTTAACTCCAGCGGCGAGACGCTCGATGAGCTGACGTCGCAGCTCGTCGACGACGACCGGCCGGCGGACTGGAACGAGCCGCTTGCCGAGCTCTATCGGGGGGCACGGCGGAGCGCTCTGCGCGCAGACGACGTCATCCAGGCGTTGATCGAGGCGCTCCCATTGGTCGGATCGCCCGAGCCCACGACCCTTCGGCCAACCTAGCCCGCGGCGAGGTCGACGAACTTCGCGTACCGGCTGAGCAAGGCGACCTTCTCCGTGCCGGTGGGCCGTTGCCAAATCCTGCCCCCGCTACTGAAAAGCCCCGGAAACCGGGCTTCTCTGTTCTCTCGACCGCGATCGGCGGCCGGAACTTTGCCCAACTCTTGCTTTGTGGCCGCACAGCACGAGCGATCAGCTATGAACGTGGCGCTAGGCCGCAGGGCCAACGTGGACAGCGCGGTCCCGCTCTGTGAGAATCAACGATGAGTCGAGATTCGTGCCAGCCGTGTGGGCGCGGAGGTGATGTGCATGGAGCATTCAGTGGTAACGGTCACGTCGCTCTGACGTCAGCTCGTAGCTGACGCTGCACTCCGACACACAAGGGAGCTCACATGCAAAGGACGGGGACACCCGATCCGATCGTTGTCGTCCGCGCACATTCGGACGACGACTTGAGGGCCATGATCCATGTCCGAGCAGCCGCCGATGCGCACTCCCCGCGGCCTCGTCTCGACAACCTCCGCCACAACCTGGCCGGCAATCCAGACCTCGCCTACCTTGTCGCGCGCGCCCAGGACGCCCCCGTCGGCTGCGGCTTCGTCGACGTCTCACACGCGAGCGCTGCCCGGGCACATGTCCTCGTTACGCCCCAAGCGCGCCGGCAAGGAGTCGGCACCGCGCTTGTCGCGGGCGTTTCCGAGCACGCACGTGTGGCGGGACTGGCGGAGCTCGAAGGTCCAATCCGTGCCGATGACGAAGGCTCGCTCCAGTACTTCCAGCGCCGCGGTTTCAGGAAGTCGGGCGGGGAGCAGGCGGTCGTTCTCGACCTTGCAGAGATCGGCGATCTGACGACCGAGCCTCCGGCAGGCCTGCGCATCGTCTCTCGGGCCGAGGCGCCCGACACCGTCGAGGGGATGTACGAGGTTGCCCGCGAGGCTGAACCCGACATCCCC
>DATFOC010000040.1:0-12852 GCA_035265935.1 Gaiellaceae bacterium
TAGCTGAGACCTACGCATCCACAATGCCGATCCGAACCCCCCATCCGTCCGCAGCGCGACGGTGGACCGGAACGGCACAAGCTCGGCACCCTAACAACGGTTCCGGACAGCCGCAATCAGGAAACGCACACAAAGCTGAGCCAGGAGCTGTGCTAGGGTCGCCGCCTCGTGCGCGGGCCAGGGAGGGGGTTGCAAGCGCTTGGCGCCGTCGTGCTCTGCGGAGTTGCCGTTGGCGCATCTCTCACCGCCGGCGGCGGCGCACAGACGCCCGACGACCTCGAAGCGCAGGCGGACGCTCTTCGCGCCCACAACAAGTCCCTCGCGGCGGGCTCGCAGTCCGCGCTCGCGAGCCTGACGGCGATCGAGAGCCGCCTCGCACAGGCGCGGGCAGAGCTGGCGTCGTTCCGGGCGCGCTCCGCGAAGGTGGGCGCGCAGCGGCGCGCCGTGAGCGAGCAGCTGGCGCTCACGCGGTCCGCCGTCCGCCTGACACGGAACGCGCTCGCGACGCGCCTTCAGAACCTCTACGAGGAGGGGAACCCGGACGTCTTGGCCGTCCTTCTCGGCGCTGGGTCGCTGGACGAGGCGCTGAGCGCCGTGGAGACACTCGATCTCGCCGCCCAGCAGGACGAAGATCTCGTGGAGCGCGCGGGGGGCGCTGCGACACGGCTCGCGCGCCTGGACAAGTCCCTCGCCGGGAAGCAGCGTGAGCTCGACCAGCTCGCCGCGGTCAAGGCGGCTGCCACCGCCTCGCTCGTGAGCGCGCGGTCGGAGCGGCTTCGGGCGATCACCGCCCTCCGCGCGACGAGGTCGGCCAACCTTGCCCGGATCGCGCAACTCGGCGAAAAGGCACGTACGCTCGCATCGGTGCCGGCCGCACCGTCGACTCCGGTCGTCACTCCCGGTGCGCCGAGCCTCCCCGCCGGGCCGGCCTCGGCCGGCGTCCGTTCGCTGACCGTTGTCGCGACCGGTTATTCCCTCCCCGGACGGACCGCGAGCGGGCGGGCCGTCGGCTGGGGCGTCGTGGCGGTCGACCCGTCGGTGATCCCGATGGGGTCGAGGATCGCGATTCCCGGCTACGGCATGGGCGTCGCGGCCGACACGGGCGGCGCCATCGTCGGCGCCAGGATCGACCTCTGGTTCCCGTCGGTCGCGCAGGCGCACGAGTGGGGAAGCCGCGCGGTCACGGTGACCGTGTACCCAAATTAGACAGGCGGGCGCCGTGCCTCGACAATACGACTCCATCGCGACCGACTCCGCCGATCCGACCGACGGCGTCAGCCCCGAGCTCCTTCGGGTGATGCTCGTCGACGACCACGACCTGTTCCGAACAGGTCTGCGGAACCTGCTTGAGGAGCAGGGCGTTCACATCGTCGCGGAGGCGCCCGACGGGAACCTCGCGCTCCAGCTCGTCCGCGAGCTCGCGCCCGACGTCGTCGTGATGGACCTGAACATGCCGGGGATGAACGGCATCGAGGCAACCCGGGAGATCACCAGGCTTGCGCCGCTCACCCGCGTGCTCGTCCTGACGATCTCGGATCAGGACGGAGACGTGATGGACGCGATCCTCGCCGGGGCCTGCGGCTACCTGATGAAGGACTCGTCCATTCAGGACCTGATGCAGGGCATCCGAGCCGCGTCTGTCGGAGAGTCGCTGATCTCGCCGCACATCGCGTCAAAAGTCCTCCAGCGAATCCGGGCGGCCAGTGTCGAGGCAGGAGGCGCGGTGGCCCGGCCGGAGCTCTCGGAGCGGGAGACCGAGGTGCTTCGGCTGATCGCGAACGGCAAGGACAACGCCGAGATCGCCCACGAGCTCCACATCAGCCCGAAGACGGTCAAGAACCACATCTCCAACATCCTGATGAAGCTCCAGATCGAGAACCGCATCCAGGCGGCGGTCTACGCCGTCAGATCCGGCTTGGTCTAGGCGACTTTTGCTTCGGCCGCTTCGCTGCGAAGCGCGGCCAGGAGCCCTCTGAGGGCGGCCAGATCACGCTTCGCGAGCGCGAGGCGCCGGGCGGTGCGGGAGAGCTCTTTGGCCTGCTGCTCGCTGCTTCCGGGGTCGAGCTCTGCGGCCAGCGTCCCGATCGAACGCTCCAGGCGCGCACACTCCGCGTCGAGCTTCAGCGCCCACGCGTAGCCGTCCGTGAGTGTCTCCTCGAGGCGCGCACGACCAGGATGGCGGCCGCTCTCGAGCGAGTGCAAGAGCTCTTCCAGACGGCTTCTGAGGGATGCGAGCGGCTGTGACATTTCGGTCTCCCGACCTCCTGGCTCGATTATCAGTCCACCGCCGGTCGTTTCCTATAGGCCGACCGGCCCATCTTTCGGGTTCATGGGACCTACAATGCCTCGGTGCCGCGCCGAGTCCTCGCTGCCCTCGCTGTCTTCGCGACGGCGGCGCTCGTCGCCGCCGGTGCCCCCGCGAAGTCCACCAAGCCGGCGCTGGCGACGAAACTTGCAAGAGCACTTGCGGTGCCGCATCTCAGGGCGAGCCAGTCCGGCGCCGTGGCCTTCGACCTCGCCTCGGGACGGACCGTCTTTCTCCGCCACCCCACCCTCTCGCTCGTCCCCGCGTCGAACGCCAAGCTGGCAGTCGCGTACGCGTCGCTCGACGTCCTCGGGCCGGACTTCCGCATCGACACGATGGTCTTCGGCGAGGGACAGCTCGCAGGTTCCACCTGGAACGGCGACCTCGTCCTCAAGGGGTTCGGCGATCCGACACTTACACGCGGAGATCTCCGGGCCCTAGCTCGCCAGATCAGGGCGTACGGGATCCGACAGGTGACGGGAGGGATCGAGGCCGACGAGTCGTACTTCGACTCGCGCCGCGTCGGGCCGGCCTGGCGGTCGCACTACTACATCAACGAGTCCCCGCCCCTCTCGGCTCTGACCGTCGACCGCGCGCGCTTCCGCGGCTATGTGACCCGCAGCCCTGCGATCGCCGCGGCCACGCAGTTCCGCCTGGCGCTGCGTGCCAGCGGTGTCGGTGTGCGCGGAAGAGTGGTCATGGGCGCCGCTGACCCGGTTGCGATGCAGCTTGCGAGCACAGAGTCCGCCCCGCTCTCCCGCATCGTCGCGTTCATGAACCGCGAGAGCGACAACTTCACGGCCGAGCTCCTGCTGAAGCAGCTCGGCGCCGTCGACGGAGGCGCCGGTACGAGCGCGGCCGGGGCCGAGTCGGTGCGGCGGTCGCTCGAGGAAGCCGCCGTGCCGCTGGCAGGTGTGCGCATCGTCGACGGGTCCGGGCTCTCGCCTAAGAACCGCCTGACGACGGCCGCTGTCATCGGAATGCTGGTCGTCGCCTGGAACGACCCCATCCTGCGATCCCACTTCGTCCGTTCGCTCGCCGTCGCCGGTGTGAACGGGACGCTCGAAGATCGGTTGGAGCGGCCGCCGGCCCGCGGCGCGGTGCTCGCGAAGACGGGGACGCTCCGTGAATCTTCGGCCCTTTCCGGCTACGTGAAGGGGCGCTGGGCCTTCGCCGTCATCCAGAACGGCCGGCCCCTGTCGCAGCTCTGGGCGCGCAGGGCCCAGGACCGGTTCGCCTCGGTCCTAGCCGCGCAGTAGGCCTGCCAGGGCGGCTTCGTCGAGCAGCGGCACGCCGGAGGTCTGGGCCTTCGTCAGCTTGGACGCGCCGGGCTCCTCGCCGACGATGAGGCCGGTGGTCTTCTTCGAGACCGAGCCCGTGACCTTCGCACCGCGTGCTTCCAGTTCCGCCTGGGCCTCGTCGCGCGACCAGTCCTCGAGCGTCCCCGTGATGACGTAGGTCTGTCCGGTGAGCGGACCTTCGGGTGGACGGTCCTCCTCGCCTGCCTCGAAGCGAAGGCCGAGCTCGCGCAGCTCGTCCACCAGGCGCCTGTTGTCGTCGTCCGCGAACCACTCGACGATCTTCTCGGCGCGCTCAGGCCCGAGGCCCTCGACCTCAGTTATGTCCTCCTGCGCGGCGGCCGCGAGCCGGTCGACCGAGCCGAAGTGGCGCGCGAGGCTCTGCGCCGTCACCCAACCGACGTCGGGGATGTTCAAGCCGTAGAGGACGCGCCGGAAGGGGATCTGCTTCGAAGCCTCAATCGAGGAAACCACGTTCGTCGCGCTCTTCTCCTGGAAACCGTCCAGGTCGAGGAGCTGCTCCTTCGTGAGCCGGTAGAGGTCCGGCAGCGAGCGGACGAGCCCCAGATCCCAGAGGCGGCGCACGAGCTGCTCGCCGACTCCCTCAATGTCCGCAGCGGCCATGACCCAGTTGTTCAGGGTCTCGAGGCCTCTGGACGGGCAGGCCCGGTTCGGGCAGCGGTGCATCGCCTCGCCCTCCGGCTTGACGATCTCGACACCGCACAGCGGGCAGTTGGTCGGCATCTTGAACCGGCGCGTGCCCTTGCGGTGCGCTCCGGCCGGGCCGACGATCTGCGGGATCACGTCGCCCGCCCGCTGAACGATCACGTCGTCGCCTTCGCGGATGTCCTTCCGGTTGATGTCCTCCTCGTTGTGCAGCGTGGCGCGCGAGATGGTGACGCCGCCGACCTCGACCGGCTCGAGCATCGCCCAGGGATTCAGGGCGCCCGTCCGACCAACCCGGATCAGGATCTTGTTCAGGCGCGTCGTCGCCGTCATCGGCGCCCACTTGTAGGCGCGCGCCCATCGGGGCCGGTCGTGGAGCGCGCCGAGCGCGCGCTGGTGCTCAAGAGAGTCGACCTTGATCACGATCCCGTCGATCTCGTAGTCGAGCTCGATTCGCTTCCGCTCCCACTCGGCGCACCGGGCGGCGACCTCCTCGATGGTCCCGAGCCGCTCGGCGTGAGGGTTCGTGCGGAAGCCGCGCTCGCGAAGCCATTCAAGGAGCTCCCACTGGCTTTCGAACTCAACGCCGTCGCGCTGGCCCGCGCCGTAGACCCAGATCGAGAGCGGCCGCTCGGCCGTGATCTGCGAGTTCTTCTGGCGCAGCGATCCGGCGGAGGCGTTTCGCGGGTTCGGAGCAGTCTTCTTGCCCTCGGCCACCAGCCGCTCGTTGAAGGCATTGAAGCCCGAGAGCGGCATATAGACCTCGCCGCGGACTTCGAGCACCTCCGGCGGATCGTCGCCTCGGAGGCGCAGGGGGATCGACGGGATCGTGCGGAGGTTTGGTGTCACGTCCTCGCCCTGGCGCCCATCGCCTCTGGTCGCGCCGCGCGCGAGCACGCCTGCCTCGTACACGAGCGAGATCGCGGAGCCGTCGATCTTCGGCTCGATGATCCAGGCGACCTCCTCCGGCGGCACATCCAGCCGCTTGCAGACGTCCTGCGCCCACTTCTGCAGGGCCTCGTCGGTGGCCACCTTCTCGAGCGAGCCCATCGGCGAGAGGTGCTCGACCTTCTGAAACTTCTCGGAGGGCGGCGCTCCGACACGGTGCGTCGGGGAGCTCGCGTCGTCGAGCTCCGGGTGCTCGGCCTCCAGCTCCTTCAGCTCGTCGTACAGCCGGTCGTACTCGGCGTCCGAGATCTCCGGGTCGTCGAGGACGTGGTAGCGGTAGAGGTGGTGGTCGAGCTGCTTGCGCAGCTCCTCGACGCGCTCGGCGGCGTCGGCGCGGGTGCGGGTCGCCATGGCGCCGATCGTATCGGCGACGGGATTCCTCGCAATCGCGTTGAATGACGCGCAGCAGGCGGATCGCCTCTCCCCCCGCCTGCGGAGTCCCGACGGTTGGCTGCAGACCGTTGGGACTCTTTTTCAGGCGCTAGTACCGAATGCGGACGAGGTAGAGGCCCCAGGGTGGTGCCGTGCTTCCGGCGTCCTCACGGCCGTGACGCCCGACGAGGAGGCGCTCGAGCTCCGCCGGCGGTCTCTCGATCATCGTGCCGACCAGCGTGCGAACCATGTGCCGCAGGAAGCTGTCCGCTTCGATCTCGAGCTCGACGGCGTCACCCCGCCGGTGCCAGGCCGCGTTCCTCACCACGCGCGAGAAGACCTTGTGCTGCGTGTGGGCGGGAGTGAACGCCCGGAAGTCGTGCTCCCCCACCACGAGGTCGGCAGATTCGGCAAGCGCGTCCTCGTCGAGCGGCCGTGGATACCACCAGCCGCGCCTCTCCTCGAAGGGCGAACGCTCGCGGCGACGATAGACGCGGTAGCGATAGGAGCGGGAGACAGCCGCGCGACGCGCGTGGAAGTCGGGCGCCGCCTCCTCGGCCGACAGGACCGCGACGTCGGAGGGAAGCTCTGCGTTCAGCGCCTCGGCGATCCGTTCTGGCGGCGGGCCGCCGTCCACCTCCACCGAGACGACGTTCCCGAGCGCGTGCACGCCGGTGTCGGTCCGTCCGGCAACCGCAAGCTCCGACCAGGCGGGGAAAACCCGGCCGAGCGCCTGGCGCATCTCACCCTCGACCGTACGGAGCCCCGGCTGCGCCGCCCAGCCACGAAAGCCGGTGCCGTCGTACTCGAGTGTGAGCTTAAGGCGCGTCTCTTACGCCGTTGGAGCCACGGCCTGCTCCTCGGGCTCGCGCACAGGGCGCGCCACCGGAGCGGGCGGCACGTAGTCCACGAACTCGAGGTAGGCCATCTCGGCCGCGTCGCCGGCACGCGGGCCGAGCTTGACGATCCGCGTGTAGCCGCCCGGCCGATCCGTGAACCGCGGCGCGACCTCGGCGAAAAGGATGTGCACGACGTCGTTCGAGCGGAGGTACGCGAGCGCCTGCCGGCGGGCGGCGAGATCGCCGCGCCGGCCCAGCGTGATCATCTTCTCGGCGATCGGCCTGACCGCCTTCGCCTTCGCGACCGTCGTCTTGATCCGACCGTGCTCGATCAGCGATCCGGCCAGGTTCGAGTAGAGCGCCTTGCGGTGCGCCGAGTCGCGGCCGAGCTTCTTTCCGGAGCGATGGTGGCGCACCGCGGCAGTCCTACAGGGAGTCGTCGCCGCGCAGGTTGAGACCGTGCGTGGCGAGCGTCTCCTTGACCTCTTCGATCGACTTCTTGCCGAAGTTCGGAATCGCAGCGAGCTCGCCCTCGGACTTCGTGACGAGGTCGCCGATCGTCTCGATCCCGACCCGCTTCAGGCAGTTGTACGAGCGGACGCCGAGCTCGAGCTCCTCGATCGGGAAGTTCTCCATCCCGTGCGCGAGCGGCGCCTCCTGCGTCGCCGCCTGCGCAGCGGCGGCCTCGCCGAAGCCCTCGATTTTCTCGATGTCCGTGAAGATCGCGAGCTGGCGGATCAGGATGTCGGCTGCCTCGCCGATCGCCTCGCGGGGATCGACCGAGCCGTCCGTGGTGACATCCAGCGTCAGCTTGTCATAGTCCGTGCGCTGACCCACGCGTGCGGCCTCGACGTCGTACGAGACGCGCCGCACGGGCGAGAAGAGCGAGTCGATCGGGATGACGCCGATCGTATGCTCGGGCCCGCGGTTGAGCTCGGCCGGGACGTAGCCGCGGCCGCGGCCGATCGTCATCGTCATCTCGAGCCGGCCCTTGTCGGACAGGTTCGCGATCACGACGTCCGGGTTGAGGATCTCGAGGTCTGCGGGCGCCTCGATGTCGCCGGCGGTAACTGTGCCGGAGCCGCGCTTGTTGAGGCGGACCTCGATCTCGGGCGACTCGCCGTGGAGCCGTGCGACGAGGTTCTTCAGGGCCGAGATGATGTCGACGACGTCCTCACGGACGCCGGGCAAGGTCGTGAACTCGTGCGCGACGCCCTCGATCTTCACCGAGGTGACCGCAGCGCCCTCGAGTGACGAGAGCAGCACGCGGCGCAGCGAGTTGCCGAACGTGTGGCCGAAGCCGCGGTCGAGCGGCTCGATCACGAAGACACCGCGGCGCTCGTCGACTTCCTCGTGGACGATCCGCGGAATCTGGAAATCCATCAGGCTGGTGCGTGTAGCCAAAGCGATCCTTCCTTCGTTACTTCGAATAGAGCTCGACGATGAGCTGTTCCTGGACGGGGGTGTCGATCTCGCTCCGCTCGGGCCACTTGAGCACCTTGCCGGTGAGGCTCTCGTGGTCGGCCTGGAGCCACGGGGCGACGGAAGCCGTGAGGTCGGTCGCGTCCCGGATCACCTGCTCGGCGGAGCTGCCGGGCGCCATCGTGATGACGTTGTCGGGCTTGACCTGGAAGCTCGGGATGTTCACGCGCCGGCCGTTGACGTGGAAGTGGCCGTGACGGACGAGCTGGCGGGCCTGAGCGCGCGAGGCGGCGAATCCGAGACGGTAGACGACGTTGTCAAGCCGCGTCTCGAGCATCCGCAGCAGGGTCTCGCCCGTGATCCCCGAGCCCTTCGCGGCCTTCGTGTAGTAGTTGCGGAACTGCTTCTCGAGCAGGCCGTAGTAGCGGCGCGCCTTCTGCTTCTCGCGCAGCTGGAGCAGGTACTCGGATTGCTTGATGCGGCCGCGGCCGTGCTCGCCTGGCGGGTAGCTGCGACGCTCGACCGAGCACTTCTCGGTGAGGCAGCGCTCGCCCTTCAGGAAGAGCTTCATGCCCTCGCGGCGGCACCAGCGGCACTTCGGGCCGAGAGTTCTGGCCATTAGTGCGTCCTCCGGTGATGGGCCCCCGTCTGTGGCGGTCGATGAGCCCGCCACGCAAGGACGCAGGGAGCCTCGATGCTGGAGAGCATCGGGGCGACTGAGGACGCCGCGTGGCGGAATTCAGCGCCCGTCACAGGCGATGGGTTCATTGCCGGAGGACGCACTTAAACGCGCCTCCGCTTCTTCGGGCGGACGCCGTTGTGTGCTTGCGGGGTGACGTCCTTGACGCCGAGAATCTCGAGCCCGGCGGCCTGGAGCGACCGAATCGCCGTCTCGCGGCCCGAGCCGGGCCCCTTGACGAAGACCTCGACCTTTTGGAGGCCGTGCTCCATCCCCTTCCGCGCGCAGGCGTCTGCCGTGACCTGCGCTGCGAATGGCGTCGACTTCCGGGAGCCCTTGAAACCGGCCGAGCCGGCCGACTCCCACACGATCACGTTCCCGTCCTTGTCAGTGAGGGTCACGATCGTGTTGTTGAACGACGTCTTGATGTGCGCCTGGCCGATGGCGATGTTCTTGCGCACACGGCGGCGCGTCCGGCCGCGGGCGGCCTGTCTGCGGGGAGGAGCCATCAGCGGTCACCTCCGGTAGCCGGCGTGCCCGCTGTCCGTGAAATGCCCGCGTCGCAAGGACGCAAACGCATACGCGTCTCAGAGTGGCCGTCGGCGACGGGCGCGACTGAGGACGCGGCGAGGCGGCGCATTGCAGCGCCGGAGCGGTTGCAGTGGTTGCCGGAGGGGGCCGTCATCAAGTCTTGGTCGCTGCCTTCTTGCCGCGGCCGACGGTCTTCTTCGGGCCCTTGCGGGTTCTGGCGTTCGTCTTCGTGCGCTGGCCGTTCACCGGGAGGCTGCGGCGGTGGCGGAGCCCGCGGTAGGCGCCGATCTCCTGGAGCCGCTTGACCGACTGCTGCCGCTCCCGCCGGAGGTCACCTTCGACCTGGAGGCTTCCGTCGATGTACTCGCGCAGCTTCGTGATCTCGGAATCCGTGAGGTCCCGAACCTTCTCGTCGGGCGAGAGACCGGTCGCGGTGCAGATCTGGAGCGCCGTCGAGCGCCCGACCCCGAAGATGTAGGTCAGGCCGACCTCGAGTCGCTTCTCGCGCGGAAGGTTGACGCCTGCGATTCGTGCCACTAGTGGGTCTCCTTGTGAGGCTGCTGGATGCCTCGGTCGCTAGCACCAAGCGAGGCGAGGACGCAGGGAGCGTTCGGGCTAACAAGCCCGGACGCGACTGAGGACGCAGCATCGCGCCGCGTAATAGCGGGCGAGGGGCCGGCATGTCTCGCGAGGAGATCCACTAGCCCTGCCTTTGCTTGTGTCGCGGGTTTGTGCAGATGACCATGGTGCGACCGTGCCGCTTGATCACGCGGCAGCGCTCACACATCGGCTTGACGGACGGGCGGACTTTCATCTCATCTATGCCTGAAGGTGATCCGGCCTCGGGAGAGGTCGTACGGGGAGAGCTCCACCTTGACGCGGTCTCCCGGAAGGATGCGGATGTAGTGCTTGCGCATCTTCCCGGAGATCTTCGCGAGCACCTGATGCCCCTCGTCGATCTGGACGCGGAACATCGTGCTCGGCAGGGCCTCCACGACCTCGCCTTCCACCTCGATCTTCTCTTCCTTCTGGGCCATACCTCCACACGGCAACCGCGCTCTACGAGCGCGGTCTTGGACGAACAACGAACACGGCGAAACGCGGCTTCCGCCGAGCGCAAAATAGTAGCAAACCCCCGATTTCTGACCGGCTGCGGCTCCCGCCCGGCAAAGCCGGGCTCCGCCGCCGCCTGACGCTGCCGAGCGCACGCGGCTCTCCGGGGCGCGCACGCGGCTCTCCGGGGCCGTGTTGGCAATACTGTCCCCTCCGGCCGCGCACACTCACCAGCGCCCCAGAAACCGGGGCCGCCCTCTAACTGACCCGAACCGGGGCCGCTGTGAGGATTCTCGCCTCTCCGTCGGTCACGGCCACCGTGTGCTCGAAGTGCGCTGCCAGCGAACCGTCCCGCGAGGCGATCGTCCAACGGTCGTCACGAACGACCACTTCGGGCCCGCCGGCGGTGATCATCGGCTCGATCGCGAGCGTCATCCCGGGGGCCAGCACCGGCCCCTGGCCGGGGTCGCCGAAGTTGGGAATCTGGGGATCCTCGTGCATGTCGCGTCCAACCCCGTGGCCGACGAGCGAGCGGACGACCGAGAAGCCGGCGTCCTCGGTGACCGCCTGAATCGCGTGCGAGACGTCGGACAGGTGCGCGCCAGAACGGGCCTTCTCGATCCCGGCCCAGAGCGCCGCCTGGCAGGTCTCGAGGAGCCTCTCGGCCTCGCCGTCCACCTCGCCGACCTTGTACGTGTAGGCCGAGTCGCCCACGAAGCCCTCGTAGGTGACGCCGACATCCACGGAGAGCACGTCTCCCTCCGACAGCGGCTCGTCGTTCGGGATCCCGTGGACGACGACGTCGTTCAGCGACGCGCAGATCGAGGCCGGATACGGGTACGGCCCCGGGTAGCCGAGGAAGGTCGGGACTCCGCCGCGCGAGCGGATGAACTCGTCGACGATTCCGTCGAGCTCGGCGGTGGTGACACCTGGACGGACCTGCTCGCCGAGCAACGCGTGCGCGTCGGCAACGATCGCGCCCGCCTGCTGCATGACGTCCAGCTCCGCTGCTGATTTTCGGAGAATCATCGCGTGCTCCCGCTGGGGAAACCTCCCGGTTCCCCCAGACCCCCTCCACCGTACCGCTGCGCGGATGCGCGGCCTCGACGCTTCACGCCGACCTCGCCGCCGTCTGCTCGAGTGCCTCCTGGATCTCGGCAAACACCCGGTCCACGGTCCTGTCGGCGTGGATGCCGACGAGGTTGCCCTGCGCCCGGTAGTGGCCGATCAGCGGCTCCGTCTCGCGGTGGTACAGCTCCAGCCGTTGCGCGATGGCTTCGGGCGTGTCGTCTTTACGGTGCTCGACCTCGGCCCGGCGCAGCATGCGCTCGATGCCGACGCTGTCGTCGAGTTGGAAGCCGAAGACGATCGAGAGCGCCCGTCCGATGTCGGCGAGCATTCCGTCGAGCGCTTCCGCCTGCGCCGGTGTGCGAGGGAAGCCGTCGAGGATGAAGCCGGTTTCCGCGTCGTCCTCCGCGAGCCGTTCCCGGATCAGCTCGATCATCAGGTCGTCGGGGACGAGCTTGCCGCTCTCCACGATCGGCTTGACCCGAAGGCCCAGCTCCGACTCCGCTGCGATCGCGTCGCGAAGGATCTCCCCCGTCGCGATGTGCGGGATCCCGTACTCGGCCTGGATCCGCTTCGCCTGGGTTCCCTTCCCCGACCCTTGAGGACCGAGGAGGAGCACGTTCATTTCAGGAAGCCCTCGTAGGAGCGCATCATCATCTGCGACTCCATCTGGCGCATCGTGTCGAGCGCGACGCCGACGGCGATCAGCACCGAGGTTCCTCCGAGCGCGCCGGCCAGCGCCTGCGAGACGTCGGCGTACGCGATGAAGAGGCTCGGCAGCGTGGCGACGATCGCCAGGTAGATCGCGCCGGGCAGCGTGAGCCGCGTGAGCACTCGGTCGAGGTACTGGGCGGTGGGCGGGCCAGGACGGATGCCCGGGATGTAGCCACCGTGCTTCCGCAGGTTGTCCGCCTGGTCGACCGGGTTGAACTGCACTGCGGTGTAGAAGAACGTGAAGATCACGATCATCGCGCCCTGAAGCAGCAGGTACGGCCAGTCGGTGTAGGAGAAGTACTTGTTGATGAAGGTCTGCGTCTGCGGGAAGTACTGCGCGACCGTCGGCGGGAAGGCCATGACGGCGGCCGCGAAGATTACGGGAATGACCCCGGCCATGTTCACGCGCAGAGGCATGTAGGTCGACCCGCCCGTCGTCATCCGGCGCCCCACCATCCGCTTCGCGTACTGGATTGGGATTCGGCGCTGCCCTTCCTGGATGAAAACGACCGCGACGACGATGCCGACGGCCATGATCGGGAAGAACAGGCGTTCGAAGATCCCGCCCTCGACCCACGCGTTGATGCCGAGCGGGAGCCCGGTGAGGATCGAGGCGAAGATCAGCAGCGAGATCCCGTTGCCGATCCCGCGCTTGGTGATCAGCTCGCCCATCCACATCAGAAGCGCGCAGCCGGCCGTCAGCGTGAGGACGATCAGCGCGCCGCGGCCGAAGTTCGCGTCGAGGGCGCCCTGGCGCTGGAAGAGGAACGCGAAGCCCGCGGCCTGGGCGGCGGCGAGGATGATCGTCAGGTACCGCGTGTACTGGTTGATCTTGGCGTAGCCGGCCTCGCCCTCCTTCTGGAGCTGCTCGAGCCGCGGGACGACCACGGTCATGAGCTGGAGGATGATCGAGGCGGTGACGTAGGGCATGATCCCGAGCGCGAAGATCGCGAACTG
>DATFOC010000041.1:0-8267 GCA_035265935.1 Gaiellaceae bacterium
AAAACGGACGGCGAGAGCCCCGACCTGGATCGCCTCGGCAGCGGTGTTAGGCATGGAGTGATGATCCCCTCGTTGACGGCGCGCTGACCAGGACCGCGGGAGCGTAAACGACGGAGCGTCCCCGAGGAGATACCCGCGACGGTGGGCGAGCGTTCTCTCACCAGACGAGACTTCTGCCCGAGCTTCTGCCCATTGAGGCGACCAAACCTGACGTGACGGACCTAAGCCGATCGAGGAACGGCTTAGCGGAGCGGAACGGCGGGCTCCCTCAACCTCCAAAATCGTCGACGTTGCGCGTCTCCAGTCGTCCAGAAGTTCAGGCGGAACCGGGTCGGCTACGGCTTTGTTGAGCGGGTCAGCCTCGGTTTCAGACACCGGACCGGCCTACGCGTCCACGCCAGCTACGGGCTCGTGATCCGGCGGTAGCCGTCCGGTGTTCGCACGAACACCTGCCAGGCGTGGAAGGCGTAGAACGCACGCAGGTCGCGGCGCATCACACGGGCATACGCGAGGACAGCCTCGACGTAGAGCTTCGAGTGGTTGTACGCGTAGAGGGCCTGGCGGAGGTTGCCAGGCGCGCCTGAGGCGCGGAGATAGTTGGCGGCTCCGAGGATGGAGTCGTGCGGGTCGTAGATATTGCCGGCAAGGCCGTAGGCGCGCCACGTCGCAGGCAGGAACTGCATCGGCCCCTGCGCGCCGGCCGTGCTCGGCGAACGGACCTTGCCGAACGCCGTCTCGACGAAGTTCACCGCGGCAAGGACCTGCCAGGGCACGCCGAAGCGACGCTGCGCCTGGCGGTAATAGCTCAGGAGCCGTTCAGCCCGCTCTGCCGCACCCGTTCGGAAGGCCGAGAGCGGTCGCGTCGTCGGCGGCGTCAGACGGACGAGCGCCCGGCGCGCGGAGAGCACGTCGCGTGCATTTGCGTGCAGCTCACGAGGAAGCCGCTGGACGACTGCCTCGCCGGCCTGAGGCTGCGCTAGCCCCAGGGTGAGATACAGGCGCTGCTGGTGGAGCGCCCAAAGGCGAAGCTCGCGCGACGGCCGCGTTGTTCCGGAGGTGCGCCAGATGGCGACGGCTGTGTAGAGCGATTCTGTCGTGGCCGCGAGACGCTCAGCAATTGGTGCGACGCCGGATGGGAGCGGAGCGTTCGGCGGCGGCGCGGCCGCTGGCACGGCAAGCGCGGCAGCGGCGACAACGAGGGCGATGGCGAGCACCAAAGGCATTTTCGCCGGCCGCGGGGATGGGCGCCCAGCCGGTACGCGCCCGGTGCGCGCGCCCTACCTCTGAGCACGCTTTTTCAAGCCGTCAGGGGATTCCCGCTCCCACGTCGCTGAGGCGAAACCTGACGGCCGGCTTCAGCGCGTTGGGTTACGCCTCGACCAGAATCACCAGCGTCTCGGGAAGGACGCCGTCTTGTGCCATCGCGTCTGCAGCTGGCTGCGTCTCCATCGCGGCCATGACGGCATCCATGTCGGCAACGTCCATCACCAACCCGACCCGGGTTGGATTCTCCGGATCGACGAATGTCCGGATGTTGGTGACTCCGAGGGGCCCGAAGAACTCCTCACGCTTCGGGGAAGCGAGCCAGTGATCCTTGTCCTTCACGTCGTGGTAGGCCATCACAGTGGGCATCGAATCTCCTCATGTTTGAACGGCATCGCCGATCGGGTGCCCAAACCATATGCCTTGACACGCTCGAGCTACCAGCCGCCGCAGCTGCTTCCCCCGGCCTCCCGCCGCACACGGCGGCCGATGCTCGTTGCCCAACCCCAGCCGCTGGCTGACCCGACAGCGCGCTCGACGCGTGTCTTACTCCCGGCGAATCAGACCGGATGGTTTGCCTGCAACAGGTCGTCCGGGTCGACGCGCGCCTTGATCTCCCGGAGCCGCCGATGCACGTCCGGCGGGAAGAAGCGAGCGTCCAGACGATCCGGTCGGCGCAGTCGGCCATCTCGGCGCGGTGGCGGCGCCTGGCCGCCTTCACGTGTCCGCCGCGGGCGCGCTCCTCGCGCGTGATCCCATCGATTAGTTACGCGGCCCTCGTTAGAGCGCTCGCGCCAGGCGTAGCGCGATGAGGTTGCCTCGCCGCGAGTTTTCCGCCGCCGGCGCCTACGAGCGCGGGTCAGTTTCCTCAGCGACTCGCGCCGGCAATCCAGCGTGCTTGCGCACGACGAGGTAGGCACTTTGCGTATCAACGACGTCTTCGACCTCGGCGTTCTCGTGTCCGGGCGCCACAATGAAGAGGGTCCCGTTGGTTCGGACTCGCTCGTAGGCGTCGCTCGCGATCGAGACCTGCGTCACGCAGCCCGGATTGTCACATTCGCAGACGACCTCGAACGTGTCGGTGACGGTCGCGAATGACTCGTTGATCTGCTCAACCCGCTCGTTGACTTGGCGGAACAGCGCCTCGTTTCTGCCCATCCGCGCTGCCCGTTCGTCCATGAAGGAAGCGTAACGAGAGAAGGAGGGGCATGGGGTTTCGCTAGTGGCCTGCCGTGGCAGGAAGTGTCCATCTCCTCCGACACGCAACAGCACATCGCCATGCTCCGCATCCTGCTCGCGACATGCGAGACGGCCTTGGACGCGTTCCGGGCTGCCGACAATCCGCTGGACGAGGCGTTTGTCGTGGACTTGGAACGGATCACCGAGCGGACGAGGGAAGAGCTGTTCGCCTTCGCGGCTCAAGACAGCGAGCCTTAGCCCGGTTCTCCGACAAGTGTCCGCGTACCTCTCCTACTAAGACGTACCCCCCGCCTCAACAGAAGTCGAGTGCTACCCGTCGCCGCGTTCGGCCAGCCGGGCGTGAAGCATGCCGCGAAAGTCGCCGATGTCGGCGCGGAGAACAGCAACCGCAAGGTCGTCTGGAGGGAGCCGCTCGAGCGCACTGTCGCAGGCGCCTACGAGCTTGAGTAACCAAGCGTTAGTGGTCATGTCGGCGTCCTCCTCGCTCACGCTCGCGGATAGGTTTTCTCCGCGATCTCGGCCCCTACACCCAGTTTCGAGACGATGACGTAGCGGTCGTGCTCAGCCACGACGTCTTCAACGTCCGGATAGACATGGCCCGGTAGTACCGCGAACTGGTTCGGGTGGCTTCGCACAGCCTCGTACTCGCTCAGCCGTAGGTTGATCATGGCGGTGCAGCGGAGGTCGGCGCACTCGCAGGCAAAGCTCGACGTCTCGGTCACGTGTTGAAACGTCTCTGCGAGCCCTTGGAGGCGCTCGTTTACCTCGCGGAACAGGGTCTGGTTTCGGCCCGCGCGCTCCGTGCGGTCTTCGCCCTGGTGGGTTTCCATCGTGCCTCCTGAGATCGGGTGACAAACGTCACGCCGGGGAGGTCTCTCGAAGCACGACGCCTATCGGGCGGTGCAAGGTGGAGCGCTTAAAGCGGCGACCCAGGCACCCGAGACAGTACATCGCCTTTGCGATCACGGCTCTCGTGTGTGGGTATCCATACCGCTGACGGAGAGTCCGTTCACAACGGCTCGGCTAGAAGTCCCTGCGCTGGGGGTAGCGGCGTGCGGCGGGGCAGCACCGACCGAGTTTTGGGGTCCGTGAGTCCTGCCGCACCCCAGCATCGCCCCAGGTAGGCCCGGGCGAACGCCATGGCGCTTGCGACCGCCTCCCGCCCCTCTCAGAACCTACGGAACGTCAGGCAGCGGCGCTAACGCTCTTTCGGACAGCGGTAGGCAGACCGCCTACCACTCTCTGTCGATCTCCCACCGCTTCGCGTTCTTGCGCGGATTACGGGACAACCGCTTCTTCCCGCACGTTGCGCAGTAATTCAAGACGTCGACCGAGTTCGCGTCCATCACGAACCAGTCGTGGCCACCACCCAGCGGCGCCACCGTTTAACCGGGCGCAGAATCCATGACACTCGCTGAAGTTCGGGTTCGCTCAAGACGCTAATTCGACCATGTCCTCGACGATCAGGGAGGGGGGCTGGTCGCCGTAGTGGTCTCGAACCTCCACCACTCGAAGCGTCCGCTGGCCCAGCGGGATCGTGTCGCCCGGCTTCCAGGTCGGCACTGCGGACCGGTAGGTGGGTCGGCGGGCTGCCCGTCCTCGTCCTTGAGCCTGTACATGAAGGCCATTCTGTCTCCCTTCCGTCCGCGGCTGGGACCGAACGGATGGAGCAGCGTAGCGGACGACGAGGGCCTCCATCAGTCTGGCTTGACAGATGGAAACGGCCAGTCCTCTGCGGGTTGCGACTCCGCGAGTCGCTGGTAAGGCCAGAACGACATGCGTCGGTGTGCGGGAATGTCGCTCGACGCCGATGAGCCGTCGATCGTGGGACGGCCATCAGTAGGACTGTCTATCGCTTCAAAGAAGCCGGGCCGGTGGTCATCATGACTCGGCTGTGTTCAGGATCGACCCCGGAAGTCGATCGAATACCGAATTCCAGTTAGCCTCGAGTCGTCATGTTCGTTTCCGTCGGTGACGTGCGGCTCTTCGTCGACATCGACGGTGCCAAGCTCGTACCTGACGGAATGACCATGCGGGAGCGGCCGACGATCGTCGTCGTGCACGGCGGCCCCGGATTCGACCACACCCCCTTCAAGGCACGTTATGCGTCGCTGACTGAGATCGCCCAGGTCGTTTACTACGACCACAGGGGAAACGGCCGCAGCGAGGCCGGGACACCGGAAAGGTGGAACCTCGACCAGTGGGCCGACGACCTGCGGACTCTCTGCGACGTTCTCGGCATCGAGCGTCCAATCGTCTTCGGCACGTCGTTCGGCGGTTTGTCGTCCTCAACTACGCGCTCCGCCACCCGGGCCACCCGGCCAGACTGATCCTTTCGAGCACAGCGGCGCGCATCCAACTCGACCGAGCCCTGACGATGTTCGATCGCCTCGGCGGGCCCCACGTGCGTTTGGTGGCGGAACGGTTCTTCAACGAGCCGACGGCGGAGAATCTCGAGGAGTACCTGCGCATTTGCGCCCCCTATTACACGCAGCGGCCGCGTCCGCCCGAGATCCTGGCGCGAGTAACACGCCGCCCGGACGTCTCGGAGCACTTTTTCCGAGGTGAATTACTCACGTTCGACCTCACTCACCGCCTCCGCCGGATCAACTGCCCCGTACTGCTCCTCGCAGGCGAACTCGATCCCATCGTGACGATCGAGGATGCCGAAGCGCTCGCTGAGGCGCTTCCATCGGAGCGGCTGCGGTTCGTGCGCTTCCCGGACGCAGGCCACTTGCTCGCTAACGAGCAACCAGAAGCGGTGCTAGAGCTCATCCGCGACTTCGTGCTCGAAGGCTCGGAGGGCGCGCAGTCGAATCGAAGCACGGGCGAGAAGGCACCCGGCTAGCAGTCGTCGCGGTGGAACCACGCGTCTACTCAAGGGTAAAGCTGCTCTTGTGGGCGAGCGTTCTCTCACCAGACGAGACTTCTGCCCGAACTTCTGCCCATCTGACCCGAGCTGACCCGACCTCAGCCGACCGAGCAGAGCAGGGAAGCCTCTTGCTGAGCGGAGCTGGCGACTCCGTCAGACCTTCAAAACCGGTCCGGTCGTGCAGGCCACGGCTCGGTAGGTTCGACTCCTGCGCCGCTCCGTGAGCGGCTATGCCGTTAGCCCGCCAGCCGGAAGAGCAGGATGTGGCGGCGCGGTTTCTTCGTCGTCCGAATCACCGTCAGCGTCCCGCGCGCGTTGTCGTAGAGCCGGGTGCCTCCGAGCACGGCCAGCTCGTACAGATCCTGGTACTGGATCGACCCACCCGCGATCAGCCTGCCCTTGGGGAGAAAGATCGTGACGTTGCAGGCACGCGTTGTCGCCGTCGTGAGCGTGCAAACGAACTCCGCATAGCCAATCGGCTTCGACCTGATCCGCCTGTTGAAGAGGTTGTGCCGGACAATCTCCGTATCGCCGGCTCCACGGCCGGGTCGTCCAACGTCGACCCAAACGCGGCTGATCTCGCGGCTCGTGATCCGGATCGTCGCCGGCCCGGTCACCGCTCCCGAGCTCCATGCGCTCCCGCTCCACGCGTAGAAAAAACCGGGCACGGAGAGCACCGCGGCCAGCGCGAGCATGTACACCAAACGACGCATCCCCCCACTCCTTTCGGTAGGCAGCGCCGTTATCCCGCTGCCGCAGTCGGAAGTTCTAGCCAGAAAACAGAGCCTTCGCCACTATCGCTCTCGAAATTCATGCTGCCGCCGTGGGCTTCGACGACGGATCGTGCGATCGTGAGGCCGAGGCCGGTGCCCGGGATCCCGCTCGCCGGCGCATCGCCGCGGAAGAACTTCACGAAGACCCGCTCCTGCTGATCCTCCGGGATCCCGAGGCCCTCGTCGCGGACGCTCACACGGACGACACCGTTCTCCTGCTCGGCGACGACGTGCACCGTGCCTCCCTCGGGCGAGTACTTGATCGCGTTCGACAGGAGGTTGCCGACCACCTGCGCGAGTCGGTTCGGATCCCCGCGCACGGTCAGCGGCGTCGGCGGAAGCACCATGTCGAGCTCATGTTTCTCGCTTTGCCCTTCGAAGAGGCGCACCTGCTCGGTGACGACGCGCGACACGTCGATCAGCTCGGGCTCGAGAATCAGGTGGCCCTCATCGAGCCGCTCGGCGTCCAGGAAGTCGTTGAGGAGATCCGAGAGCCTGCGGCCCTCGCGATCGATGATCTCGAGATAGCGCCGCTGCTCCTCCGGTTCCGCATCTCGGTTAAGGAGCACGGATGTGAAGCCGAGGATGCTCGCGAGCGGCGTCCGGAGCTCGTGGGAGACGATGTGGACGAGCTCCGACTTGCGGCGCTCGCTCTCGCGCAGCTTCTCGTTCTGAGTCTGTAGCTCGCGCCGTTGGCTCTCCAGCTCCTCCGCCATGTGATTGAACGCCGCAGTCAGCTCGCCGATTTCACCCGGGCCACGCTCGGAGAGCCGCACCGAGAGATCGCCTTCCGCGAGACGAGTCGCCGCCGTCGCGGCTTCGCGAACCGGGTGCGCCGTCGAGCGCGCGAGATAGAGGCCGAACAAGACGATGAGGAGGGCGCAGGCCACAAGACCGGCGACGCCGAGTACGATCGCGCGCCTCGACTGCGTCGTCGCGGACGCCGCGCTCGCCGCCGCCCGCCTGTCCTCGGTCGACTGGAGCTCGTTGAAGCTCCTCCGGATATCGTCCGTCCGGCGCTTCGCTTCGACCCTGGCCAGCGTCTGCCGGACGGCTGCAATGTTCTCCTGCGCAAGGTTGACCATGGGCTCCAGGTAGTCACCGACGTAGCTATTGATCGCCAGACGCAGCTCCCGGACACGCTGCAGCTGCGTCGGATTGTCGGCAACGAGGCGCTCCAGCTCGCCGGCGCGAAGATCGACTTGCCTGCCGGCCGCCCTCGCCGGCTGGAGAAAGCGCGCGTCGCCGGTGAGCACGACGCCGCGAAGGCCGGTCTCGAGATCGATGACGAGCTTCTCGAGCCCGACCAGCGCCGTCCGGACGTCCTTCGTGGCCGCCTCTCGCTCGCGAGCGTTGTCGAGCGTCACGACCGCGTAGATGAGCACCGCGAAGACGCCTGCGACCAGGGCGGCGAGCACCACGCTGGCCGCGATCATCCGCGTGGACAGCGACAGCGACTTCATTCCTCTTCCTCACTCAACAACGACTCGATGATCTTCGTCAAGTCGTCGGGCTCGAACGGCTTCTGGAGGTATCTGTCGGCGCCGGCCTCCAGCGCGGCCCCCTGGGAATCGGGCCAGGCGCTCATCACGACGATGGGCGTCCCGTCGACACTGACGTCGCCCCGAAGACGCCGGAGGACGTCGAAGCCGCTCATCCGGGGCATCATCAGGTCGAGCACGATCAGGTCGGGCCGGTGCTGGCTCGTGAGGGCCAAAGCCTCGTCCCCGTCGCCCGCTTCCACGATGCGATAGCCAGCGCCGATCACGACTCGGATGAGCTGCCGCAGGTTGTCGTCGTCCTCGCAGATGAGGATCGTCTTGGCAGCTCGGGCTTGCACAGACTTGGCTGGAGGGTAGCGCGAAGCTTCCTAGGATTCGCCCATATTTGTCAGAACCCCTCTTCCGGCACAGGGCTACGTTTGCGCTTGCTCACCGAAGGCCCGCACATTCCTATTTGTAAAACGTGCGGGAGGGTCTACAGTGGAGCCTCACGAGTATGCGATTTCCACTGGGGTCATGTTGTCAGCGGCACGGGCCTACGGGCCCGATGGCGTTCGACTAGGAACTGATGAGCCGCCGAGCCGGCGCCGGCCCGCCGAGCTCTCGCCGCTTAGGAGCGGCGACGCTTGCGCTCGCCCTCGCCTGCTCGTTCGGGTG
>DATFOC010000042.1:0-51693 GCA_035265935.1 Gaiellaceae bacterium
CGGCGTCACGTACGTCGTCACCGACCTCGGCGTGCTGGAGCCGGACGCCGAGAGCGGAGAGCTGACGATGACCGCGCTCTACCCCGACGTGACCCCCGAGGAGGCCCGTGAGGCGACGGGATGGAAGCTCAGGCTCGCCGACGAGCTCCGGCCCGTCCAGCCCCCGTCCGCGGAGGAGCTCGAGGCGCTTCGGGCGCTCAACCCGGCGAACGAGGAAACTGTCGCGCGATGAGCCGAACGATCGCCGAGCCGTTCGAGACCGTCGCCGACGGGCAGGACGCCGGCCAACCTCCGTACCTCTACCGCGACTACCGCTCGACGGAGCTGCGGGCGCCGAAGCGCCCGCTCGTGATCCTCCCTCACACGTTGTCGGAGCTCACCGGGCCGGCGCACGGCCACGAGTCGATCGTCGAGCTCGACCACGACCTCACACGCCAGCACGACGGCGAGCCGCTCGGAGAACGCATCAACGTCAGCGGCCGGGTGACGGACTCCGCGGGGCGACCCGTCCGCTCGGCGCTGATCGAGATCTGGCAGGCGAATGCAGCCGGGCGCTATCTCCACGAGGTCGACCAGCATCCAGCGCCGCTCGACCCCAATTTCTCGGGCGCCGGGCGCTGCCTCACGGACGACAACGGGCGTTACAGCTTCGTTACCGTGAAGCCGGGCGCGTACCCCTGGCGCAACCACCCCAACGCGTGGCGCCCGGCACACATCCACCTCTCGCTGTTCGGGCGGGCGTTCACGAACCGGCTCGTGACGCAGATGTACTTCCCCGGGGATCCACTCTTTGAGTTCGACCCGATCTTCCAGTCCGTCCGTGATCCCGACGCACGCGAACGGCTCGTCTGCAGCTTCGACTACGAGACGACCGAGCCCGAGTGGGCGCTCGGCTACCGGTTCGACGTCGTTCTCGGCGGTCCGGCCGAGACGCCCATGGAGAGCTGATGCCCGCGACGACGCCGTCTCAGACAGTCGGCCCGTACTTCACGCTCGGGCTCTTCGCGTCGCGGGCGGACGAGCTCGTCGAGCCAACCAGTGCCGGAGCCGTCCGGGTGACCGGCCGGGTGCTCGACGGCGCCGGCGACCCCGTTCCGGACGCGATGGTCGAGCTCTGGCAGGCCGACGCGGGCGGCCGCTACCGAGGCGACTTCGGATGGGGTCGGTCGGGGTGCGACGCAGAGGGCCGGTTCTCGTTCATGACCGTCAAGCCGGGAAGAGTCGGCGGGGCGGATGCCCCGCACCTGGTGCTGATGGTCTTCGCGCGGGGTCTGCTGAGGGCAGTGCTCACGCGGATGTACTTTCCGGACGAGGAGGAGGCGAACGCCGGAGATCCCGTCCTCTCCCGCCTCGAGGATGGCTCGACGCTCGTTGCGAGGCCCGCGGACGGCGGCTACGAGTTCGACGTGCGGCTCCAGGGCGACGGGCAAACGGTCTTCTTCGCCGTCTGAGATGTTCGACGCTCTCTTCGTTCCCGCGGACGCCCGCGACGCGCTCGGCGACTCCGCGTGGCTCGCGGCCATGGTCGAGGTGGAGGCGGCGCTCGCTCGTGCGGAGGTGGCTGCCGGGGTCATCCCTGAGGAGGCCGGGGAAGCGATCGGCGCCGCCTGCCGGCCCGAGATGTTCGACGCTTCGGCGCTCGCCGAGGAGGGTCGCGCGCCGGGCAACCCGGTCGAGCCGCTCGTCCGTGCCCTGAGAGCGGCGGTCGGGGATGACGGCGCCGCCGAGTACGTCCACTTCGGCGCGACGAGCCAGGACATCCTGGACACGGCGGCGATGCTCGTCTCGGGCCGGGTGCTGGGCCTGATCATGGAGCGCGTCGAGGCCGTTGCCGAGGAATGCGCGCAGCTCGCGGACGCCCATCGCGTCACGCCGATGATCGGGAGGACGCTGCTGCAGCAGGCGGAGGCGGTCACGTTCGGCCTGAAAGCGGCAGGCTGGCTCGTCGCCGTGCTCGACGCGCGAACAACGCTGGTCCGAGCCCGCGACGAGCGCCTCGCCGTCCAGCTAGGCGGTGCCTCCGGGACAGCGGCGCCGCTCGGTGACAGCGGTTCCGAGGTGCCCCGGCTGCTCGCGCGCGAGCTCGAGCTGGCCGAGCCGGTCGCGCCCTGGCACACGAACCGGACGCGAATCGCCGAGCTCGGCTCGGCGCTTGCGATCACTTCCGGCGTCGCCGGAAAGATCGGGCTGGACATCGGGCTGATGAGCCAGAGCGAAGTGGGAGAGGTCTCGGAGGCGAATCCCGGCGCCTCGTCCGCGATGCCGCACAAGCGCAATTCAGTCGGCAGCGTGCTCGCTGTCGCGTGCGCTCGACAGGTGCACGCCCAGGCAGGCGTGCTGACAGCCGCGCTCATCCAGGAGCACGAGCGCGCGTTCGGCGGGTGGCACGCCGAGTGGCCGGCGCTCGTCGGGGCTCTCGGCTATACGACCGGCGCGGTGGACGGAGCGCGCCGAGCGCTCGACGGACTGGAGGTCCACGAGGTGCGGATGCAGGCGAACCTGGAGCGGAGCGGCCGCGAGCCGGATCTCGGCTCCGCCGAGGCGTTCGTCGATCGGGCGCTCGCAAGCTTTCGGGAGGTCGCTCGCACATGAGGCTCCACTACCGGCTCGAGGGGACCGCACACGCGCCGGTGCTCGCGCTCCCGAGCTCGCTCGGAACGAGCACGGAGCTGTGGACGCAGAACGTGGAGTACTTGGGCGAGAGGTTCCGCATCCTGCGCTTCGACCAGCGCGGCCACGGAGGCTCGGACGCTCCGCCCGGCCCGTACTCGCTGGGCGACCTCGGCCGCGACTTCATGGGGCTTCTCGACGAGCTCGAGCTCGAGCGCGTCACGCTCTGCGGGCTTTCGCTCGGAGGCGCTACTGCGATGTGGGTGGCGGCCGAGGCGCCGGAGCGCATCGACCGCCTGATCCTGGCATGCACGTCGGCGAGGTTCGGCGAGCCGGCGCAGTGGCTCGAACGGGCCGAGACCGTCCGTCGCGCCGGCCTCGAGGCGATCGCCGAGAAGGTCGTCGCTCGCTGGTTCACCGACGACGTCGAGCCCGAGACCGTCGCTCGGTTCCGCAGCCTCCTCGTCTCGACGCCGGCCGAGGGCTACGCGGGCTGTTGCGAGGCGCTCGCGGGCTGGGACTTCCGCGGCCGTCTGGGGGAGATCCGCCCCGACACGCTGGTGATCGCAGGCGCGGAGGACGCGGCCGCCCCGCTGAGTGATTCGGAGCTGCTCGTGGAGCGCATTCCCCGGGCCAGGCTGGTCGTGGTCGAGCAGGCGGCCCACCTGGCGAACGTCGAGCAGCCGGAGTCGTTCGCCAGCGCCGTCCTCGATGCTGTCCCGGAGGCCGCATGAGCCGCGAAGAGGGCATGAGGATCCGGCGCGAGGTGCTCGGCGACGAGCACCTGGACGCCGCGGTCGAGGGCAGGACCGAGGACACGAAGGACTTCCAGGATCTGATCACGCGCTACGCGTGGGGTGAGATCTGGGCGAGGCCGGGCCTCGACCGCCGCACGCGCAGCGCGATCACGCTGATGGCGCTCGTCGCTCTCAACCGCGAGCACGAGCTCGCGATGCACATCCGAGCGGCGCGGCGGAACGGCCTGACACGCGAGGAGATCGGAGAGGTGCTGCTGCAGAGCGCGATCTACTGCGGCGTCCCCGCCGCGAACGGGGCTTTCACCATCTTCCGGGAGGTCATGGCCGAAGAGGAGGGAGGAACATGAAGCAGCGGACGAGCCCACCGTTTCGGGCCGACCATGTCGGGAGCCTGCTCAGGCCAGAGGAGCTTTTGCAGGCGCGAGAGGACTTCGGGGCCGGCCGGATCTCCAAGGACGATCTCCGGCGGGTCGAGGACGAGGCGATCCGAAAGATCGTCGCGATGCAGGAGGAGGTGGGGCTTCAATCCGCAACCGACGGCGAGTTCCGCCGAACGTCGTGGCACATGGACTTCATCTACCAGCTGGACGGCATCGATCCCGCGGACGAGCAGATCAGGGTCGCCTTTCACAACGAGCAGGGAGACGTCGAGTTCACGACGGCCGCCCTCAGCGTGCACGACCGAATCGGCCTCTCGACGACGATCTTCGGCGACGCCTTCGAGGCGCTGAAATCGATGACGACGACGGCCGTGCCGAAGCTGACGATCCCGTCGCCGAGCATGGTCCACTACCGCGGCGGTCGGGCCGCGATCAGCGAGGACGCTTACTCGGACCTCGACGAGTTCTGGGCCGACCTGGTCGCCGCCTACCGAGACGAGGTGCGACGGCTGGGTGAGCTCGGCTGCACGTATCTCCAGTTCGACGACACGAGCCTCGCGTATATGAATGATCCGAAGCAGCGGGCGTACATCGCGGAAATCGGCGGTGACGCCGAGCACCAGCACGAGCACTACATCCGCCACATCAACGAGGCGCTTGCCGACCGGCCGAAGGGGATGAGCGTGACGACCCACATGTGCCGCGGCAACTTCCGCTCCTCCTGGGCCGCCGAGGGCGGCTACGACTTCGTCGCGGAGGCCCTCTTCAACGAGCTGCAGGTCGACGGATTCTTCCTCGAGTACGACGACGAGCGCTCGGGCACGTTCGAGCCCTTGCGGTTTGTCCCCGAGGGGAAGATGGTCGTCCTCGGGCTCGTGACGACAAAACGGGGAGAGCTCGAGGAGAAGGACGAGCTGAAGCGGCGCCTCGACGAGGCGTCGGAGTTCGTCCCGCTCGAACAGCTCTGCCTCTCGCCGCAATGCGGCTTCTCTTCGACCGTCGAGGGCAACGCGCTCACGCACGACGAGCAGGTCGCCAAGCTGCGCCTGATCGTCGAGACGGCGCAAGAGGTCTGGGGCTGAGGACCGAGCGGACGCAAGTCGGCATCGTCGGCGCCGGGCCTGCCGGCCTCGTCCTCGCTCACCTCCTCCACCTGGAGGGGATCGACTCCATCGTTCTCGAGGACCGATCCCGCGAGTACGTCGAGGGCCGCGTCCGGGCCGGGGTGCTCGAGCAGGGCACTGTCGACCTGCTGCAAGAGATCGGCGTGGGAGAGCGGCTCGCTCGGGAGGGTCTCGTCCACGACGGGATCGAGCTGCAGTTCGCCGGCGAGCGGCACCGGATCGACTTCCCGGCGCTGACCGGCGGCCGCCGAATCATGGTCTACGGGCAGCAGGAGGTCGTGAAGGATCTGATCGCCGCCCGGCTGAACACGCGCCGCGCACTCCTCTTCGACGTCGAGAACGTCCGCGCCAAGGGCTTCGGGGGAGATGGGCCCGTCCTCCATTACCGGCACGACGGCAACGACTGGGAGGTCGCCTGCGACTTCATCGCCGGATGCGACGGCTTCCACGGCGTGTGCCGGGACAGCATTCCGGCAGGCGTTCTGACGGCGTTCGAGCGTGAGTATCCGTTCGCCTGGCTCGGGGTCCTCGCCGCCGCGCCGCCGTCGAACGAGGAGCTGATCTACGCGCACAACGAGCGGGGCTTCGCCCTCCACAGCATGCGCTCGCCGACGGTGACCCGTCTCTATCTCCAGGTCCGGCCCGATGAAGAGCTCGGCGAGTGGCCGGACGACCGGATCTGGGAGGAGCTGGAGCGGCGACTCGGGATCGAGGGTTGGACGCTGCACACTGGCGAGATCCTCGAGAAGGGCATCACGGGCATGCGAAGCTTCGTCGTCGAGCCGATGCGGTGCGGCCGTCTGCTGCTCGCGGGGGACGCCGCGCACATCGTGCCGCCGACGGGCGCGAAGGGACTCAACCTGGCTGTCGCCGACGTGCGGCTGCTCGCCAAGGCAATCACCGCCTGGTACCGCACCGGCGACCAGGCACTGCTCGATCGTTACTCCGAAGACGCGTTGCGCCGCGTCTGGCGTGCCGAACACTTCTCGTGGTGGATGACGTCGATGTTGCACACGCCCGAGGGAGGCGACGCCTTCGACCTCAAACTTCAGCTCTCCCAGCTGCGATACGTCTGCTCCTCGGACAAGGCGGCGGCCTCGCTCGCCGAGAACTACGTCGGCCTCGAGCACGCTTAGGCCGTCCTCGGGCGGCCCTCCGCTCCTCGCTGCGGGCATCGTGCTCGCCGGCCTCAACCTGCGGATCGCTGTTGCAAGCGTGCCGCCGGTGATCGACGAGGTCACGGACGACCTCGACCTTTCCGCCGCGGCGGCGGGCCTCCTGACGAGTGCGCCGATCCTCTGCTTCGGGCTGCTCGCGCCGCTCGCGCCCGTGCTCGCCAGGCGGCTGGGCGCTGAGCGGGTCCTCTTCCTCGCCCTCCTTCCGCTTGTCGCCGGCCTGCTCGTGCGGGCGGATTCGTCCGTCACCGCGCTGTTCGCCGGAACGTTGCTCGCCGGCGCCGGGATCGCGGTCGCGAACGTCGTCGTGCCGAGCGTCGTCAAGGGGCGTTTTGGGCGGGTCGGGCTCATGACTGGGAGCTACGTGGCCACGCTCGGCGCCGGCGCTGCGCTCGCCGCCGGCCTGACGGTGCCGATCGAGCGCGCGCTTGGCTGGGAGTTCGCGCTCGCCCTCTGGGCGCTGCCGGCTGCGACAGCCGCCGCTGTTCTGGGCCTAGCGCTCATTCGCGACCGCGGACTGGTCACGGCCCGCGGCGGCGCTGGCGATGCCGCAGCACTGCTCGGCGACGGCGTGGCGTGGCTGGTCACCCTCTACTTCGGCCTGCAGTCGTTCCTCTTCTACGTCGGGCTGGCGTGGCTGCCGTCGATCCTTCGCGACAGCGGCTTCAGTGCGGGAGGGGCGGGCGCGTTGCTGGCTCTCTTCGCCTTGGGCGGGATCCCACCGTCGCTCGTCGTCCCGATCGTTGCGACGAGAATGCGGGATCAACGTGCGCTTGCCGCCGGCGTGGCTGCGGCTGAGGCGGCGGCCGTGGGCGGCCTGCTCGCTGCGCCTGTTGCGGCAGCGCTGTGGGTCTTCCTGTTCGCGGTTGGCCAGGGCGCGGCGTTCAGCCTGGCCCTGACCGTGATCATCCTTCGCGCGCCCGACTCGAAGCAGGCCGCCGAGCTCTCGGGGATGGCACAGGCGATCGGCTACATCCTCGCGGCGATCGGCCCAGTTGCCATCGGAGCGCTCCACGACTGGAGCGGTGGTTGGGACGTGCCCCTTGCCGTGCTCCTTGCGCTCACCGCGCCCCTGGCGACGGCCGGCGTCGCTGCCGGCCGGGCCCGGACCGTCCGGCCAAGCAGGGTGGGCGGCTCGGATGCGCCGCCCACAGTCTGACTCGTCAGAATTCCTCGATGGCCTCGTACACGGTGAACGATGCCGCCGTCGCCAAGGCCCGGAGCCTCATCCGTGGGCGCCAGTACGTTCTGGACAGCGACTGGGGGGACGTTCAGCCCAAGGCCAAGGACGAGAACGCCTTCATGGCCTCACATTCCTGGAGCGAGTACGCCGAATGGCACCTCGGCCTGACGGAGGGCCCTTCCGAGGAGACGAAGGCGCGCTATGCATTCGTCTACGGGGACTTCCGCCGCCTGCACCGCTCAGGACTCATTGCCTGCCACTACCGAGCGGCGGAGTGGCGGCACAAGGAGATCGAGCTGGCAGCGCATGAGCTCTTGCAGCTCCTCGACAAGGCGAGCGGGTAAGCGCTCCTAGTCCTTCGGGGGCGCCTGCAGCTCGTCCGACGCCGGCTCGCCGCGCCGAAGCTCGCGACTGCGCTCGCCTTCAGCGTTGACCTCGGCTCCGAAGAGCAGTGCGAGCGCGCTGATCCAGAGCCAGGTGAGCATGATGATCACGGCCGCGAGCGAGCCCCACGTCTTGTTGAACGAGCCGAGCTGGCTCACGTAGACCGAGAACCCGCCGGAGGCGAGGAGCCAGACAACCACGCTGATCGCGGTCCCGAAGGTCAGGAAGCTCCAACGCGGGTGGTCCACGTTGGGCCCGAGGTAGAGGATCGTGGCGAAGGCGAACAGGAGGCCGAGGAGCAGGATCGGCCACTGCGCCGTCCACCACAGCCACTTCACGACCGCCTCCATCCCGACGGCGTCGCCGATCCAGCCCGAGAGGTGCGGTCCTAGGACGAGCAGGCCGAAGACGAGCACGAACGCGAAGAGCATCAGGAAGACCATCGCGAGGCCCGTCAGGCGCCGCTTGACGAATCCGCGGGTCTCCTCCCGGTCGTACGCCGAGTTGAGCGACCACATCAACGTCTCCATCGAGCCGGTGAGCGTCCAGAGTGCGAGGACCGACCCGACGACGATCATCGCGAGGCCCGAGTTCGACTGCGTCTCGGTGACACGGTCCAGGCTGTCCTCGAGCAGCCGCAGCGCCTCTTGCGGTGCGACGCCCTCGAGCCGCTGGATGATCTCCGTCACCGCATCCTCGTCGGCGAACAGGCCGAAGATCCCGACGGCCACGAGCATCAGCGCGGGGATCGCCAGGAAGGCGTAGTACGCGAGCGCCGCCGCGAGGTTGGCGATGTGGTCGTTGAGGGACTCCTTGCCTGCGCGGACGAGGATGGCCAGGTAGTCCCGCTTGGAGAGGTCCCCCGGCGTCGGTTCGGCCACACGGGGCTCGGCTTGCTCAGGCTGAGGCTGCGGCCCTTCTTCGGTGTCGCGGCCGGATGTCTGCTGCTCGGTCATCGCTTGGTCCTCAGACGGATCGTTCCCCAAGCTCCGGCCGCCAAACGGCGAGGTCGGAATAGGATCGTCGCCGTGAAGGTCAGGGCCGCCGTGCTGGAGGAGTTCGGGCAGCCGCTCGTCGTCCAGGAGATCGAGCTCGCGGAGCCCAAGGCCGGCGAAGCCCTCGTGCGGCTCGAGGCCTGCGGCGTCTGCCACACCGATCTGTACTCCGCGTCAGGCGCAGATCCGACGGGATACACGGACTGCGTGCTTGGCCACGAGGGCGCCGGCGTCGTGGAGAAGGTTGGCCCCGACGTCACGCTCGTTCAGCCCGGCGATCACGTGGTCACGCTCTTTGCGCCCGAGTGCGGGGAGTGCCTGCACTGCCTCGATCCGCGCACGAACCGCTGCGTCGCGATCCGCGACCAGCAAGGGCTCGGCTTCCTGCCGGACGGCACGACGCGGTTCTCCCGGAACGGCAAGGACATCCGGCACTTCATGGGCACGTCGACCTTCGCCGAGTACACGGTGGTCCCCGAGATCGCGCTCGCGAAGGTGAACCCCAATGCGGCGCTCGCCGCCTGCGCGCCGTTCGGGTGCGGGCTGTCGACCGGGATGGGTGCGGCGTTGTACACAGCGCGGGTCACGCCCGGCTCGACCTGTGTCGTCTTCGGCTGCGGGCTTGTCGGACTCGGAGCCGTCATCGGCTGCCGGCTGGCGGGCGCCGACCGGATCGTCGCCGTCGACCTCTCGGAGGCGCGGCTCGACGAGGCGCGGCGCCACGGGGCGACCGACATACGCTTGGCCGCCGATGACCTGGTCGACTGGATCCGCGGCGAGACCGACGGCTTTGGCGCCGACTTCACGTTCGAAGCGACGGGGAACGTCCGGGTCATGAAGCAAGCGGTCGAGGCGGCCCGCGAGGCCTGGGGCTTGGCGACGATGATCGGAGTCGCCGGCAAGGGCGAAACCCTCGACGTCGTCCCGCGGCTCCTGATCACCGGCCGCCGGGTGACAGGGTCGTCCTTCGGCGGCGTCAAGGGCCGCTCGCAGGTTCCCGAGCTCGTCGACCGCTGGCTCGGCGGGGAGTTCGACGCGGAGGCGCTCGTCACGAACCGGATCCCGCTCGACGAGGTCAATGAGGCGTTCGACGCGATGGGGCGTCAGGAGGGCATCCGGACCGTCATCACCTCCTTCGCCTGAGCGTTAAGCCACGATCAATACCGGGCGGCGTACGCTGATCTCGTGACCTTGCGATCGGCGCTCGCCGTCTCGTTGCTGCTGGTCGGGCTGGCGGCGCCGTCGGCGGCGGCGGTGACGGGCGAGATGCGCACGCTCTACGTCCTCGCCACCTGGGGGCCTGTGCCGTTCTCCAACGACGACCTGCTGCGCGTCGGCGCAGAGACCGACGCCTTCTACCGCGCCTCCTCCGGTGGGCGATTCTCGATGCCGCCCTCGGTGGCCGGCCCGGTGCAACTTTCGCGAGAGGTCTTCTCGAACTGTGATGCGACGTCGCTTCGGGTCGCGATGCCGGCCTCCACGTTCGCGCCGTACGAGCGGATCACCTTCGTGACGCCGCTCGTCGAAGGGTGTCCGTTCTTCGGCGAGGCGAACCCCACCGAGGTGCTACTGAACGGCCGCCTGTTCAGGGCGCTCGCCGCGCACGAGCTCGGCCACACCCTCTCGCTCGGGCATGCGAGCCGCTGGACGTGCGATCGGCAGTGCTCGACCGACGAGTACGGCAACGCGTTCAGCGTCATGGGCGACGGCGACGGCGACCTCAACGCGTGGGAGAAGTCAGCGCTCGGGTGGCTCGGCCCCATCGTTCGACCTCGGAGGAACGCGACGCACGAGCTCGGTCCCGTGGAAGGCCCGACGCTCCTGCCGCAGGCGTTGGTCGTCAGGACCGCGGCGAGCGAGTTCTGGTTCGAGTCGCGGGGGTCGTCGACGCCCTCGTTCACCGGGGACTCCGTGCAGGCGGCAGGCGTCGCGGTCGTTGCGGGGCCGGCGCCGGGCGGTGAGCTCTCGCAGTATCCGCGCGAGAACCTGCTCCTGCCCAACCCGGCCGGCGTTGCCCGCTTCGCGTATGCGCCGGGCGAGGCGTTCGTCCGTCCGGGGATCTTCCGGGTGACCGTCGAGCGGCACGCGCTGCAAAGCGCTGCGCTCCGGTTCGAGTGGCTCGACCGCGTCGCTCCGGTTCGCCCGCGGCTCCGCGTGCGAACGACGCGGGGGCGTGTCCGGTTGTCGTGGGACGCCGCGCGCGAGCGCGGGAGCGGCGTCGACAGCTACACGGTGGTCATCGACGGCCGGCCCGTGCGCACATACCGCTCCGACATCCCGCTGACGACCTGGACGGCGGCCTTCCGGGCCGGGCGAGGCTCCCATCGGGTGGGCGTATACGCAACCGACCGGGCCGGGAACCGCGGACGCCTGGCGTCAGCGCGGATACGCATCCGCTAGCGGGCCTCAGGGCCGGATGTTCTGATTGAGCCGGAACACGTTCTCCGGATCCCACTCGCGCTTGAGAGCGACGAGGCGCTCGGCCTTGGCGTCACCGTAGATCGACGTCAGGCGCTCCTCGGCCTCGGAGACGTCGTTCACGTAGCGCCCGGTCGACTCGAAGGGCGCCATGCCAGACATGGCCGCACGGCACCACTCGCGGCAGGCGTCGTCCAGAGCCGGGTCGTTCCATTGGATCTCGGCCGCCAGCCAGAAGCTCGCGTCTCGGCCCGTAAACGCGGTCGCGTCGTCCGGCACGCTCGCGATCGCACCGCCGCAGGCCCAGGTCGAGAAGCCGCCGTCCGTGCCCTGCGGCACCCGCGAACCCTGCTCCACGGCCAGGTCGACAAGCTCGTCCGGCAGCGCTGGGAGGAACGCGCTCTTCATGTAGAAGCGATGCCCCCACGCCTCCTCCTCGTCGTGGAGCTGCTGAGCCCTTAGGTAACGAGTCCTTTCGATCGAGTCGTCGAGCGGAGCGCCGAATGCTCGCAGCTCTGCGAGATCTTGCTCAGCCTGCTCGCCCGGCCCGCAGTGGTGAACCGTGACCGTCGCGACCGGACGCCCGTCTGCCGCGCCGAGGCCGAAGCTCATCCAGAGCTCGTCGGGCCCAGCCTCGAGCGTGTTGCGATAGACGGCGGCCAGCTCCCGGGCGTGCTTTGCCGGGTGGACGACGGTGCCGTGCGTGATCTTGCCGTCGAACGGGTGGAGGCGGAAGGTGAACGATGTCGCGATCCCGAAGTTCGCGCCTGCGCCGCGCAACCCCCAGAAGAGCTCCGGGTTCTCTTCTTCGCTTGCCCGCACCAGGTGGCCGTCCGCGGTGACGAGTTCGACGGAGAGAAGGTTGTCGATCGAGAGCCCGTGCTTCCGCTGGAGTCGACCCATGCCACCACCGAGGGTCAGTCCGGCGACGCCGGTGTGCGAGACCACCCCGACGGGGCAGACGAGTCCGGCGGCCTGCGCCTGCTCATCGAGCTCCGCGAGGATCGCGCCGCCGGCGACGCGGGCGGTCCGCTGCTCGGGATCCACCTGTGCCCCTCGCATCCGGGACAGGTCGATCACAATGCCGTCATCGCACGTCGAGAACCCCGGGATGCTGTGGCCGCCGCACCGGACGGCGATCAGCAGATCCTCCTCGCGGGCGAACCGAAGAGCAGTGACGACGTCACCGACGTGGGTCGGCCGGGCGATCAGCGCCGGGTGTCGGTCGACGAGCCCGTTCCAGACGACCCGGGCGGCGTCGTAGCCAGGGTCGCCGGGACGGACGATCTCGCCGTCGAAGCTGCCGTCGAGGTCGCGCAAGGTCCGCTCAGGCGGCGGCGAAGCGCTTCTCGGCCCGAGTCCGGCGGCGCGCTGCTTCGACCTCGCGGTCCTTCGGCGCGGCGTTCGTTACCAGCGCGTCGAGGAGCCGCATCGAGGCCACGGTCACCTCGTCGACGGCGAGCTCGAACGCCTGCTCGTTCGCCTGCGACGGCTTCGTGAACCCGCTGATCTTGCGGACGTACTGCAGCGACGCAGCCCGGACCTCGTCCTCGGTCGCGGACGGCTCGAAATTGAAGAGCGTCTGAATGTTTCGGCACATGCGCCTGATGCTAGATCGTCTCGAGCGTCGCGCGTCGCCTGCCCTCGATCTCGAAGAACCGGAACAGCGCGTACGCGACGGTTGCGTACGCCACGCCGATCGCGAGCTCGGTCCAGACCAGGGACGAGACGTCGCCGAGTGTGGCTCCAGCGGCGATCTCCCGCGCCGCTTCGATGCCGTGGGTCAGCGGCAGCGCCCGTCCCACGGCCTCCATCCAGTTCGGAAGCGTGTCGAGCGGGACGTTGACGCCGCAGAAGAGGAGCAGGGAGAAGACGACGAGGTTGGCGATGAAGAACACGTCCCGCCCGCGCAGCCCGATCGCGCCGACGACGAGCCCGAGGGAGGTACAGGCGAACGCGCTAGCCGCGACGACGACCGCCAGCGCCGGGAGCTGCGACCGTGAGAGCTCGAAATCGAGCAGCAGCCAGCTGACGAAGAACGCGAATGCCGACGTGATAATGCCGTTCACGATCAGCGGCAGCGAGCGGCCGAGGAAAAGCGGCAGGCGGTTGGCGGGGCTCGCCATGAGCGGCGAGAGCGTTTGCGTCCAGCGCTCTCCGCCGATCGTCATGGCCATTCCGTACACGCCCGCCATGGCCGTCAGCTGGACCGCGTTCCCGGTGACGAAGAACGTGTCGTCCTGCAGCTCTGCGAAGCGGCCGACGTAGACGAAGAAGAGGACCTGAAAGACCGGCGCGCCCAGCATCGTCGGGATGTAGTGCGAAGGGTGCATCCAGTTGAAGAGCGCCTTGTATGACAGGTAGCCGCCGATGAAGAAGACGCGGAGATCCTGATTCATGCGATCGCCAAGGTCGCCCGCTCCCGCGCGAGCCGCTCGAAGTGCCGCAGCGCGAAGTGGCCGATCACGAGGTAGACGGCGCTGAGGAGGAGGCACATCCCGATCTCCGGCCACGGATTGCCCGCGATCGCGGCCTCCCGGAGGGCGTTGATGCCCCAGGTCGGCGCCAGCACCCAGGACAGCGGCCCGACCCACCCCGGCAGCAGGGAGAGCGACACGAGCAGGCCCGTCACGAGCCAGACGGGGAACTCGAGCAAGTTCGAGAGCGCGTTGGCGTTCCGGTACAGCACGAAGGTCGAGGCGAGGACGAGCCCGAGCAGGCCGAGCCCGAGCACGGCCGCGGGCAGTGCGACGAGGAACGCGATCGGATGGGCCACGTCGAGCGGCACGTCGAAGAAGAGCCACCCCCAGAACAGCGTCGCGGTCAGCGAGTAGAGGCCGATCGACGCGGTCGCGATGGTCAGGGGCACGATCACGAGCAGGAGCGGCGGCGGCACGGCGATCGAGTACTCGAGCACTCCCTGCCACCGCTGCCACTGGATGGCGCCGCCGGAGCCGAACAGCGTCGACGACCAGATCCCCATCATCCCGGCGCCGAGTGCGACGTAGAGGAGCGTTCCTTCCCGCGCACCCGCTTCGAACATGAAGTAGGCGACCGAGGCGAAGATGATCGGCTGCAGGACCGACGTCAGGATGTAGAAGCTGGACAGCGTCAGGTTCTTCACGTAGAAGCGCCAGCCGACCCAGAGAAGACGAGGGACGTTCACGAGCGCTCCAATGTCGCGTGGCGGCGCCCCTGATTCTCGAAGAACCTAAGGAGCAGGTAGCCGGCTGCGAGGTACGCGGCGCCGAGGGCCAGCTCCCTGCCGACGAGATCGAGCACCGACGACGCCGACGCTCCGTCGACCAGCTCCCGCGCTGCTTCGATCGCGTGCGTGAAGGGGATCCACTGTGAGATCGTCTGCATCCAGTCGGGCAAGTCCGAGAGCGGGACGTTTGCGCCCGTGAAGATCAGGAGGAACCCGAACAGGACGTTCGAGAGCACCGCCGACTCGCGAATGCGGAGCGCGAGGGCGGCGTTGATCAGCCCGAGCCCCGTGCACGAGAAGGCGGCGACGAGGATGACGAGGGCGAGCGGCGGGATCGAGCCCCCCGGGATCTCCACGCCGAGGATCAGCGAGCCGACCAGGAGCGAGAAGGCTGCGACGAACGCGCCGTTCAAGACAACCGGAACGGCGCGGCCGAAGAAGAGCGGGAGACGGGGTGCAGGGCTGACGAGGATCGCGCCGAGCGTGTTCTGGAACTTCTCGCCGCCGACCAGATGCATCATCGCGAACAGGCACGGGACCGCCGCGTACTGGATCGCATTCCCTACCAGGAAGAACTCGTCGGAGGCAAGGCCGGCGGAGCGCCCAATGTACGCCATCAAGAGGATCTGGAAGATCGGCGCGACGACGAGGCTCGGGATGTAGATCATCGGCGTCAGCCAGTAGAAGAGCGCGCGGTAGCTCATGAGACCGCCCACCGCGAAGATCCGGGCGGCCGTCATGTCAACGAGAGCGTCGCGCGCTTTCGGGCTGCGCCGAGGACGCGATCGAGCGCGAGCACTCCGAGCGTGACGTATGCAACGCCGAGAGCGAGGCAGAGGGCGAGGTCGGGCCAGGGAGTCCCGCCGAGCGCCGACTCGCGGATCGCGTTCATCCCCCAGGTCGGCGCGAGCACCCAGGAGATCGGGCGCACCCAATCCGGCAGGAGCACGAGCGGGACGAGGAAGCCGCCGATCAGCCAGACCGGATACTCGAAGAGATTCCCGAGTGCCCAGGCGGCGCGGAAGCGGACGAACGAGACGGCGAACAGGAAGCCGAGCGCGCCGAACGAGAGGACGGTGCCGACGATCGAGACCCCGAAGGCAACCTTGTGCTCGACGGTCAGGTCGATACCGAAGACAAAGCGGCCGAAGAGGAGCGTCGCCACCAGGCAGTAGATCCCGATCGTGCTCATCGCGAGCGTGATCGGGAGGAGAATCAAGGAGAAGTGCGGCGGTGACGCGACGAGCGCCTCGAGGGTCCCATGCCACCGCTCCCGCTGCATCGCGCCACCCGCGGTCGTGCTCGTCGCCGACCACATGCCCATTACCGCGGCACCGAGGGATGCATAGAGGAGCGTCTTCGGGTCAGTGCCCGCACGAAACATCAGGAACGCGACGGTGGCGAAGAAGAGCGGCCAGATGATCTGGAAGAGGCCCTCGAAGGGCGAGCGGGAGATCGCCTTGAACTGGAAGTACCAGCCGAACGCCATGATCCTGAGCGCCTTCACTCGCCCGAGGAGACAAGCGCGACGTAGGCGTCCTCGAGCGTCGGCTCGCGCCTCGATACCCGTCCGACGTTGGCGCCGTCCAGCCGGCCGAGGATGGCGTGCGTGAGCTCGATGTCCGCAGGTGTCTGAACGATCAGCACCTGCGCCTGCTCGCGCTCCTCGACCGAGACCGCGTTGACCCCGGGAAGCTCGCGGACGCGCTCGACGGTACCCTCGGGAATCCCGAAGATCTCCACCTCGACGACGGCTCCCTCCGCGACGTTCTGCTTCAGCTGCGCAGGCGTCCCGTGCGCGACGATCTCGCCCTTGTTGATCACTGCAATCCGGTCGCACAGAGCGTCCGCCTCGAACATGTAATGCGTCGTCAGGAGCACGGTCTTACCGGCGTCGACGAGTGATGCGATCGTCGCGCGCAGCTCTCTTGCGCCGACCGGATCGAGTCCGATCGTCGGCTCGTCGAGGAAGACGACCGGCGGATCGTGGAGAAGCCCGCGCGCGACGTGCAGCCGCTGCTTCATTCCGCGCGAGTAGCCCTCGGTGCGCTCCTGCTCGCGGCCCGTCAGGCCGACCAGCTCGAGAAGGCTCGCAATCCGCTGCTTCTGCTCTCCCGGCGGGACGCCGTACAGCTCCGCGAAGTAGCGGAGGTTGTCGTAGCCGGAGAGGCGCTCGTAGACGCCACGCTCGCCGCCGAAGACGTAGCCGATCCGCTTGCGCACCTCTCGCGCGTCCTTCACGACGTCGTGGCCCAGGACCTTCGCTGTTCCCGAGGTCGGGATCAGCAGGGTGATCAGCATCTTGATCGTCGTCGTCTTGCCGGCGCCGTTCGGACCGAGGAGCCCGAAGAGCTCGCCCTTCTCGATCGCGAAGCTGACGCCCCGGACCGCCTCGACGTCGATCCACTTGCGGCGGATGGTTCCGGTCGACGTGCGGTAAGTGCGGTGTAGGTCGATTGCTTCGACGACGGACATCGACTTGAGCCTAGCCACGCACGCGGAGCCCGCTCAACCAGGATTTTCGATCGGGCCCCAGCCGCCTCCGCCGGGCGTCTCGATCCGAAGCGTGTCCCCGGGCGCCAGGTCGACCGTCGCCTTGCCCGGCAGCTCCCGGCCGTTCAGGAGGTTGCGCCCTGGTTCTGCAGGGCCTCCGCCTTCGGCGCCCAAGGGTGCGTTGGCGCGCCGCTCGGAGAGGATGGAAGCGCGGCAGGCCTCGAGAGCCTCCAGCTCCCGCACCACGCCGTCGCCGCCGCGCTGCCGGCCCAGACCACCCGAGCCCAGCCGCAGCTCGTGGCGGCGAACCCGCAGCGGGTAGGCGAGCTCCAGTGCCTCGACCGGTGTCGTCAGCGTGTTCGACATCGTCACGTGGACGCCGCTCGGGCCGTCGCCTTCCGGGCAGGCGCCCTGCCCGCCGCCGATCGTCTCGTAATACGTGAACCGGTCGTTGCCGAGCGTGACGTTGTTCATCGTCCCCTGGCCCTGGGCAGGCACGGGAACAGCCCGGCCGAGTGCGCGGAAGAGCACGTCGACGATCCGACAGGAGGTCTCGACGTTGCCTCCCGCGACCGCAGCTCCGCGGAGAGCGTTGACGAGCGAGCCTTGCGGCGCGATGACGGTGACGGGCGCGAAGGCGCCGGCGGAGGCAGGGACGTCCGGTGCGGTCAGGCAGCGCACGACGAAGTACGCCGCCGACCGGGTGACCGACAGCGGGCAGTTGAGGTTTCCGTCGTGCTGTGGGTCCGTGCCGGCGAAGTCGACCTCGAGCTCGTCTCCCGCAACGGTGACCGCAGCGCGGATAGTGAGCGTTCCCTCCACGGCCTCGAGCACGTCGCTCGCCTCGAAGCGTCCGTCGGGAAGTCGGGCGATCCCGGCGCGGACGATCCGCTCCGAGTAGGCGAGGAGCTCGTCCATCGCGGCGCGGACGCCGTCGGCGCCGTGCCGCGAGCAGAGCTCGGCGACCCGCTCGTCTGCGAGGCGGTGAGCGGCGAGCTGTGCGCGGAAGTCGCCCATGCGCTCGTCGGGGTTCCGCATCCGGAGCGCGAGCTCGCCGAGCGTCCCGGGGCCGAGCCGGGTCGGCGCGATCACGGCGCCCTCCTCCTCGAGCGTGCGGGACGCAGCGGGCATGCTGCCCGGCTCGACGCCGCCGACGTCGGCGTGGTGGGCGCGAGTCACGGCGAACCCGACGTCCGTCCGCGAGACGAGCGTGATGTCCGGAAGGTGCGTGCCGCCTGCGAAGGGGTCGTTGAGGATGAAGACGTCTCCGCGGCCCGGGTCGCGGCTCATGACTGCCGCCACGGCGTCGGGCATCGCCCCGAGGTGGACCGGGATGTGCTCGGCCTGCGCGACCATGCGGCCGCGCGCGTCGAAGAGCGCCGTCGAGCAGTCTCGCCGCTCCTTGATGTTCGCGGAGAACGCCGATCGGATCAGCGCCGCGCCCATCTCCTCGGCGACTCCGCGGAGCGCGTGCCCGAGAACCTGGAGCCCAATGTTCACCAAGGCACCGACTGGTCGGTGCCGACCGAGATCGTGCCGGCTTTGCCGGCGCGGCCGGTGACTTTGGTGAGCCTCCAGATGCCACCATCCCTAACCCCCACCCACCCAGGGGGGATCCAGCACGTCGCGCCGTCGAGCGCGACCGTCGCCGGGCCGGCCGCGGTCTCTCGCGGGCGGGCCGGCAGCGTGAGGGGCGGCCCGGCGCGCACCTCCGCGCTGCGAACCGCCACCAACTCCAGCGGTCTCGCCGGATCCTCATAGCCGTAACGCTCCGCGTGAAGCTCGTGGAACCGGTCCGCGAGCCCGGCTCCGAGCGGCACGGTCAGCTCGAACGACTGGCCTCGATAGCGCAGATCGGCTTCCCCCTCGGCCGGCAGGTCGCCGACGTCTGCGAGCGGCCGCACCTCGCTCCGGACGCGATCTCGCCGCTCGTCGCCGACAGCGAGACCAAGCGCGGAGAGCACGCCGGCCGCCTCGGGCACGAGCACCGTCGTCATCCCGAGGCCGTCGGCGAGATCGCAGGCGTGGAGCGGGCCGGCGCCGCCGAAGGCGACGAGCGCCAGGCCGCGCGGGTCGCGTCCCCGCTCGACCGAGACCACCCGCAGTGCGCGCAGCATCTCCGCGTTCACGACCCCGACGACGTCGGTGGGGTCAAGCCCGGCGAGCGCGCGCTCGGCCGCGGCGCGATCGAGCTCGAGGCCGCCGGCGAGCCGCCCGGGGATCCGGCCGAGGAGAAGGTTCGCGTCCGTGACGGTCGGCCGGATCCCGCCCAACCCGTAGCACGCTGGCCCCGGTTCGGCTCCCGCGCTCGCTGGCCCGACTCGGAGCGCCCCACCCGCGTCGACCCAGGCGATCGAGCCGCCTCCGGCCCCGACCGTGTGGACGTCCACGCTCGGGAGCCGGATTGGAAAGCCGGCGACGGTGCGCTCGCTCGACCGCTCGGCCGCGCCGCTGGAGATCAGGCAGACGTCCGTCGACGTCCCGCCCATGTCGAAGGCGATCGCGTCGGAGAAACCGGCGCGCTCCGCGATCCTTGCTGCACCGACCACCCCGCCGGCGGGTCCCGAGAGCAAGGCCCAGGAGGCATGAGCGGCGGCCTCCTCCAGTGACGAGACCCCGCCCGACGAGCGCATCACGAGCGGCTGCGGCAGGCCCGCCTCGGCGCAACGGTCGCCGAGCGCGCGCAGGTAGCTCCCGAGCCGCGGGCCGAGGTACGCGTCCGTAGCCGTCGTCGAGGCCCGCTCGTATTCCCGGAACTCCGGCGAGACCTCGTGCGAAGCGACGACGTGAGCAGAGGGCAGCCGACGCGAGATCTCTGCGGCGAGGGCGCGCTCGTGGCTCGGATCCCGGAAGGAGAACAGCAGGCAGATTGCAACCGCCTCGGCGTCGAGCTCGGGGAGGGAGCCAAGGTCGAGCTGCTCGAGGACGCCGTCCGGCCCCATCCGCTCGCGGACGCCGAAGCAGTCCTCGATTGGCACGAGAGGCTCGGGATGGTGCTCGCAGAGCCGGTAGAGCTGTGCCCGGTCCTGGCGCCGCAGGTGCAGGAGGTGCTCGAAACCCGCCGTTGACACGAACGCCGTCCGTGCGCCCTTCCGCTCCAGCAGCGCGTTGGTCGCGACAGTCGTCCCGTGCGTGAATCGCTCGAGCTGCTCGCCGCCGATCGCGGCCGCTGCGGCTAGCACCGACTCCTCCTGGTGCTCCGCGGTTCGCACCTTGGCCGTCCGGAGCTCGCCGTCCGCGATGAGCACCGCGTCGGTGAAGGTGCCGCCGACATCCACGCCGAGCACTGCCATCCGTCGCCCGACATCTAGTCTCGCGGCATGGCGACCGCGATGGAGATCGCACTGCGCGGCCCCTCAGGCGAGCCCGTCGATCTCTGGCGGACGATCGTGTCGCACGGCGTCGCGTCGCTCCCGCCTGCCGATCTCGACGAGGACACCGAAGTGATGACCGTCACGCTGCCCGTCGCCGGAGCCAAGCCGCGGACGGTCCGCATCCGGCATGGCCGGAAGGGCAAGGCGAAAGTCGATGTTCTCGGCCCGCCGCCCGGGGCCCGTACACGCAGCGGACTCCGACGTTCCGTGCGCCGCGTCCTCAACCTCGACGAGGACCTCTCCCCGCTCTACGAGGTCGCGAAGACAGATGTCGACCTGGCCTGGATCGCCGTCGGCGCCGGCCGCATGGCTCGCGGGGCCACGGTCTTCGAGGATGTCGTGAAGACGATCTGCACGACGAACTGCACTTGGTCGTCGACTGTGCGGATGGTCGGCGCGCTGGTCGCGAAGCTCGGCGAGCCCTCCGCCGGGGGTCAGGGGCGAGCCTTTCCCACGCCGCAGGCGATGGCCGCGGCGTCCGAAGCGTTCTACCGCGACGTCGCACGGGCCGGCTACCGCGGCGCATATCTCCGTGCGCTCGCAGCCTCGGTCGCCGAGGGATCGCTCGACCTCGAGGCCCTCGCGGCCGCCCCGCCGGCCGACCTGCCGGACGAGGCGCTCGAACAACAGCTGCTCACACTTCCCGGGGTGGGGCCTTATGCCGCCGCCCACATCATGATGCTGATCGGACGCCACTCACGGTTGATCCTCGACTCGTGGACCCGACCCACCTATGCCAGGCTCAACGGCGGCCGAAGGGTGGGCGATCGGACGATCGAGCGCCGCTTCCGCCGCTATGGCCCCTACGCGGGCCTCGCGTTCTGGCTCTATCTGACTCGCGACTGGGTGAAGGAGTCGTAAAGCCGGCGGCGAAATAAGAGCGTTGCTTCGCCGCCTGGCGTATCGTTTGACGGCGTGAAACGCCTGCTCGCCGTCATGTTCGTCGCGGTCGTCAGCCTCGGCGTCGCAGCACCGGACGCCGCGCGCAAGCCGGTCGTCATCGCCCCTGGCGTGACAATCGCCGGCGTCCCGGTCGGCGGCAAGATGTCCGAGGCCGCCAGAACCCGCGTGGAGGCGGCGTTCGGCCGGCCGCTCCGTCTGCAGTTCCGGGACAAGCGGTGGCGGATCAGCCCTCGATATCTCGGGGCCAGTGCGGGAATCGACAGTGCGGTCGCGAGCGCGCTTCTGGCCCCGTCACGTACGCAGGTGCGCCTCCGGGTCTCCTCCGCGCAGCCGCGGATCCGCCGCTACGTCAACCGCCTCGACCGGCTCTTCTCCTACGAGCCCGTGAACGCCCAGGTGGTCGGCGTGGCCGGGGGGCGTCCTCAGTTCACGGAGGCGAAGACGGGGCTGACCGTCGAGAAGGACGGGATGGCGAAGGCGATCACCCGCGCGCTGGCCAGCACCAACCGGCGCAGGCCGATCGAGCTGATCGTGAGCAGCGTCGAGCCGAGGGTCACACCGGCGAACTACGGCCCGGTCGTGATCATCCATCGCGGCTCGAACAGGCTCTCGCTCTTCGACGGCCCGACCCTCGTGCGCCGTTTCGGGGTTGCGACGGGGAGCTCCGAGTACCCGACTCCCCTCGGCAACCACTCGATCGCGACGAAGCAGATGAACCCGTGGTGGGTTCCACCGCCCGACTCGGAGTGGGCCAAGGACGCAAAGCCGATCCCCCCGGGACCGGGGAACCCGCTCGGGACGCGGTGGATGGGCCTCTCGGCACCGCTCGTCGGGATCCACGGGACGCCGGACGCGGCGTCAATCGGCTATTCGGCCTCCCACGGCTGCATCCGCATGCGCGTGCCGGAGGCGGAGTGGCTCTTCGAGCAGGTCAACGTCGGGACGCCGGTCCTGATCGTCCCCGCCTAAGGAGGGCTTGGCGAAACGCCTGCTGAGCCGTAGGGCGCTGACCGCTCCGAGGACTGCGTCCTCAGTCGCCTCCGTATCGCAGGGATACGGACGCTCCCTGCGTCCTTGCCTCGGAGCGGCGATCGCGCCCCTACGACGAGCGACGTTCCACCAAGCCCTCCTAGCGCGTCGCGTCCAGGACGCCCGTGAGCGGACGGGGCATCTCCTCGAGATCGAGCGCCTCGACCAGGTATGACGCGTAGCGGATCTTCCGGCGGCCGCCGCTGCCCATGAACCGCCGAAGCTGCTCCTCGACGGGCTGACCCTGCCACGCGGGCTGCTTCTGCAGTGTTCGGAAGGACTGCAGGTCGCCTCGAGCCTCGGCTATCCGCTCGACTGACGCGGCGCCATGGGCCCGAATCAGCTCGTCCTCGAGATCCCGGACGCAGACGTAGAAACCGAGCCGCTCCATTTCGGCCCGGGTCAGATTCGACGCGAGGCCGGCCCGCTCGAGGCCACGACGAAAGTCGTCCTCCTCCTGCACGTCGCAGAGACCGGCCAGCTCGAGACCCTGCCCGCGCGGGCCGTAGAGGTCGAGGAAGCGCCCGATCGCCTGGGCGCCGCCCATCGCGAGCACGGCGACACCTTCCGCTTCGAGGTCGCGGCCGTGGCGCCCCGCGAGCGCCTCGATGGCGTGCTTGTCGCTGATCCCCTCGACGAGGACGACTGTTCTGGCCGCGTCCATGTGCTTCACTTCTAGTACCAACGCCGTCCACCAAGGAGCGATTCATGCGCCCAGCTCTCATGTCCATCGCGAGGGGCTTTTCGAGCTATTCGGAGGGTATGAGGCTTGCTGGAACGAACGCTCAACTTGGGAATCCTGGCGCATGTAGACGCCGGTAAGACGACTCTCACCGAGCGGCTGCTCTACGCCGCCGGCGTCATCGACGAAATCGGACGTGTCGATGACGGCACCACCCAGACAGACACCCTGCCGCTCGAGCAGCGGCGGGGGATCACGATCAAGTCCGCCGTCGTGTCGTTCGCGATCGACGACGTTCGCGTCAACCTGATCGACACGCCGGGCCACCCCGACTTCATCGCCGAGGTAGAGCGGGTGCTGAGCGTGCTCGACGGGGCCGTGCTCGTGATCTCGGCGGTCGAGGGCGTCCAGTCGCAGACGCCGCTGCTGATGCGGGCGCTGCAGCGGCTGGGCGTTCCGACGCTGATCTTCGTGAACAAGCTCGACCGCGTCGGGGCGGACGCCGACCGTGTGCGGGAGGAGATCTCGGCGAGGCTGACTCCGGCGATCGTCCCGGTCGACGACCGAGCAAAGCTGGCCGAGGTGCTCGCCGAGCGGGACGACTCGCTCCTGGCCGCATACGTCGAGGGCGACGGGCTTCCGTATCGCCGCTTGCGAGAGGAGCTCGCGGCACAGACGGGACGGGCGCTCGTCCATCCCGTCTTCGTCGGCTCGGCGAAGACCGGGGAGGGCGTCGACGATTTGATGGCCGGGATCGCCGAGCTGCTGCCCGCGTCCGCCGGTGACGCCGAGGGCTCCGGCTCGGGATCCGTCTTCAAGATCGAGCGCGGGCCTGCCGGTGAGAAGATCGCGTACGTCCGCATGTTCTCCGGCACCGTGCACGCGCGGGAGCGGCTAAACGACGAGAAGGTGACGGCGATCAGCGTCTTCGATGCCGGGGATGTCGAGCAGCGTTCGTCCGTATCCGCCGGAGAGATCGCGAAGCTCTGGGGCCTCGGGAGCATCCAGATCGGCGACCGGATCGGAGAGGCGCCGCCGCCGCGGCGGGAGTTCGCTCCGCCGACGCTGGAATCGGTCGTCGTCCCGACAGACCCCGATGACGCGACGAGGCTCCGAGTCGCGCTCGGGCAGCTCGCCGAGCAGGACCCGCTGATCGAGGTCAGGCAAGACGACGAGCGTCATGAGATGTCCGTGTCTCTCTACGGCGAGGTGCAGAAGGAGGTCATCCAGGCGACGCTCGCCGAGGACTACGGCATCGACGTCGAGTTCCACGAGACGAAGCCGATCTACATCGAGCGTCTGCGACGGGTGGGTGAGGCGATCGAGATCCTCAACACCGAGACGAACCCGTATCGAGCCACCATCGGCCTGCGCGTCGAGCCTGCTCGTGAGGGCTCTGGTGTCGAGTTCCTACTGGAGGTCGACCACCGCCGAGTGCCGCTCTACGCCTTCAAGAAGCTCGACAGCTTCGGGTCGGCCATGGAGGAATACGTCAGCGAGCAGCTGCAGGAAGGTCTCTATGGATGGCGCGTGCCGGACTGCGTCGTCACCATGACCGACTCCAACTACAGCTCGCCGGACGGCCCGCAGTCGACGCGTGGGCCACTGAGCACGGCCGCCGACTTCCGCAAGCTCACTCCGATCGTCGTGATGCAGGCGCTCGAGTCGGCGGGAACCGTGGTCTGCGAGCCGACGGCCCGCGTGGGCCTCGAAGTCCCGACGCACGCGGTCGGAGCGGTCATTCCGGCGCTGGCGCGGCTGGGGGCGACGTTCGAGACGCCGGCACCCAACGGTGAGAGGTCCACGATCACCGCGGTCCTGCCGGCCACCCGAGCGGACGAGCTCCATCGCGAGCTGCCCGCGCTGACGGGTGGAGAGGGCGTGCTCGATTCCAGCTTGGCCGGCTACCAGCCGGTGAGCGGTGAACCGCCGACCCGGCGCCGGACGAGGCCGAACCCGCTCAACCTGGGCGAGTACGTGGCGCGGGTCGAACGCCGCTTGGGTCCATGAGCGTCGCGGGCCGAGCCTCGCAGCTCGTCTGCGCCTCGCCCTCGCAGCACCCGAGCTTGAACCTGCAGCGCGTGCACTGCCAGGTTTCGTGCCGCCACTCCATGGCGGCGCCGCAGCGCAAGCATCGCTCCGCCATGGAGAAAGGCTACGAAGGAACGCGGACGAGTCGCTACACTGCGGCACGCGCGGCGGCGTAGCTCAGTTGGTTAGAGCGTCGGACTCATAACCCGAAGGTCGGTGGTTCGAATCCACCCGCCGCTACCTTCCGCGTAAAGAGGAAACGAGGACATGGCTACTGGCGTCAGAGTTGGAATCACGCTCGCCTGCACCGAGTGTCGGCGGCGGAACTATCAAACCGAGAAGTCGAAGCGGAACACCCCGGACCGCTTCGAGGCGAAGAAATACTGCCGCTGGTGCGGCAGGCATACCGCGCACCGCGAGACGAGGTAGATAGTGGCCCGGAGCACCCGCCAGCAGCGCCGCCGGAACCGGCAGCAGAAGCAGCAGACCCAGCAGGCCGACGGCCAGCAGCAGGCGAGCGTCTCGCAGCGAGCGCGCAGCCGCCAGGCGCAGGTGCGTCCGGCCGCGCAGCCGCCCAAGACGCAGACCGGCCGCCGCGGGGGAGGGGGAGGCGGCCGCCGCTTCGTCGCCGAGTGCTGGGCTGAGCTGAAGAAGGTCGATTGGCCCGGCCAGCGCCAGGTAATGACGGGAACCGTCGTCGTGATCATCGCCTGCGCGATCGTCGGCACGTACCTCTGGTTGGCGGACCTCGTGTTCCAGCCGCTCGTCGAGCGCATCCTGCTCGGCCGCTAAGGGATTTCATGTTCCGCTGGTACGTGATCAACACCTATTCGGGGCACGAGAACAAGGTGAAGACCAACCTGGAGCACCGGATCGTCTCGATGAACCAGGGGCCGCGCTTCCGCCGCGTCGTCGTCCCGACCGAGCAAGTGATCGAGACCAAGGACGGCCAGAAGGTGCAGGCCGAGAAGCGCGTCCTCCCGGGCTACGTCCTCGTGAACATGGACCTGGACGACGACGCCTGGGGCGTCGTCAAGAACACTCCGGGCGTGACCGGGTTCGTCGGCGCCGCCGGCAAGCCGATCCCGCTCTCGCAGCCGGAGGTCGACCGCATCCTCCGCACGGGCACTGCGATCGGCGAACGGCAGCGTGCCCAGGTGGAGTTTTCCCTCGGCGAGTCGGTGAAGGTAACCTCCGGGCCGCTCTCGGACTTCGACGGCGAGATCGTCGACGTCCAGCCGGACTCCCAGAAGCTCAAGGTCCTCGTGGACATCTTCGAGCGCCAGGTTCCGGTGGAGCTCGGTTTCGACCAGGTGAAGAAGATCGACTAGATGACGACCACCATCCGACCATCTCGCACTCGCTGGCGCGCTGCAAAGCGGCGCCATGCGTCGTCCTCAGTCGCGCCCGTGGCCTACGGCTACGAACGCTCCCTGCGTCCTAGCCTGGCTTGCTTTTCACGGCCAGCGAGCACGACCTGGACGGACGGTGATCGTTGATGGCCAAGAAGGTTCTGACACTCATCAAGCTGCAGATCCCGGGCGGGCAGGCGAACCCAGCGCCGCCGGTCGGCCCTGCGCTCGGCCAGCACGGCGTCAACATCATGGAGTTCTGCAAGGCGTTCAACGCTCAGACGCAGCAGGAGAACGGCCGGATCATCCCGGTCGAGATCACGGTCTACGAGGACCGCTCGTTCGACTTCATCACGAAGACGCCGCCCGCAGCCGTGCTGATCAAGGAGGCGCTGCGGATCGAGAAGGGCTCTGGCGAGCCGAACCGCGAGAAGGTCGGCCGGCTGACGCGCGCGCAGGTGCGCCAGATTGCCGAAGCGAAGATGCCCGACCTGAACGCCCGCGACGTCGACGCCGCCGCCGAGATCATCGCCGGCACCGCGCGCTCGATGGGTGTGGAGGTGGCTCCATGACCCAGCACGGCAAGAACTACCGCAACGCGCGAGCCGAGATCGACCGCGAGGAGATCTACAGCCCGGCGCAGGCCGTCCGGATGTTGAAGGCCTGGCCGGAGCGCAAATTCGACGAGACCGTCGAGGTGCACTTCAACCTCGGGCTGAACGTCCGACACGCCGACCAGCAGCTCCGAGGCACGCTCATGCTTCCGCACGGCACGGGCCGGGACACCCGAATCGCCGTCTTCGCCGAGGGCGAGAAGGCGAAGGAGGCGCAGGACGCGGGAGCCGACATCGTCGGCAGTGGCGACCTCGCGAAGCAGATCGAGGAGGGCTTCGACGACTTCGACGTGGCGATCGCGACGCCCGACCAGATGGGGAACGTCGGCAAGCTTGGCCGGATCCTCGGCCCGCGCGGGAAGATGCCGAATCCGAAGACCGGCACGGTCACGTTCGACATCGCGAAGGCGGTCACCGAGTCGAAGGCCGGCAAGCTCGAGTACCGCACGGACCGCGGCGCCAACGTCCACGTCGCGATCGGCAAGCGGAGCATGGACGAGAAGACGCTCCTCGAGAACTACGCCGCACTGATGGAGGAGATCAACCGCGCGAAGCCGTCGGCGGCGAAGGGCCGGTACATTCGCCGCGTCACGCTCACGAGCACGATGGGTCCCGGGATCCACGTCGACCCCTCGCGCACCAGGGGTATCGTCGAAGAGTTGGAGGAGGAACAGGCCGAGCCTGTTACCGCGTAAAACCGCCCGTCGCCAAAGACAGTTGGCGGCCGCCAGCGCGCAGCGAGAGGAGCTGGTGGAACCTCCCGGTTCCCCCAGGCCCCCTCCACCCGTCCGCTTCGCGGACAGGCGCTACGCGCCGGGCGGCAGAAGTCCAGCCGAGGCGCGGCCGAGAGGCAGTCACCTGCTCTGCTCGGGCCCGCCTGTACGGCGGGCCTGATTCGTTCGAGGAGGTGATTCGATGCAGAAAGCCGACAAGGAACGCCTGGTCGCCGAGTTGAGCGACCGGCTGAAGAACACGCAGACCCTGATCGTCGCGGACTACCGCGGGTTGACGGTCACGGACATCGACAAGTTGAGGGGCGAGCTCCTCGAGCACGGCGCCCGCTTCCAGGTCGTCAAGAACACGCTCACCCGCCGTGCGGCCGAGGACGCCGGGGCGGACGCGCTGCTCGCATTGCTGGAAGGACCGACCGCAATCGCGTTCCTGGAGACCGATGGCGATCCCGTCGCCGTCGCCAAGGCGCTGAGCAACGCGGCGCGCGACACCAAGGTCCTCCAGATCCGCGGGGGAATCCTCGATGGGTCGACGATCGGCGAGGACGAGGTAAAGAGCCTTGCAACGCTCCCGCCGGCGGACGTGCTGCGCGGACAGCTGGTCAGCGCCGTCGCAGGTCCGCTGATGACCGTCGTCGGACTGTTCACCGCGCCGCTCCGCGACCTCGTGAACGTCCTCGACGCGCGCATCAAACAGCTCGAGGAGCAGGGCGAGACCGCCGCGGAGCCAGAGGCCGAGGAGGTCACGCCGGAGGCGCCGGCGGCAGAGGCTGCTTCGCCCGAAGAAGCACCGGCAGAAAAAACCGAAGAAACCACGGAAGAACCACAGGAGGCGTAAATGGCAGCGACGACGGACACCGACAAGGTCGTCGAGCAGCTGGGCGGGATGACCGTCCTCGAGCTCGTCGAGCTGAAAAACAAGCTGGAGGAGGAGTGGGGCGTCACGGCAGCCGCTCCGATGGCGGTTGCCGCACCGGCGGCCGCGGGCGGTGGCGGCGACGGCGCCGTCGCCGAGGAGAAGACGGAGTTCGACGTCGTGCTCGAGGGCGCCGGCGGCCAGAAGATCCAGGTGATCAAGGTCGTCCGCGCTGTCACGGGCCTCGGCCTCAAGGAGGCCAAGGATCTCGTTGACGGTGCGCCCAATCCGGTCAAGGAGGGCGTGCCTCAGGAAGAGGCCGACTCGATCAAGGCGCAGCTGGAAGAGGCGGGCGCCACGGTCGCCGTCAAATAGTTCTCCGAACCAGCTGGAAGAGCGAGGGGCCGCCGAACGGGCGGCCCCTCGGCGTTCAAGAGGTCGAAAACCGCTAGTTGCGAGGAAATAGCCGCCTGCGCGACCCCTTCACTCATTGCTACACTGCCGTGACTGCGCCAAGGGCTGCCCGGCCCTTGCGCAGGCTTGTCCTGTTTCGGTAAGCTGGCCGGTTCCGGCCGTCGACCGTTCGCCTGCAGTTCCCACATTACCTCGAGCCGTTTTCAAGGGAGGCTTCATCATTGAGTAGAGGGGTTGTTGCGCCTCGCCCGCGCAAAAGTTTTTCGCGCCTGAAGCACGTCCTCGACCTCCCCAACCTGATCGACATCCAGAAGGCCTCCTTTCGGTGGTTCATGGACGAAGGTCTTCGGGAGACAATCGACGACATCTCGCCCATCGAGGACTACACCGGCACGCTTGCGGTGGAGTTCGGCGAGTACAAGTTCGGTGATCCGCCGTTCTCGCAGCAGGAATGCCGCGAGAAGGATCTGACGTACCAGGTTCCGCTCTCTATGACGGTCCGATTCGTCAACAAGGAGACGGGCGAGATCCGCGAGCAGACGGTCTTCATGGGGGACTTCCCGATGATGACCGACTCCGGCACGTTCATCATCAACGGCACCGAGCGCGTCATCGTCACGCAGCTCGTGCGCAGCCCGGGTGCCTACCTGATGGAGCCCAAGGATGCGACGAAGCAGGTCTTCACCGCGAACCTGATGCCGTCGCGCGGCTCCTGGCTGGAGCTCGAGATCGACAAGAAGGGCATCGTCTACGCCCGCATCGACCGGAAGCGGAAGCTCCCGATCACCACACTCCTGCGCGCCTTGCCGGCGCAGGACCCGAACACCGGCTTCGAGCTCGACACGAGCACGAACGAGGCGATCCTCAAGCTCTTCGACAACTCGATCTACGTCCAGCTCACGCTGGACAAGGACACGACCGAGAGCGAGGAGCAGGCCCTCGTCGAGGTCTTTAAGAAGCAGCGGCCGGGCGAGCCCCCCACGGTCGAGAACGCGCGCAACCTGCTCAACTCGCTGTTCTTCGACCCCAAGCGCTACGACCTGACGAAGGTCGGCCGTTACAAGCTGAACCAGCGGCTTGAGGTCGACGTGCCGGACGGCACGCGCGTCCTCACGACGCAGGACATCCTCTCACTCGTCCGGAAGCTGGTCCAGCTGCCGGCGACGCTGGGCGTCCCCGAGGACTCGAAGGACTACGCCGCCGACGCGATCACGCTCTCGCGTGAGCCGCTGCGCGGCGAGCTAGACGAGTACGAGGACTTCGGCAACCGACGTCTCCGGACCGTCGGGGAGCTGATCCAGGAGGCGTTCCGCGTCGGGCTCTACAGGATGGAGCGCGTCGTCCGCGAGCGGATGACGACGGAGGACGTCGACACGATCACGCCGCAGACGATCATCAACATCCGCCCCGTCGTCGCCGCGCTCAAGGAGTTTTTCGGCTCCTCGCAGCTGTCGCAGTTCATGGACCAGACGAACTCGCTCGCCGGGCTCACGCACCGGCGTCGCCTGTCGGCGCTCGGCGCCGGCGGCCTCACGCGCGAGCGCGCGCCGATCGAAGTGCGCGACGTGCACCCGACGCACTACGGCCGGATGTGCCCGATCGAAACGCCGGAAGGCCCGAACATCGGCCTGATGGGCTCGCTGGCCTCGTTTGCGACAGTCTCCGAGTTCGGCTTCATCCAGACGCCGTACCGGAAGGTGTCGAACGGGAGGGTCTCCGACGAGATCGTCTATCTCGACGCCGCTGAAGAGGCGCTGTACACGATCGCGCAGGCCTCCGAGCCGGTCGACGAGAAGACGGGCAGGTTCCTCCACGACCAGGTGCTCTGCCGGTCGAAGGAGGGCGAGGCCGTCATGGCTTCGCCGAAGGACATCGAGTACATGGACGTCGCTCCGGCGCAGATCGTCTCGGTCGGGACGGCGCTGATCCCGTTCCTCGAGCACAACGACGCGAACCGCGCCCTCATGGGCGCGAACATGCAGCGCCAGGCGGTGCCGCTGATGATCACCGAGCCGCCGCTCGTCGGCACCGGGCTCGAGTACCGCGCCGCGGTCGACACGGGCGACGTCGTGGTCGCGGGGAACGCCGGCACGGTGGTCGACGTCGACGCCGAGAAGATCGTCGTCGAGGCGAAGGACGGCAAGGACTCCTACGACCTCACGAAGTTCATGCGGTCGAACCAGGGCACGCTGATGCACCAGCGCCCGATCGTCGGTCTCGGCGAGCGCGTGAAGGCGGACCAGGTCCTCGCCGACGGCAGCTCGACCTCACTAGGCGAGCTCGCCCTGGGCAAGAACCTGCTCGTCGCGTTCATGCCGTTCGAGGGCTACAACTTCGAGGACGCGATCGTGATCTCCGAGCGGCTCGTGAAGGACGACGTGCTCTCGTCCATCCACATCCACGAGTACGAGATCGACGCCCGCTCGACGAAGCTGGGCGACGAGGAGATCACGCGCGACATCCCGAACCGCTCTGAGGAATCCCTCAAGGACCTCGACGAGCGCGGCGTGGTGCGCATCGGCGCCGAGGTCGGCTCCGGCGACCTGCTCGTCGGCAAGGTGACGCCGAAGGGCGAGACCGAGCTGACGGCCGAGGAGAAGCTGATCCGCGCGATCTTCAAGGAGAAGGCGCGCGAGGTCCGCGACACCTCGCTCAAGGTGCCGCACGGCGAGGGCGGCAAGGTCATCGACGTGAAGACCTTCTCGCGCGAGGACGGCGACGACCTGCCGCCGGGCGTGAACGAGCTCGTCCGCGTCTACGTCGCCAAGAAGCGCAAGATCGCGGAGGGCGACAAGCTCGCCGGCCGCCACGGGAACAAGGGCGTGATCGCGAAGATCGTCGCCGAGGAGGACATGCCGTTTCTCGAGGACGGCACGCCTGTCGACGTCGTCCTGAACCCGCTGGGCGTCCCGAGCCGGATGAACATCGGCCAGATCCTCGAGGCCCACCTCGGCTGGGCCGCCGCCCGCGGCGTCTTCAACGAGAACGGCGACAGCGAGGACGGCTCCCCGACACCGGTTGCCACAGCTGTGTTCGACGGCGCCACGCCGGAGGACGTCGACGACGCGCTCGTCGAGTGGACGAAACAGAACCCGGACTCGCCCATCAAGTTCGTGGTCGACGAGAAGCGGCCCGAGGGGCGGAAATGCTCCGGGAAGCTCCGCCTGTTCAACGGCAAGAGCGGCGCGCCGTACGAGAGCAAGGTCACCGTCGGCTACATGTACATCCTGAAGCTGCTCCACCTCGTGGACGACAAGATCCACGCGCGGAGCACGGGCCCCTACTCGCTCGTCACTCAGCAGCCGCTGGGCGGCAAGGCGCAGTTCGGCGGACAGCGCTTCGGCGAGATGGAGGTCTGGGCGCTCGAGGCCTACGGCGCCGCGTACACGCTTCAGGAGATGCTCACGATCAAGTCCGACGACACCGTCGGACGGGTCAAGGCCTACGAGGCGATCGTCAAGGGCGAGAACATCGCCGAACCGTCGATCCCCGAGTCCTTCAAGGTGCTGCTGAAGGAGATGCAGTCCCTCGCGCTCGACGTGGACGTCCTCTCGGAGGAGGGCGCCGAGGTCGAGGTTCGCGAGGAGGAGGACGAGCTGCTCCGCGCCGCGGAGGAGCTGGGCATCGACCTCTCGCCGGGATCGCTCCGCGCAGCCGCGCGCGAGCCCGGCGCCCAGGAATCGGAGGAGGGCCAGGAGCGCGTCGACCAGGACGGCGAGATGAGCCTGCCCGCCGACGAGACCCTGGTCGACGTGGCCGACCCGAACCTGGCACCGGCAGAGGAGGCCGCGGAGGAAGCGCAGGACCAGGCCGGGCCACTCGCCGAGGAAGTTGAACTAGAGGAATAACGAGGAGTAGAGGAGCCACTTGATCGACATCAACGAATTCGACGCCATCCGGATCGGGCTCGCCTCGAGCAAGCAGATCCGTGACTGGTCCTCGGGCGAGGTCACCAAGCCCGAGACGATCAACTACCGAACGCTCAAGCCCGAGCGCGACGGCCTCTTCTGCGAGCGCATCTTCGGTCCGACGAAGGACTGGGAGTGCTACTGCGGCAAGTACAAGCGCGTCCGCTACAAGGGCATCATCTGCGAGCGCTGCGGCGTGGAGGTCACGCGGCAGAAGGTGCGCCGCGAGCGCATGGGCCACATCGACCTGGCCGCGCCGGTCTCGCACATCTGGTTCTTCAAGGGTGTCCCGAGCCGGATCGGCTACCTGCTCGACATCGCTCCGCGCGAGCTCGAGAAGGTCCTCTACTTCGCCGCCTCCATCGTCACGACGGTGGACAACGAGGCGCGGGAGAAGGACTTGAACGACCTCGAGGACAAGGTCACCGCCGAGTACGAGCGGATCGACGTCGACCGCGAAGAGGCGCTCGCAGCCCTCGAGGACCGCCTCAAGCGCCGCCGCGAGTACTTCACCAAGGGCAAGGAGCGCAACTTCGACGAGGACGACGAGTTCTGGGTCCGCGGCCTGAACAACTGGGCGGAGGAACAGGGCATCCCGACGCTCGAGGACTCCCGCGAGCTCGTCGGCGGCATGTTCGTCGACGTCGCCAACCAGATCACGACCGAGGACTCCAAGAAGATCCGCGAGCTCGTTCGCAGCTCCGCGATCCGTGACGACCGCCGGCTCTCGAACCGTGAGCTCGAGCAGGTCGCGACTGCCGCGATCCAGATCGAGGAAGCCCTCCGGAAACTGTTCAAGGATGCGGGCAAGGCGACCGGCTCCAAGAAGGGCGCGGTCACCAAGCACATCAACAAGATCGAGGAGGCGCTGCTCACGGGCGGCGAGCTCGAGGGCGACGATGCAGAGCTCGTTTCCGGCGTCGACGCGAAGAATCTCGAGAAGGCACGGGACCTCGGCAACGGGCTGCTCCGCGAGCTGCTCGAGTCGCTGCCCGAGCTCAGCTCGCCGGACGAGATCCGCGAGAAGGCGAACGACCTCTGCCTCCGGACGGACGGGAAGATCCAGAAGGAGGATCTCGACGCCCTCGTCCAGTGGGCGCTGAAGGTCCGCGAGATGTACCTCGACATCGAGTCGCGGCGCGGTGACGCCCGCGACGCCGGCGAGGATGCGAAGACCAGGCTGAACGAGACCTGGGACACCTTCCGGGAGCTCGCCCCGAAGCAGATCGTCAACGACGAGCAGATCTTCCGCGAGCTCAAGGACCGGTTCGGCTCGCCCTACGGCTTCGGCCAGTACTTCACGGGCGGCATGGGCGCCGAGGCGATCCGCGACCTGCTCAAGGACCTCCCGCTCGAGGAGGAGGCCGCCTCGCTTCGCGAGACGATCAAGACCTCGAAGGGGCAAAAGCAGCAGCGGGCAACCAAGCGCCTGAAGGTGGTCAACGCCTTCATCAAGAGCGACAACCGGCCCGAGTGGATGATCCTCGAGGCAGTTCCGGTGATCCCGCCGGAGCTCCGCCCGATGGTGCAGCTCGACGGCGGCCGCTTCGCGACGAGCGATCTGAACGACCTCTACCGCCGCGTCATCAACCGCAACAACCGGCTGAAGCGGCTGCTCGACCTCGGAGCGCCCGAGATCATCGTCAACAACGAGAAGCGGATGCTCCAGGAGGCCGTCGACGCCCTGTTCGACAACGGGCGCCGCGGCCGCGCGGTCACCGGCCCGGGCAACCGGCCGCTGAAGTCGCTCTCCGACATGCTCAAGGGCAAGCAGGGCCGCTTCCGTCAGAACCTCCTCGGGAAGCGCGTCGACTACTCCGGCCGTTCGGTCATCGTCGCCGGCCCGTACCTGAAGCTCCACCAGTGCGGCCTGCCCAAGCTGATGGCGCTCGAGCTCTTCAAGCCGTTCATCATGAGCCGGCTCGTCGAGCGGAAGGCCGTCCAGAACATCAAGGCGGCCAAGAAGTACGTCGACTCGATGACGCCCGAGGTCTGGGACGTCCTCGAGGAGGTCATCGCCGAGCACCCGGTGCTGCTGAACCGAGCGCCGACGCTCCACCGCCTGGGTATCCAGGCCTTCGAGCCTGTGCTCGTCGAGGGCAAGGCGATCCAGGTTCACCCCCTCGTCTGTCACGCGTTCAACGCGGACTTCGACGGCGACCAGATGGCCGTCCACCTTCCGCTCTCGGCGGAGGCGCAGGCCGAGGCGCGGATCCTGATGCTCTCGGCGAACAACGTCCTCTCGCCCGCGAGCGGACGACCGCTCGCGACGCCGACGCAGGACATGGTCCTCGGGGGCTACGTCCTGACGTACTCGGAGCACGACCTCGTCGACACCGACTCAAAGACGCTCGCGAAGAAGCTCGGCCTCAAGGGCCTCAAGCGCTTCCAGTCCGAGGAGGAAGTGGAGTACGCGCTCGAGGCCGACCAGATCAAGCTCCAGGACCCGATCGAGTACCGCGAGGGCCCCGAGGAGGTCAGGCTGACCACGGCGGGCCGCGTCATCTTCTCGCTCGAGGTCAAGCGGGCGCTCGAGGAGGCATTCGATGACGGCGAGCGAGAGCTCGACGACTTCCCGTTCGTCAACCGCACGCTGTCGAAGAAGGAGATGGACGACTTCATCTCCGACCTCGCCGCTCGCTACGGGCCGCACCTGATCGCGGGCGTGCTCGACACGATCAAGTCGCTCGGCTTCAAGCACGCGACGGAGGCCGGCGTCACTGTCTCGAAGAACGACATCGTGATCCCGCCCGACAAGGAGGAGATCCTGGCGTCGTTCGAGCAGCGGGTCGGCCTGGTCGAGCAGCAGTACGAGCGCGGCCTCATCACCGAGGAGGAGCGCAAGGAATCGATCATCGACATCTGGACGGAGGCGACGGACGCCGTTGCCGACGCCATGGAGGCGAACCTCCACAAGCTGAATCCGATCTTCATGATGGCCAACTCGGGAGCCCGCGGCTCGTTCAAGCAGATCCGCCAGCTCGCCGGGATGCGCGGCCTGATGGCCAATCCGAAGGGCGAGATCATCGAGCGCCCGATCCAGGCCAACTTCATGGAGGGCCTGTCGGTGCTCGAGTACTTCATCTCGACGCACGGTGCGCGGAAAGGTCTTGCCGACACCGCGCTCCGCACGGCCGACTCGGGCTACCTGACGCGCCGTCTCGTCGACGTCGCGCAGGACGTGATCATCCGTGAGGAGGACTGCAAGACAAAGGAGGGCGTCGAGCTCCCGCTCCACAGCGAGGGACAGCTCAACAAGGGTCTCCTCGGGCGGATCGTGCTGGAGGAGGTGCACAAGCCGCTCGCGTCGGGCAAGCCAGGCAAGACCGTGCTCGCCGAGAAGGGCGCGCTCGTGACGATGCCGCTCCTGTGCGACATCGCCGAGCAGCTCGCCGAGGCCGCGGAGGAGTCGACGCTGCCGGTCCGCTCGGTGCTCAAGTGCCGCAGCGAGTTCGGCGTTTGCCGCAGCTGCTACGGCCTCTTTCTCGCCACGGGCGGCATGGCCGAGATCGGCGACGCGGTCGGGATCATCGCCGCGCAGTCGATCGGCGAGCCCGGCACGCAGCTGACGATGCGGACCTTCCACACGGGCGGCGTGGCCGGCGCGGACATTACACACGGTCTCCCGCGCGTCGTCGAGATCTTCGAGGCACGAAGCCCCAAGGGCGCAGCGAAGCTCGCCGAGGCGGGCGGTCGTGTCGAGATCGAGCAGACTGAGCGTGGCCCCAAGGTCCTGATCCACACGCCCGACGGCGAGGAGCCGACGAGCTACCAGCTGCCGCGGCGCACGCGGATGCTGGTCGAGAACGGGCAGGAAATCGAGCCGGGCGACGCCCTCCACGAGGGCTCGCGCACACCGGCTGACCTCCTTCGCCTCAAGGGCTCGACGGCGACGGAGCTCTACCTCGTCTCCGAGGTGCAGCGCGTCTACAAGTCACAGGGCGTCGAGATCCACGACAAGCACATCGAGCTGATCGTCCGGCAGATGCTGAAGAAGGTGAAGGTCGACACGCCCGGCGACACCGAGCTCCTGCCCGGGCAGCTCGTCGACAAGGTCGTCCTCGAGAAGGAGAACACCCGCGTCAAGAAGGAGAAGGGCGAGCAGGCGACGTTCGAGCCGCTGATCCTCGGGATCACCAAGGCGTCGCTCGCGACGGAGTCGTTCCTGTCGGCCGCATCGTTCCAGGAGACCACGAAGGTGCTCACGGACGCTGCCATCGAGGGCAAGGTCGACCAGCTGCTCGGCCTGAAGGAGAACGTGATCATCGGGAAGCTGATCCCGGCGGCGACGGGTCTCAAGCAGTACCGGGCCGTCGAGATCAAGCCGTCCGAGAAGGTGCCGCTGTCGGCCTACCGCCGGCCCGAGTCCGAGGAGCAGCTGCTCGCTGCCCTGCAGGAGATCGGGGCGGACGGAGGCGACGGCGCGTCGCTCCTCGACCTGAACATCGACTTTGGAGGAACGATCGAGCCGGACGGCGACCTCGGGACGCTCGAAGCCGGCGAGGCCGTCGAGAATCCGGAGATCAAGTCGCCTCTGGACGACGACACCGCCTAAGGATCGGCCTCCAAACCGAATCGAACGACGGGCGCCACGAGGCGCCCGTCGTGGTTTTGGAGCCACTGGGATCTAGAGAGCTGCCCGGCCGCCCGAGGCGCCGCCGCCGTTGGGATCGGCGGGTGGGGTGGCGGCGGCGACGACCTCCGCTTTCCCGTTCTCCTTCGCCTGGTACAAGGCGTCGTCGGCCCGCTTGAAGAACATCGCGCCGTCGTCCTCGGGGCGGAGATCCGCCGCGCCGGCCGACAGGCGCAGCGCTCCCACGTCGCCGATCGGCCGTGAGGCCACGGCCTGCTGCATTCGCCGCGACAGCTGCTCGGCGTCGCCCAGCGTCGACTCAGGGAGGATGATCCCGAACTCGTCGCCACCGACCCGGCAGGCGATGTCCGCCGAGCGCACCACCGAGCGGACTCGCTCGGCGACCTCCGCCAGCACGGTGTCGCCGGCGAGATGGCCGATGCGGTCGTTGATCGCCTTGAAGTCGTCGAGGTCGAAGACGACCAGCGCGAGCCGCCGACCGTACCTGTGCGCTCGAGCAACCTCTCGGCTGAGCGTGTCGTGGAAGTACCGCCTGTTGTGCAGGCCAGTGAGCGCGTCGAGGTCGGCGAGCTGCCGAGCCTCGCGGAACCGCCGTGCGTTGTCGATCGCCGGCCCAGCGCGCTCTGCGAGCTCCTCGAGCGACCTGCGGTCGCCGTCGGCGAACGCGTGCGCGGCGGAGCGGCTGAACACCGACATGAACCCGACCGGCCCCGCCTCCGCGGGGATCGGAACCGCGAGCCCTTGGCGAATCAGGTCGCCGTCGTCGATCTCGGCGCCCACCGGATACTCGTAGGAGATCTTCATCGACCGAGCCTCACGCCCGTCCGGCAGGCCCGTCACCGCCTGAAGCTCGGCTTCCTCCGCCGAAAGCCCCACGGTTGCCAGAATCGGCTTCTCGCCGGCCGGCCCCGGCAGGAGGACGAGGGCCGCATCGACGCCGCGGATCGCGCCGGCCGCCTCCAGCACGCGCGTCAGCACCTCGTCGAGGTCGATCGTCCCGCCGAGCTCTCCCAGGATCCTGCCGCGGCGCTCGTCGTCGGTCGTCCGGTCCGCTGCCGAGCGCAGCTCCTCCAGCATTCCGTCCATCCTGCTCGTCAGCTCGTCCATCAGCTTCTCGAAGCGCCGCTCGGCAGCCCGGCGCTCGCGGAGCAGGACGACGAGGAAGACGACCGCAAGCACGGCGAGAATGCCACCGAAGATGGCCCAACTGAGGGCGTCGCTCACGGGAGCACGCCCGATTTCGTCCGCTTCCCTGTCACCATCTCTCTTTCAGGCCGCCGCGTCGCCTGAGTACCCGGCCTAGGCCCACTGTAGATCGACATGGGAGATCGTGCCATGGGTGCAAACGCGGAAACCGGTCGTCCGGATAAGGGTGTTTTCGGCCATTTCAAGCGTTTGACGGCCTATCCCACCTTCGCTACCATGCGGCGGTTTGGTTGGCAGGGCGTAATGCCCGGCCAACCTTTGTCCTGTCAGGAAGTCCTCGAAGGGATCTATGCCCACCGTCAATCAGCTTGTGCGCAAAGGCCGGGTCAAGCCCAAGTCCAAGACCAAGACCCCTGCCCTCCGCGGCGCTCCGCAGAAGCGGGGTGTGTGCACGCGCGTCTACACGACCACTCCGAAGAAGCCGAACTCGGCTCTGCGGAAGGTCGCGCGCGTCCGGCTGACGAACGGCATGGAGGTCACGACCTACATTCCCGGCGAGGGACACAATCTTCAGGAGCACTCCGTCGTGCTGATCCGCGGCGGCCGCGTCAAGGACTTGCCGGGCATCCGGTACAAGGTCATCCGCGCGGCGCTCGACACGGCCGGCGTCTCCGACCGCAAGCAGGGCCGCTCCAAGTACGGCGCCAAGAAGGGCTCGTAGTGCCGCGCCGCGCCGAGATCCAGGTCCGCGAGCTGTCGCCGGACCCCGTGTACGGCTCACGCCTCGTGAGCCAGCTGACCAACAAGGTGATGCTCGACGGCAAGAAAGGCACGGCCGAGAGGATCGTCTACGACGCACTCGCGATCGCGGCCGAGCGGTCCGGCAAGCAGCCCGTCGAGGTGCTCGAGGCGGCGGTCAAGTCCGTCACGCCGGTGCTCGAGACCCGCTCGCGCCGCGTCGGCGGCGCCAACTACCAGGTGCCCGTCGAGGTTCCGGCGCGGCGCGCCCGTACGCTCGCGATCCGCTGGCTCGTGACATTCTCGCGCGACCGGCGCGAGAAGGGCATGGCCGCGAAGCTCGCCGGCGAGCTACTCGACGCGATCGAGCAGCAGGGCGGAGCGTTCAAGCGCAAGGACGACCTCTACCGCATGGCGCAGGCCAACAAGGCTTTCGCGCACTACAGGTGGTGAGCTCGATGGCCACGCAGGCAACGAAGGCTCCGGCCACCCTCGAGAAGGTCCGCAACATCGGGATCATGGCCCACATCGACGCGGGCAAGACCACGACGACCGAGCGGATTCTCTATTACACGGGCCGCATCCACAAGACGGGCGAGGTGCACGAGGGCGCCGCGACGATGGACTGGATGGCGCAGGAGCAGGAGCGCGGCATCACGATCACGTCGGCTGCCACGACGGCGTTTTGGCGCGATTTCCGCATCAACATCATTGATACGCCCGGGCACGTGGACTTTACGGTCGAAGTGGAGCGAAGCCTCCGCGTGCTCGACGGCGCAATCGCCGTCTTCGACGGCGTCGCAGGCGTCGAGCCGCAGTCGGAGACGGTCTGGCGCCAGGCCGACCGGTACCAGGTGCCGCGGATCGCCTTCATCAACAAGATGGACCGCACCGGCGCGGACTTCTTCGCCTCCGTGCAGTCCATGGTCGACCGGCTCGGCGCCCACCCGGTGCCGGTGCAGTTGCCGATCGGGCAGGAGGAGCACTTCCGCGGCGTCGTCGACCTCGTCGAGATGCGCGCGATCACCTACAGCGACGACCTCGGAACGAACATGGAGGTCGGAGAGATCCCTGCGGAGCTCCTCGAGCAGGCGAACGAGTACCAGCACCAGCTGATCGACTCGGTCGCCGACCACGACGAGCAGCTGATGGAGTCCTACCTCGAGGACGAGTCCGCCGTGACGCCCGAGATGCTGCGCCGCGCGCTCCGCGCCGCGACGCTCGACATCACCGTCACGCCGGTGCTCCTCGGCTCCGCCTTCAAGAACAAGGGCGTGCAGCCGCTCCTCGATGCCGTCATCGACTTTCTCCCGAGCCCGCTCGACGTCCCGCCCGTCCACGGCGTCGACCCGCGCACGGAGCACGAGCTCTCGCGCCGGCCGGCGATGGACGAGCCGTTCTCGGCGCTGGCCTTCAAGGTCATGTCCGACCCCTACGTCGGAAAGCTCACCTACATCCGGGTCTACTCGGGCCAGGTCAACTCGGGCGACCGCGTCGTCAACACGACGAACAACAAGACCGAGCGGATCGGCCGCATCCTCCAGATGCATGCGAACCACCGGGAGGAGCGGCAGGAGATCGGCGCCGGTGAGATCGCGGCCATCGTCGGCCTCAAGCAGACGACGACCGGCGAGACCCTCGCCACCGACACCGCGCCGATCGTCCTCGAGTCGATGACCTTCCCGGACCCGGTGATCGCCGTCGCCGTCGAGCCGAAGACGAAGGGCGACCAGGACAAGCTCGCGACGGCGCTCCAGCGCCTGGCCGAGGAGGATCCGACCTTCCGCGTCCAGTCGGACGAAGAGACGGGCCAGACGCTCATCTCAGGGATGGGCGAGCTGCATCTCGAGATCATCGTCGACCGACTCACGCGTGAGTTCAACGTCGACGCGAACGTCGGCCGCCCGCAGGTCGCCTACCGCGAGACGGTCTCGAACCCCGTCCAGAAGATCGAGGGCAGGTTCGTCCGCCAGACGGGCGGCCGGGGCCAGTTCGGCCACGCGATCATCAACCTGGAGCCGTCCGAGCCGGGCGAGGGGTACGAGTTCCTGGACAAGATCGTCGGCGGCAAGATCCCGCGCGAGTACATCCCGGCAGTCGACCTGGGAATCCAGGAGGCGATGGAGTCGGGGATCCTGGCCGGCTACCCGGTCGTCGATATCCGCGTCGAGCTCGTCGACGGGTCGTACCACGACGTCGACTCGAGCGAGATGGCCTTCAAGGTGGCGGGCTCGATGGCCTTCAAGGAGGCGATGAGGCGCGCGAAGCCGAAGCTGCTCGAACCGGTGATGGCCGTCGAGGTCGTCACGCCGGAGGAGTACCTCGGCGACGTCATGGGCGACCTCAACTCACGCCGGGGCCGCATCGAGAATCTGGAGCCGAGGGGCAACGCGCAGGTCATCAAGGCGCGCGTCCCGCTCGCCGCCATGTTCGGTTACGCAACCGACCTGCGCTCGACGACGCAGGGCCGGGCGACATTCACCATGCAGTTCGAGCGATACGAGGAAGTTCCTCAGTCGATCGCAAGCGAGCTCGTCGACTCGCAGACGACCTAGGAAACGCTACGCGTCCTTGAGACTCTCAGAGCGCTAGCAAAGGAAGGAAGGGAAAGGGAAGAGATGGCCAAGCAGAAGTTCGAGCGCACGAAGCCGCACGTCAACGTCGGCACGATCGGTCACATCGACCACGGCAAGACCACTCTGACCGCAGCGATCACGAAGGTGCTCGCCGAGCAGGGCGGCGACACGCAGGTTCGGTCGTTCGACTCGATCGACAATGCTCCCGAGGAGCGTCAGCGCGGCATCACGATCAACACCTCGCACGTCGAGTACGAGACGGCGAACCGTCACTACGCGCACGTCGACTGCCCGGGCCACGCGGACTACATCAAGAACATGATCACGGGCGCCGCTCAGATGGATGGCGCGATCCTGGTCGTGTCCGCAGCCGACGGGCCGATGCCGCAGACCCGCGAGCACATCCTCCTGGCCCGCCAGGTCGAGGTGCCGTCGATCGTGGTCTTCCTGAACAAGGCCGACATGGTCGACGACCCGGAGCTGCTCGAGCTCGTCGAGATGGAGGTGCGCGAGCTTCTCTCCGCGTATGAGTTCCCGGGTGACGAGATCCCGGTCATCGCCGGCTCGGCGCTGAAAGCGCTCGAGGGCGACGAGGAGCACTCCAAGAAGATCCTCGAGCTGATGGAGGCGGTCGACTCCTACATCCCGGAGCCGACGCGCGACACCGACAAGCCGTTCCTGATGCCGATCGAGGACGTCTTTACGATCACGGGCCGCGGCACCGTCGTCACCGGCCGGATCGAGCAGGGCCAGATCAACTCCGGCGAGGAGGTCGAGATCATCGGCATCCAGGAGGCGACGCAGAAGACCGTCGTCACCGGGCTCGAGATGTTCAACAAGACGCTCGACTTCGCCCAGGCGGGCGACAACGCGGGCGTCCTCCTGCGCGGAACCAAGCGCGAGGAGGTCGAGCGCGGCCAGGTCGTCGCGAAGCCGGGATCGATCACCCCGCACACGCACTTCAAGGCCGAGGTCTACGTCCTCTCGAAGGACGAGGGTGGGCGCCACACGCCGTTCTTCAACGGCTACCGGCCGCAGTTCTACTTCCGGACGACTGACGTGACCGGCTCGATCGCGCTCCCCGAAGGCCAGGAGATGGTCATGCCGGGCGACAACACGAACATGGAGATCCAGCTGATCCAGCCAATCGCGATGGATCAAGGCCTCCGGTTCGCAATCCGCGAGGGCGGCCGCACCGTGGGTGCGGGCGTCGTCACCGAGATCGTCAACTAGGAGCTGAGGGCCGGTGGCGCAGAAGATCCGGATTCGACTGAAGTCCTACGACCATCAGGCGCTCGACAAGTCGAGCGGCCAGATCGTCGAGACCGTTCAGCGCTCCGGTGCAACCGTCACCGGCCCTGTTCCGCTGCCGACGGAGAAGAACGTCTACACCGTGATCCGGAGCCCGTTCAAGGACAAGGACTCGCGGGAGCACTTCGAGATCCGGACGCACAAGCGGCTGATCGACATCCACAGCCCCACGCCGAAGACGGTCGACTCGCTGATGCGGCTCGACCTGCCGGCCGGGGTCGACATCGAGATCAAGCTCTGATGAAAGGCATCGTCGGCAGAAAGCTGGGCATGACACAGGTCTTCGACGAGGAGACCGGCGCCGTCACGCCCGTGACCGTGATCCAGGCCGGGCCCTGCCCAGTTGTCGCGATCAAGACCGCCGAGGCGGACGGCTACGACGCCGTCCAGCTCGCCTTCGACGAGGTGCCGGAGCGGAAGATCTCCAAGCCGCGGCTCGGCGTGCTCAAGAAGGCAGGCGTCGGGCCGCATCGGCGCCTGCTCGAGATCCGCGGCCCGCACGTCTACACCGAGGGTGAGACGGTCACCGTCGAGACGTTCGAACCCGGGGACAAGATCAAGGTCTCAGGCGTCTCGGTCGGAAAGGGCTTCGCCGGGACGATCAAGCGGCACAACTTCAGCCGGGGCCCGGTCTCGCACGGCTCGCACAACGTCCGCGCGCCGGGCTCGATCGGCGCGTCCGCAACCCCATCCCGCGTCTTCAAGGGCCAGAAGATGGCCGGCCGCCTGGGCGGGAAGCGCGTCACGCAGCTCGGTCTTCGCGTGCACGCCGTCGATCCCGAGGAGAACCTGCTCCTCGTCAAGGGCGCCGTCCCGGGCCCGAAGAACGCCATCGTCGAGATCCGCGAGGAGGTGCGTGGTGGCGGCTCCTAAGGCACCGCTCCTCGACGCGGCGGGCAAGAAGTCGAAGGACGTCACCCTCGAGGCCGGGATCTTCGGCGCCGAGGTGAAGCCGCACCTCGTTCACGAGACCGTTCGCGCCGAGCTCGCGGGCGACCGCGCCGGCACACGGGCGGTCAAGAGCCGCGGCCTCGTCGCCGGCGGCCGCGGGAAGCCGTGGCGCCAGAAGGGCACGGGCCGCGCCCGCGCCGGCACGACACGCGCTCCGCACTGGACGGGCGGCGGTGTCGCCTTCCAGCCGCGCACGAGCTTCGACGTCAAAGTCAACAAGAAGGCCCGCAAGGCCGCCTTCCGCGCTGCGCTCTCCGCGCATGCGAAGGAGGGGACGCTCGCGTTCGTAGATGGATCTGCTTTCGACGAGCCCTCGACGAAGCAGGCCGTGGGCCTGCTCGAGGCCTGGGGCAAGCAGGCACCGGTGCTGATCGTCGTGACCGACGAGGAAGAGACGCTGATCAAGTCCTTCCGGAACCTCGAGCGGGTGCTCGTCATCACCCCGGCCGAGATCGAGGTCGCCGCGATCGTCTGGGCGCGCTCCCTGCTTGTCACCGAGGCCGCCCGCGAGGCGCTCGAGAGGAGGGGTGCCGCGTGAGCCTCCATCCGAACGAGGTCCTGCTCGCGCCGGTCGTCTCCGAGAAGAGCTACAGCCTGATCGAGGACCGGAAGTACTCCTTCCGCGTGCATCCGGACGCGCACAAGACGCAGGTCCGGCAGGCAGTCGAGGAGCTCTTCGACGTGAAGGTGCAGGCGGTCAACATCGTCCAGGTCCGGTCGAAGCCCAAGCGACGCGGGATGGTCCGCGGCCGCAAGCCGGGCTGGAAGAAGGCGATCGTGCAGCTCCGCGAGGGCCAGTCGATCGAGATCTTCGAAGGGGCACAGGTCTAGCCATGGCCAGGAAGTTCAAGCCCACGAGCCCCGGCCGCCGCTTCATGACCGTCTCCGAGTTCGCGGAGGTCACGAAGAGCGAGCCGGAGAAGAGCCTCGTCGAGCCGGTGAAGAAGACCGGCGGCCGCAACAACAACGGCCGCATCACGACGCGCCACCGCGGAGGCGGGCACAAGCGCCGCTACCGCGTCATCGACTTCAAGCGGACGAAGGACGGCGTGCCCGCGAAGGTCGCCGCGATCGAGTACGACCCGAACCGGTCGGCCAACATCGCGCTTCTCCACTATGCGGACGGCGCGAAGGCCTACATCCTCGCCCCGGCTCGCCTGCGCGTCGGCTCGACCGTCGAGTCCGGCCCGGCAGCCGACATCAAGCCGGGCAACGCGCTCCCGCTCCAGAACATCCCGACAGGCACGCTCGTGCACAACGTCGAGCTGAAGCCCGGCCAGGGCGGCAAGATCGCGCGCGGCGCCGGCACGGGAATCCAGCTGGTCGGAAAGGACGAGGGCCACGGAATCCTTCGGCTACCCTCCGGGGAGCTTCGGCGAGTGCCGCTCGCCTGCCGCGCGACGGTGGGGCAGGTCGGCAACGTCGACCACGAGAACATCACCGGGGGCAAGGCAGGACGCAGCCGGTGGCGTGGGAAGCGCCCCACGGTGCGCGGCTCGGCCATGAACCCGGTCGACCACCCGCACGGCGGCGGCGAGGGCAAGTCAAAGGGTGGACGCCACCCGGTCACGCCCTGGGGCGTGCCGACGCTCGGCAAGCGCACCCGCTCGAAGCACAAGGAATCGGACGCACTGATCATCCGGCAGCGCCGGAGAGGCAAGGAGAAGCGCTAAGTGTCGAGATCGTCCCGCAAGGGCCCGTACGTCGAGGAGCGGCTGATGAGCCGCATCGAGCAGATGAACAACTCCGGATCGAAGAACATGATCCGGACCTGGTCGCGCGCCTCGACGATCTTCCCCGAGATGGTCGGGCACACGATCGCGGTCCACGACGGCCGCAAGCACGTCCCGGTCTTCATCTCCGAGCAGATGGTCGGCCACAAGCTCGGTGAGTTCGCGCCGACGCGGACCTTCCGCGGCCATTCAGGCGACCGGAAGACGGAGGTCAAGCGCTAGTGGCTCGCCCGAGGTCGCAGACCATCGAGGAGCGCCCAGAGGTGCGCGCGTCCGCGCAGTACCTCCGGGTCGCGCCGCGCAAGGCGCGCCTCGTCGTGGAGCACATCCGCGGCCGGCCGGTCCCGGAGGCTCGCACCGTGCTGGCGTTCACGCCTCGCGCCGCTGCGCGAGCGGTCGAGAAGATCCTCGCGTCCGCCGTGGCGAACGCGGAGGCCAACCACGGCCTGATCGGCGACGACCTGATCGTGTCCGCTGCCTACGTCGACGAGGGCCCGGTGATCAAGCGCTGGCGTGCCCGCGCGCGCGGCCGCGTGGCCCGGATCCAGAAGAAGACGTGCCACGTCACCATCCGCCTAGCGCCGGCGGAGGCCGACGGCGCAGCCGCCCGGCGCCCGCGGACGACCGAGGACACGGCGGTGGAGCCGGAGGCGCAGCCCGCCGAGGAGCCGAAGACCGAGGAGAAGCCCAAGCGCGCGAGCCGTGCGAAGAAGCCTGCGACGGCCAAGGCCGAGGCGGCGGAGAAGCCGAAGCCCAAGCCCCGGCGCGCCCCGCGCAAGAAGAAGACCGAGGGAGAAGAGTCCTAATGGGCCAGAAGATCCATCCCGGCGGGATGCGCGTCGGTGTCATCCACGACTGGAAGTCCAATTGGTACACGAACGACAAGGACTTCGCGGACGCGCTCCAGGAGGACATCAAGATCCGCGAGCACATCATCGGCAAGCTCTCGCATGCCGGCCTGTCCGACATCCTGATCCGCAAGGACAAGCAGCGGATCACGGTCGACATCTACACGGCGCGCCCCGGCATCGTGATCGGCAAGTCCGGCGCCGAGGTGGACGCGCTGCGCCGGGACCTGCACGCGCTGACGCAGAAGAACGTCCACATCAACATCAACGAGATCAAGCGGCCAGAGCTCGACGCGAAGCTCGTGGCCCAGTCGATCGCCGAGCAGCTCGAGAACCGCGTGAGTTTCCGCCGCGCGATGAAGCGCTCGCTGGCTTCGGCCATTCGCTCCGGCGCTCAGGGAGTGAAGGTTCAGTGCGGCGGCCGGCTCGGCGGCGGCGAGATGAGCCGCTCCGAGAGCTACTCGGAGGGCCGTGTCCCGCTGCACACGATCCGTGCTGACATCGACTACGGCTTTGCCGAGGCCAAGACGACGACCGGCCGGATCGGCGTCAAGGTCTGGATCAACAAAGGCGAGATCATGCCGGAGGGCTTCGAGACCGTCGACGGCCGCCGTGACGCACGACTGGGCGAGCAGGACACCGCCCGCCGGCGAGGCGGCAAGTCCGAGGGCCTCACGGCCTCCCGCGAGAGCGGGCGGCGCGGAGGCAGCGGCGACCGCGAAGGCCTCGGCCCGGTCCGGGACCGCAAGCCGCGCCGCGGACGGCGCGGCGGCGCGGGCGCTCCGGGTCGCGGCGCGCGCCAGGACAACGTCGAGAAGCCGCGCACCGACGAGGAGGCGACGACCGCCGAGGGCCGCGAGCTTCCGGAGGTCGAACCCGAGACGCCGACGACGCCCGAGGCTGTCGCGAAGGCTCCAGAGTCGACGACGCCCAAGACTCAGCAGGAAGACCCGACCAAGCTCGACCAGTCGGGCGACGAATCGGCGGAGAAGACTGACTGATGCTGCTCCCGAAGAAAACCAAGTTCCGCAAGGTCCAGCGCGGACGCCGGCGGGGCCAGGCCAAGGGCCAGACCTCGGTGCAGTACGGCGACTACGGGATCAAGGCGCTCGAGGACGGCTGGGTCACCAACCGCCAGATCGAGGCTGCGCGTATCGCCATGACCAGGAAGATCAAGCGAGGCGGCAAGGTCTGGATCAACCTCTTCCCGGACAAGCCGGTCACGCAGAAGCCCGCCGAGACCCGGATGGGATCCGGTAAGGGCTCGCCCGAGCACTGGGTCGCCGTCGTGAAGCCCGGACGCGTCATGTTCGAGCTCGCTGGCGTGCCCGAGCCGCTCGCCAAGGAGGCGCTCCGTCTCGCGGGCAGCAAGCTCCCCGTCAAGACGAAGATCGTGAAGAGAGAGGCTGATCTGTTTGCGGGCTAAGCAGTTGAGAGACATGACCGACGACGAGCTGGAGCGCGCGCTCAGCGAGCGCCGCCAGGAGCTCTTCAACCTGCGCTTCCAGTCGGCGACGGGCGCCCTTGAGAACCCCGCGCGTCTGAAGCTGGCGAAGCGGGAGATCGCGCGGATCCTGACCGTCCGGGTCGAGCGCGAGACGAGCCCGGCGGGAGGTGAGAGCTAGTGGCGGACGAGGAGAAGAACGAGCAGGAGGAGGAGAAGGAGGCCGTGGAGGCCCCCGAGGAGCAGGAGCTGCCGGTCGAGGCCGAGGCATCCGAGACTCCGTCCGAGCCCGATCCCGAGGCTCCACCGGAGGAGCCCGGTCCGCCCGTGCCCGAGCCGACGGCTCCCGAGCCGACGCCCGAGCCTGCTCCCGAGCCGATCGCCGAGGGCGAACCCGAGGCTGCCGCCGAGGCCGAAGCGCCCGCCGAGGGCGAGGAGGCTCCCGAGGACACGGCAGAAACAGGCGCCGAGGAAGGAGCCCCTGCCCCGGCGTCGACGAAGAAGAAGCGCAAGCGCGTCCCGCGCAGCGAGCGCCGCAAGCGCCCGAAGACGCGCGAGCGGGCGACCGAGCGGAAGCCGATCACCCGGCTGGAGAAGCCGGAGCACGAGCGCGGCCGCCGGCAGGAGCGCCGCGGCGTTGTCGTCTCCGCCGCGATGGACAAGACAATCGTCGTCCGGGTCGACGTCGTGAAGGTGCACCCGAAGTACAAGAAGGTCGTCCGACGCTCCCAGCGCTTCCACGCGCACGACGAGCAGAACCAGGCGAAGGCCGGCGACGTCGTCCGCATCGTCGAGACGCGCCCCCTCTCGAAGACGAAGAACTGGCGGCTCGCAGAAGTGGTGGAAGTCGCCCAGTGATCCAGCAGGAGTCTCGCTTGAAGGTGGCAGACAACACGGGCGCCCGCGAGCTGCTCTGCATCCGCGTGCTCGGCGGCTCGCACCGCCGCTACGCGCGGGTCGGCGACGTCATCGTTGGCACGGTCAAGACCGCGACGCCGCAGGGCGCCGTGCGCAAGGGCGAGGTCGTGCGTGCCGTGGTCGTCCGGACGAAGAAGCCGTACGGCCGCGACGACGGCACCTCGATCGCGTTCGACGAGAACGCGGCCGTGATCATCGACGCCGCCAGCAACCCGCGCGGAACGCGCATCTTCGGCCCGGTCGCGCGCGAGCTGCGCGAGAAGAACTTCATGAAGATCGTCTCGCTCGCTCCGGAGGTTCTCTAGTGGCCCAGACGATGAAGATCAAGAAGGGCGATCTCATCCAGGTGCTGAGTGGCAAGGACCGCGGCAAGCAAGGCCGTGTCCTCGAGGCGCGCCCGAAGGAAGGCCGCGTGCTCGTCGAGAACCTGAACATGATCAAGCGCCACACCCGGCCGCGCCCGATGAGCAACCCGAGCCGGATGGGCGCTCCGCAGATCCAGCCCGGCGGCGTGATCGAGAGGGCCGGGCCGATCCAGATCTCGAACGTGATGGTCGTCTGCCCGGCCTGCCAGCGACCGACCCGCGTCGGCACGATCATGCGGGAGGGGAAGACCGGCACGGTTCGCGTCCGCGTCTGCAAGCGCGCCGACTGCGGCCAGGAGATCGACCGTTGATGGCCACGGCGACGAAGGAGAAGCAGGGCTACGTGCCGCGCCTCAAGCAGACCTACAACGAGGAGCTCCGCCCGCGCCTGAAGGACGAGCTCGAGCTGAGCACCCTCATGCAGGTGCCGCGCATCTCGAAGATCACGCTGAACATGGGCGTCGGCGAGGCCAAGACCGAGGCCAAGGCGCTCGACAGTGCGATCGAGGAGCTGACGACGATCGCCGGCCAGCGGGCGCAGGTCCGCCGAGCCCGCAAGTCGATCGCGGGCTTCAAGATCCGCGACGGGATGCCGATCGGCGCGCGCGTGACGCTGCGCGGCGACCGGATGTGGGAGTTCCTCGACCGCCTCGTGTCGATCGCGCTCCCGAGGATCCGCGACTTTCGCGGCCTCAGCCCAAGGTCGTTCGACGGGCGCGGCAACTTCTCGCTCGGCATCCGCGAGCAGATCATCTTTCCGGAGATCAACTACGACGACATCGCAGCCGTCCGGGGTCTGGACGTGACGATCACGACCACGGCGCAGAGCGACGAGCACGGCCTGGCGCTCCTCAGGGCGTTGGGCATGCCGTTCGCCATCGAAGAAAGAGGGGAGCAGTAGTGGCCAAGAAGTCCCTGGTCCACAAGGCGCAGCAGCCGCAGCGCTTCAAGGTCAGGCAGTACACGCGCTGCCGCCGGTGCGGCCGGCCGCGTTCCGTCTACCGCAAGTTCGGCCTCTGCCGGATCTGCCTGCGCCACCTCGCGCACCAGGGCCAGATCCCCGGCATGACCAAGTCGAGCTGGTAACGCCATGCTGACCGATCCGATCGCAGACATGCTCACCCGCATTCGCAACGCCAACAAGGCGCTGCACGAGACTGCGGAGATGCCGACCTCCCGACAGAAGGAGGAGATCGCGCGCCTGCTACAGGACGAGGGCTACATCGTGGGCTTCCACGTCGTCAGCCCCGCCGACCACAACAGCCGGGAGCCCGACGCGAAAAAGCACCGGTCGTACGGCACGCTCGTCATCCAGCTCAAGTACGGGCCGAGCCGGGAGCGGATCATCACCGACCTCAAGCGCGTCTCCAAGCCGGGGCGCCGCGTCTACGCTAGAAAGGACCGGCTGCCGCGCGTCCTCGGGGGGATGGGGACGGCGATCATGTCGACGTCCAGGGGTCTGGTCACGAGTAAGACCGCCGAGCGCGAAGGCATCGGCGGCGAAGTCATCTGTTTCGTCTGGTAGAGCCATGAGCCGAATCGGAAAAAAGCCAATTGAACTGCCGGCCGGCGTCAGCGTGTCGATCGATCCGGGCAGGGTCATGGTCAACGGGCCGCTCGGCGAGCTCACGCAGCAGGTTCCGCAGCGCATGAAGATCGAGCAGGGCGACGGCGAGCTGACTGTCACCCGCCCGACCGAGCGGGGCGACGACCGCGCTCTGCACGGGCTCACCCGATCGCTCGTCGCAAACATGGTCGAAGGCGTCACGAAGGGGTACGAGCGGAAGCTCGAGATCCAGGGCGTCGGCTACCGCGCCGCGCTGCGCGGGACATCGCTCGAGCTCAGCGTCGGGTTCTCGCACCCGGTCGTGATCGAGCCGCGGCAGGGCATTTCGTTCGAGGTTCCGACGCCGACCGAGGTCATCGTCAAGGGGATCGACAAGCAGCAGGTCGGGCAGACGGCAGCCGAAGTGCGCCGCGTCCGGCCGCCGGAGCCCTACAAGGGCAAGGGCATCCGCTACGAGGGCGAGTACGTCCGCCGGAAGGTCGGAAAGCGCGCATGACCCAGCCCACGACGAGACAGCGCCGCGAGCGCCGCCACAAGCGCGTCCGGAAGGACGTGTTCGGAACCGCCGAGCGTCCGCGCCTGGTTGTGTTCCGCTCGAACCGGGGCATCGCCGCCCAGCTCGTCGACGACGCCGAGGGCAAGACCCTCGCCGCCGCGAGCTGGCTGGACAAGAAGAACGCCAAGGGCGCAAAGACCGACCAGGCCGCCGAAGTGGGCAAGCAGCTCGCTGCGAACGCGAAGAAGGCGGGCATCGAGCGCGCCATCTTCGACCGGGGCGGCTACCTGTACCACGGCCGCGTGAAGGCGCTCGCCGACGCAGCCCGCGAAGGAGGACTCCAGTTTTGAGCGACTACGAACAGACCCGCGAGCTCAAGGAGCG